>NZ_JBIWAI010000001.1:2444028-2842404 GCF_044759945.1 Amycolatopsis sp. NPDC098790
CGTGGGGCGGCTCGCTCTGCCCAGGGGCGACGCCCGGGGTCCCACGGGCCCCCCCGGGGATAGCCCCCGGTTGGTGAGTGAGAAACAGGGTTAGAACACTGTTTCTCACTCACGACGAGTCTTGGTCCTCGCAGCTCGCGCCGGCCGCGCAGGCTGGACCCGCGGCCGAGTCACCCCCTAAAGTTCGTCGTGCCCACGGTCCGTGCCGTGGTTCCGCCGTCGCACCTGGTCTTTCCCGTGAAGGAAGGCGTCCATGGACGGCAGGTTCACCCGGCGGCAGCTGATCAAGGGCACTCTGGCGGTTTCCCTCGTCCCCGCGATCCCGATCGAGCGCCGGTACCGCGTCGACGTTCCCACCCTCCCGTGGCCGGCCGCGAACGACATCGTCGCGGCCACCACGATCCCCGCGTTCCCGGACCGGAGCTTCCCGATCACCGGTTACGGCGCGAAGAACGACGGCAGGACCGACAACACCGCGGCGATCAAGAAGGCGATCGACGCCTGCGCCGCGGCCGGCGGCGGCCACGTGGTCGTTCCCGGCGGCACCTTCTTCACCGGCGCGATCCACCTCAAGAGCAACGTCGACCTGCACCTGGAAAAGGGTGCGGTGCTCAAGTTCGGCGGCGACGCCTCGAAGTTCCCGAACGTGCTGACGCGGTACGAAGGCATCGAATGCGTCAACCGGTCGCCGATGATCTACGCCAACGGGCAGAAGAACATCGGCCTCACCGGCAGCGGCACCCTCGACGCCGCCGCCACGTCGTCGTGGAACAAGGGCAGCGACCGCGCGTACCTGGAAACGCTGGTGGCCAAGGGAATCCCGCCGGAGAAGCGGGTCGTACCCGGCTCCGGGCACACCATGCGTTCGGCGTTCGTCGAGCCGTACGCCTGCGAGAACGTGCTGATCCAAGGCGTCACGCTGAAGAACTCCATGTTCTGGCAGCTGCACCCGACGCTGTGCCGCAACGTCACCGTCGACGGCGTCAGCACCGACCCCAGCACCGCTCACTCCAACACCGACGGCTGCGACCCCGAGTCGTGCGACCACGTCGTCGTCGCGAACTGCACCCTCGGCGCGCACGACGACAACATCGCGATCAAGTCCGGCCGCGACGCCGACGGGCGGCGGGTGAACGTCCCGTGCCAGAACCTCGTCGTCGTGAACTGCGTGATGAACGGCAACTGGGGCGCGATCACCTGCGGCAGCGAGCAGACCGGCGGGATCCGCAACGTCTACGCGTACCGGCTCACCGTGAAGGGTGACACGAAGTTTGCGCTCTACGTGAAGTCGAACACGCTGCGTGGCGGGTTCTCGGAGAACATCAACCTCGACAGCGTTTCGGGCACCTTCGCGCGGAACTTCGTGTTCGTGACGTCGACCTACAACAGCCAGGCCGGCGACCACGTCCCGTCCTTCGGGCCGTTCACGATCGGCAACTGTTCGAGCACGAAGATCGCAGGCAAGACGTTCGACGTCAGCGGGCTGCCGAACGCGCACGTGCACGGGTTCACCGTGGTGAACTCCACGTTTGAGGGAGTGTCCGACACCTCGAACACGCTGAAGTACGTGGACAACCCCAAGTTCAGCGATGTGACGGTGAACGGCGAGCCGATCTGAACCTGCGCGATCGGCGCGCTTGCGGCAGGCTTGCTACCAACGAGTAGGAAGCCTGCCGTCAGTCCTTTCCGGAGGTAGCCGTGGACGTTCCCGAAGTGCCATCGAAGGTCGATCCGGACGCGCTGACCACCGTCCTCGACGGCCGCTGGGCCGAGCTGCGCCGTGGGGTCCGCGCGCAGATGGCCGGCGCCGAGTTCCGGGACCCGGTGGACCTCGGCGTCGAAGCGCACCGCGCCCAGGTGCTCGACCAGCTGCGCGCGCTCGCCGAAACCGATCGGCCCGGCCTGGGTTTCGACCCGGCGTACGGCGGTGGTGGCGACGTCGGCGGCTCGGTGACGTCGTTCGAGCTGCTCGGCTACGGCGACCTGTCGCTGATGGTCAAGGCCGGTGTCCAATGGGGACTGTTCGGCGGCGCCGTCCAGCTGCTCGGCACCGAGCGCCACCACGCGCGGTACCTGCGCGAGATCATGGACCTCCGCCTGCTCGGCTGCTTCGCGATGACCGAGCACGGCCACGGTTCCGACGTCCAGCACCTGCGCACCACGGCGACCTTCACCGACGGCGGGTTCGTCGTCCACACACCGGATGCGATGGCGCAGAAGGAATACATCGGCAACGCGGCCCGCGACGGGCGGATGGCGGTGGTGTTCGCGCAGCTGGTCACCGGCGGGGAGTCCCGGGGCGTGCACGCGTTCATGGTGCCGATCCGGGACGAGTCGGGCGCGCCGATGCCGGGAGTGTCCATCGAGGACTGCGGTCCGAAGGCCGGCCTGAACGGCGTCGACAACGGACGGTTGAGCTTCGACAACGTCCGGGTGCCCCGCGAAGCGCTGCTGAACCGCTTCGGCGACGTCGCCGAGGACGGGACGTACTCGAGCCCGATCGAAAGCGACAGCCGCCGGTTCTTCACGATGCTGGGGACGCTGATCCGCGGCCGGGTGAGCGTCGGCGGCAGCGCGGGGAGCGCGACGAAGCGCGCGCTGGCCCTGGCGATCCGCTACGGCGAGCAACGTCGTCAGTTCCTGACGCCGGACGGCGACGAGGTCGTCATCCTCGACTACCTCGGCCACCAGCGGAAGCTGCTGCCGGCGCTGGCGAAGACGTACGCGTTGCACTTCGCGCAGGAAGAGCTGGTGTCGAAGCTGCACGACATCGACTCGTCGGCACCGGAGGAGGAGCAGCGCGAGCTGGAGTCGCGCGCGGCCGGCCTGAAGGCGCTGAACACGTGGCACGCGACGGCGACGATCCAGGCGGCACGCGAGGCGTGCGGCGGCGCGGGTTACCTCGCGGAGAACATCCTCCCGGGCCTGAAGGCCGACACGGACGTGTTCACGACGTTCGAAGGCGACAACACGGTGCTGCTGCAGCTGGTCGCGAAGGGCCTGCTGACCAGCTACAAGCAGGACTTCCAGGACCTTTCGCCGCTGGCCACGGCCCGGTTCTTCACCGACCAGGTGGTCAACACGTTGCTGGAGCGGACTTCGGTGCGCAAGGCGCTCGAGTCGCTCACCGAAGGGTCCGACGCGGACGTGTTCTTCCGCCGCGAGTGGCAGCTGAAGCTGTTCGAAGACCGCGAGGAGCACGTGGTCGAAGGAGTGGCGAAGCGCCTGCGCAAGGCGGCCGAGGACCCGTTCGGGGTGTTCAACGCGGCGCAGGACCACGTGCTGCGCGCGGGCCGCGTGCACATGGAGCGCCTGGTGCTGGAGGCGTTCGCCGCGGCGGTCGAGCGTTGCGAGGATCCGGACGCCCGATCACTGCTAGAGAGGGTGTGTGACCTCTACGCCCTATCGGCGATAGAGGAGGATTTGGCCTGGTTCCTGGGCCACGGCCGCTTGACGGCGTCGCGCGGCAAGGCCGTGACGGCGGCGGTGAACAGCTTGTGCGCCCAGCTGCGTCCCCACGCGCGGGCGCTGGTGGACGCGTTTGCCATCCCCGAGCAGTTCCTGGCGGCGCCGATGCTGCGGGCATGACGACGGGGGTGGCCGGTGTCGGGAACCGGCCACCCCCGCGCGTTCGTCAGGACCGGCGGTGCTTCTTGCCCTCGTCGTCGGTCACTTCGAACTGTTCCTTGCGGACCTTGCCGGAGACGGTCTGCTCGTCGGTCACGGTCTCCTTGCGCAGCCGAGCCCGTTCGACCGGCACGCTCTCCTTGCTCACCACGGGTTTCTCGGCGTGCAGGACGACGTCCTGTTCGGCCTCACCGATGTCGGCCCCGCGCTGCCCGTCCTTGATCGGCTCGCGTTCGATGCGCACCTCTTCGTGCCGCACGGGGACGGTGACCTGCTGCTCTTCGGTGACGACGTACTTGCGCAGCCGGACGTGCCCGGTCTCGACCTGTTCGGTGCCGACGTTCAGCCGTTCCTCGGACCGCGTCATCTCGTTCTTGTCGGACTTCCCCCGGGTCCCGGCGTCCATCCCGGCCCGGCCGCGGCCGCCCATGGCGGGATCCCGGCCCTGCGTCCGGTCACCCATCCGGCCGTCCGCCGAGGTACGCGGCATCGGCAGCCCGTAGTGCTGGTAGAGCTGGGTGCTTTCCTCGGGCGAGAGGTGCCCATCGGCATCGATGCGCGGCGCATCCGAAACGGCGTCCTTGTCGACCTGGACGTGCACGCCGTCCTTGTCGGTGTGCGCGCCGGAGAGGGGGACGAAGCTCTCCTTGGTGCCGAAGAGGCCGGTCTTGACGGTGATCCACTCCGGCTGGTGCGTGGCGTCGGCGAGGTAGACGTTGCCGACCTTCCCGAGCTTGTTCCCGGCCGGGTCGACCACGGCACTGTCGATGAGCTCCTGGGGCTGCATGGTCTTGGCCATCGCGGTGCTGCTCCTTTCGCGCGTCGGTGTCTGTAGAAGCCACCGTGGGACGCGCGGGTGATCACGGCAACCGTCGTGGTGTTCCCGTGGGTGACCCCGGAAAGTGGTGGTTTGAGACCCGTGTCCACTGGCAAGATCCGCCAGGTTTCACCAGGTCGGAAGGGGTGTGTAAGCGGTGATCGGGAAGGTGGGTGATGACGCGAAGGTGTGGATGTGACCGGCGCCACTTCCCCCGCTGTCACAAGGCCGTCGCGCACCTCGTCAAGGGTGTGACACCGACGAAGGGAAACGGTCATGGAACCCCGCTTCAACATGTTCGAGAACGAGGTCACGAGCAAGTTCTTCAAGCGCCTGATCGCAGCATCCCGCCCGATCGAGGAGTCCTCGCTCCCGAAGGCGACGCAGGAGCTGGTGAAGATCCGGGCAAGCCAGATCAACGGCTGCGGAATGTGCCTGGACATGCACACGAAGGACGCGGCGGCGGCAGGAGAAACGGCGGTCCGCCTGGCAATGGTGGCGGCCTGGCGCGAAGCGGTGGTGTTCACGGAGGCCGAGCGAGCGGCCCTGGCGCTGGCGGAGGAGGGAACGCGCCTGGCGGACAACCACGCGGGGGTGAGCGACGAGACGTGGGAGCAGGTGCAAAAGCACTACGACGAGGAGCAGATCGGCGCACTGGTGTGCTTGGTGGCCGAGATCAACACGTGGAACAGGCTGAACGTGATCGCCCGCAACCCGGCGGGTGAGTACCAGCCGGGAATGTTCGGCTGACAAAGGAAAACAGGCAGCCGACAGAGCAAGCGCGGGAGCCAGCAGCCAACCGGCACCCGACACGGCAAAAGGCGGGGGCCAGCGAGCAGGCCGGCACCCGACAGCGAAAAGTGCGGGAGCCAGCAGCCGAACAGACAGTCGGCAGCGGAAAGCAAGCACCCAGCATCCAGACCCGCCCCTGCATCCCGATCCCAAGCCAGAACACGGCCGGCAGCACCGGGTCAAGACACGCTTTCCCGTCTTGACGCGGTACTGCCGGCCGTAGTCACAATAAAGAGATCGGGATGAAGGGGCATGCCAACCTACGCGTACATCGCCAACCAAATGGCAATGTAATGCGAAGCAGCCGCCAAAACAGTACAGACGTGAAAGTATTCATGATACCCAAAGGTATCCGGAAAATGGTTAGGCCACTTGACGGCATAAAAAACAGCACCAACCGTATAGAACAACCCGCCCACACAAAGCAAAACCAGCGCCGCAACCCCAGCGTGAGCCAACAACTCAGGGAAGACGAAAACCGCAACCCAACCCAAAGCGATGTAGATCGGAACCCCAACCCACCGCGGAGCATGAGGCCAAAGCATCTTGAGCCCAACCCCAAGAACGGCCCCACCCCAAACGATCGAAAGGATCACGTACCCCGTAGGCTGAGACATAGCCAAAAGAGTAAACGGCGTATAAGTCCCCGCGATGAAGAGAAAAATCATCGAGTGGTCAGCACGCTTCATCCACTTGTAAGCCCGAGGACCCCAAAACCGCCGGTGGTACAGAGCACTGACCCCGAAGAGTCCTAGAATCGTCAGCCCATAGACCGAAGTGGACAAAGCGGCCAAAGGCGACACAGTGGTGGCGGCCAAACTGACCAGCGCCCCCACCGCGGCCAAAGCGCCGAAGAACGTCCAAAAGTGGATGTGGCCCCGCAGCCGAGGGCGGAGGTCCACAACGGGCTCGGGTGGTTCCGTCGTCAGGCTCACCACTCCAGGTTACGGGACCGTAGGTTCCCCGGCAGCGGTCAAGTCACGCGCCTCACACCGAGTGCGTAGGCTTCCTCGACGTGAGCGTGCGTTCCTTCTTGTCCGACGTCGTCTACAGCGTCTACGGCCGGCGCCTCATCCAGCAGGCCGCCGGCCGGCATCCCCGGCACATCGCCATCATGCTCGACGGCAACCGCCGTTGGGCCCGTGAAGCGGGCTTCACGGACGTTTCGGACGGCCACCGCGCCGGCGCGAAGAAGATCGCGGACTTCCTGAGCTGGTGTCAGGAGGCCGAAGTCGAGGTCGTCACCATGTGGCTGCTCTCGACCGACAACCTCAACCGCGACCCGGACGAGCTCACGCCGCTGCTGAAGATCATCACCGGCGTCACCGACGAGCTTTCCGCGCCCGGCAAGACCTGGCAGCTGCGGATCGTCGGCGCGCTCGACCTGTTACCCAGCGACGTCGCCAAGCGACTCAGCGAAGCCGCCGCGCGCACCGAGGGGCGGACCGGGATGGAGGTCAACGTCGCGGTCGGTTACGGCGGGCGCCAGGAAATCGCGGACGCCGTGCGCAAGCTGCTGCTCCAGCACGCCGACGAGGGCCGCACGATCCAGGAACTCGCGAAGATCCTCGACGTCGACCACATCTCGGAGCACCTCTACACGTCCGGGCAGCCGGATCCGGACCTCATCATCCGAACTTCGGGTGAACAACGGCTTTCCGGTTTTCTGCTCTGGCAGTCCGCGCATTCGGAATTCTGGTTCACCGAAGCGTATTGGCCGGCATTCCGCCGCGTCGACTTCCTGCGCGCGATGCGCGACTACGCCTGGCGCCACCGCCGCTTCGGTTCCTGACGCTTCGCCGAAACGCCGAAGGGCCCCGGAGCGGACTCCGGGGCCCTTCGGCGGCCACACTCAGTGGTGGTGGTGCTCCAGCGAGTGGAGGATCAGCGCCGGGGTGGTGGCGATGCCCGTGTAGGCACCCGCGACCAGGGAGGCCGCACCGTAGCCCAGAGCGCCGCCGCCCTCGATGAACGTGGCGTAGGCATCGCCGAACGTCGGGTCCGGGGTGCCCGTCGTGTCGCCCGTCGCGGCGAACGCGGTGCTGCCGATCATCATGAGGCCCGCAGCGGTGGCCGCGACGAAACCAGCCTTCTTCAGCACTTCGCACACTCCTAGGTAGAACTGTTGGGAATGGGGCACCGGGGGTCCGGTGGTGTGTCCCGCAGTGAGAAAATTACCTGTCGATCAGACGTTTCGTCCGGCATGTACGCCCATTGTGTGAGCCGGTAGCAGGCGCTTTCACCCGGACCGGTTCACTCTTGGCAGCGCGAAATGCGCCACGCAACCGAACGTGGTAAAAGGCCGTCAGCCGATCTTGTGAATACGACGGGTCAGTAATTCGGTCAAGATCATTCCGGCGGGTGTGCATCGATCGAGCGGTTGATGACGCAGGGTCACGGTCACGAGGCGTCGATGTCGGGCGACCGACAGTGAGGTGACGATCTGGCGAATCACCGTGTTGGCTCCCTGCGCGATCCGGCATTCGTAGGTACCTTCCGAGGTGAGGGCACGCGTTCCGTGCGGGTCCTCGCGGGAGGCCCTGGTCGTGACGGTGATCGAGGGGGCGGCGCAGCCGCCCACGAGACGCACGAGGGGGCCGGCACCCGGCCCTCGTGGCCGCGCCGCCTGACCCACCGGTCAGGAGGAGTGGTCCAGCCAGGGAGGTGCCCGGCCCAGCGAGTGCGGGCGTGAGGTGCACACGCCCTCGAGGGAGATGCCGTCGTGACTGCGCAGCGTTTGCCCCGTAAGGCCTCTGGCCGCTCTTCGACCGGTGCCGTTCCTGGCCCGGAGAAAGCCTCGACCTCGCCCGAATCCCAGCAGCACATGTACGTGCTCGACACGTCGGTCCTCCTGTCGGACCCCTGGGCGGTCACTCGGTTCGCCGAGCACGCTGTCGTGCTTCCGCTGGTCGTCATCAGTGAACTGGAGGCGAAGCGCCACCACCCGGAGCTCGGCTGGTTCGCCAGGGAATCCCTGCGCATGCTCGACGACCTGCGCCGGCAGTACGGCAGGCTCGACGCGCCGCTCCCCATCGGGGACCACGGCGGCACGCTGCAGGTGGAGCTGAACCACTCGGACCCGTCGGTGCTCCCGTCCGGGTTCCGGACCGACTCCAACGACCACCGCATCCTCGCCTGTGCGCTCAACCTGGCGGCGGAGAACGCGGCGGTCACGCTGGTGACGAAGGACATCCCGCTGCGGGTCAAGGCCGGGGCCGTCGGTCTCGAGGCGGACGAGTACCGCGCGCAGGAGGTGACGCCGTCCGGCTGGACCGGCATGGCGGACGTCGACGTCCAGCAGGAAGTGCTGGACGCGCTGTTCGGCGGCAGCACCGTCGACCCCGTCGAGTGGGGCATGGACGAGCTCGCCGAGCTGCCCTGCCACACCGGGCTGCGGCTGCTCGCGGGCAGCTCCAGCGCACTGGGGCGGATCACGGCGGACAAGCGCATCCGGCTGGTGCGGGGCGACCGCGAAGCGTTCGGCCTGCACGGCCGCAGCGCCGAGCAGCGCGTCGCGCTCGACCTGCTGCTCGACTCCGACGTCGGCATCGTGTCGCTGGGCGGCCGGGCCGGCACCGGCAAGTCGGCGCTCGCCCTCTGCGCCGGCCTCGAGGCGGTGATGGAACGCCGTCAGCACCGCAAGGTCGTGGTGTTCCGGCCGGTCTACGCGGTCGGCGGCCAGGACCTCGGCTACCTGCCCGGGTCCGAGAGCGAGAAGATGCAGCCGTGGGCGCAGGCGGTGTTCGACACCCTCGGCGCGCTGGTCAGCCAGGAGGTCCTCGACGAGGTCTTCGACCGCGGCATGCTCGAGGTGCTCCCGCTGACCCACATCCGCGGCCGCTCGCTGCACGACACGTTCGTCATCGTCGACGAGGCGCAGTCACTGGAACGGAACGTCCTGCTCACGGTGCTTTCGCGGCTCGGCACGGCGTCGCGGGTGGTGCTCACGCACGACGTCGCCCAGCGCGACAACCTGCGCGTCGGCCGCCACGACGGCGTCTCGGCGGTGATCGAGAAGCTGAAGGGCCACCCGCTGTTCGCGCACGTGACCCTGACGCGCTCGGAGCGTTCGCCGATCGCCGCCCTGGTCACCGAGATGCTGGAGGACCACGGCTGACGGACTCCGGGAGCGGCGTGCGAGCGCCGCTCCCGGCTCGTCACCAGCCCGAGGGGAGCGGGCGGCCCTCGGCGAATCCCGCTGCCGACTGGACGCCCAGCAGCGCGCGCTCGTGGAACTCCTCCAGGGTGCGCGCGCCCGCGTAGGTGCAAGAAGAACGGACGCCGGAGCCGATCGAGTCCAGCAGGTCCTCGACGCCCGGGCGCTGCGGGTCGAGCGCCATCCGCGACGACGAGATGCCCTCCTCGAACAGCGCCTTGCGGGCGCGGTCGAAGACGTTGTCCGTCCGCGTCCGCGCGCCCACCGCGCGCTTCGACGCCATCCCGAACGACTCCTTGTACGGCCGGCCCTGCTCGTCGAACCGCAGGTCACCGGGCGATTCGTACGTCCCGGCAAACCACGAGCCGACCATCGCAGCGGACGCACCCGCGGCCAGCGCCAGCGCGACGTCCCGCGGGTGGCGGACCCCGCCGTCGGCCCAGACGTGCTTGCCCAGCTCGCGCGCGGCGGCCGCGCAGTCGGCGACCGCGGAGAACTGCGGGCGGCCCACGCCGGTCATCATCCGGGTCGTGCACATCGCGCCCGGCCCGACACCGACCTTGACGACGTCGGCGCCGGCCTGGATCAGGTCGCGCGTGCCCTCGGCGGTGACGACGTTCCCGGCGACCACCGGGACCTGCGGCGACACCGACCGGACGGCCTTCAGCGCGGCGATCATCTTCTCCTGGTGGCCGTGCGCGGTGTCGACGACCAGCACGTCGACGCCCGAGTTCAAGACGGCTTCGGCCTTCGCCGCGACATCGCCGTTGACGCCGATCGCGGCCGCGACGCGCAGCTTGCCCGCGTCGTCGACGGCCGGGGTGTAGATGTCCGCGCGCAGCGCGCCGACGGCGGTCAGCACGCCCGCGAGGCGGCCCTCGGCGTCCAGGCCCAGCGCCAGGCTCGCGCCGTGGCTGGTCAGGAGTTCGAAGACCTCGCGCGACGGCGTGGTCAGCGGCACCGCGACGGTCGCGGGCTGCGCGACGTCGGCGAGGCGCGCGAAGCGGTCGACGCCCGCGCAGGCCGCTTCGTCGACGATGCCGACCGGGCGGCCTTCGCCGTCGACGACCACGACGGCACCGTGAGCGCGCTTGTGAACCAGGTTGAGCGCGTCGGCGACGGCGTCACCGCCGGTCAGCACCAGCGGGGTGTCCCACACGGTGTGCCGGCTCTTCACCCAGCCGACGATCTCCGCGACGGCTTCGGTGTCGACGTCTTGGGGTAGCACGACGAGCCCACCGCGGCGGGCGACGGTCTCGGCCATCCGCCGTCCGGCGACCGCGGTCATGTTGGCGACGACGATCGGGATGGTGGCGCCGGTGCCGTCCGCGGTGGCGAGGTCGACGTCGAAGCGGGACTCCACGTCCGAACGGTTCGGCAGCAGGAACACGTCGTCGTAGGTCAGGTCGTGGGCGGGCCGGTGGCCGTCGAGGAAACGCACGAGTCACCAGACTACCCGGCGGGCCCGTGGCAGGATCTGGTGGCATGAGCCGCCGCGACCGGGACACCGAAGGACGCGCACGCAACGCACGGCCGCGAGACGGTCTCGGCCGCCCGCTGCCGTACGGCGCCGACGGTGTCGAGCGCCAGCCCGAAGGCATCGAGAGAACCCCGGCGCAAACGCTTGCGGAGGCCCAGCGCCTGCTGGACGACGGCAAGCCGTTCCACGCGCACGAGGTCTTCGAGGACGCGTGGAAGACCACGGACGATCCTTCCCGCGAGCTGTGGCGCGGTTTGGCCCAGCTGGCGGTCGGGCTGACACACGCGGCGCGCGGCAACAACGTGGGCGCGGTGTCGCTGCTGGAACGCGGGGCGGCGAACATCGAGCCGTTCCGGAGCGAGCCGCCGCACGGGATCGACGTCGCGGGGTTGCAGCAATGGGCGCGCTCGCTGGCCGAAGAGGCGAAGCAGCGGGTGCGGGTTTCGCCGAGCGCGCCCCGGCTGACGTGCTGACGGCGGTCGGGGCCGCGGGCATCGCCGCGGTCGCGTCGCTGGTCGGCGTGACGCTGGGCGCGCTGCTCGAACCGCTGAAGCTCAATGCGGCCCGGCGCGCGAAGCTGCGGCAGGACCGCGCCGACCGCTGCGCCGGCCTGATCGAGGCCGCGACGCGGGCGCGCAAGCACATCATCGACATCAACGTGATCCACCGCCGCCGGGAGCTCGCCGAGGAACTCGAGACCGACGCGCAGCGCGAGATCGAGTTCGACGACGCCTACTACACGGCCCGCACGGACATGCGCGCGTTCTACGGGCTGCTCGTGATGAGCGGGCCGGACGAGCTGGTCGAGCAGGCGAACCTGCTCCGCAAGAAGGAGATGGAACTCCACCACACCCGGTGGGAACTCGACACCGACGGGAAGTTCGACCGGAGGTTCCTGCCCGTGCCGGTCCGGGAAGCCAGTGCCGCGTTCGACCGGGCGATCGAGGAGTTCGCCCTCGTCGCCCGGAAGCACACCTCCTGAGCGGCACTTTCACGTGAAAGTGCCGCCTTTTTCCTAAGCCGCGTCCCAGCCGCTGGACGCCGTCTTCTCCGCGCCCAGTGTGGTGCCTTCGCCGTGGCCCGTGTGGACCTTCGTCGCCTCGGGCAGCGTGAACAGCTTCTCGCGGATGGACTTCACGATCGTCGGGTAGTCCGAATAGGACCGTCCGGTGGCGCCCGGGCCGCCGTGGAACAGCGTGTCGCCCGTGAACACCACACCCAGCTTCTCCGCGTACAGGCACACCGCACCCGGCGCGTGCCCCGGGGTGTGGATCACCTTCAGCGCCGTGCCCGCGATCGTGATCGTCTGGCCGTCCTTCAGCTCGCCGTCCGGCGCGCGGTCCGGGTGGGTCTGGTCCCAGAGGACGCGGTCGTCCGGGTGCAGCAGGATCGGCGCGCCGGTGGCCTCCGCGAGTTCCGGGGCGGCGTTGACGTGGTCGTTGTGCGCGTGGGTGCAGACGATCGCGGCCAGTTTGCGGTCGCCGACGACGTTTTCGATCGCCTTCGCGTCGTGGGCCGCGTCGATCACGATCACCGTCGTGTCGTCGCCCAGGATCCACACGTTGTTGTCGACGTCCCAGCTTCCGCCGTCGAGCTGGAAGGTTCCGGACGTCACCAGGTTCTGCACGATCGCCGTCATGGGGGCGACCCTAACGGTCATTCGACGGGTAGATGACATACCGTCGGTATGCTACCGTCGCGGCACCTTACTTCGAGTAAGTTCGAGATGTGACGCGATGACGCTCCTGGCCGAACCGCTGAAGCTGCGCTGCGGCGCCGTGCTGCCGAACCGCCTGGCCAAGTCGGCACTGAGCGAGCAACTCGGCGACCGGCGCAACGCCCCGACGCGCGAGCTGCACGAGCTGTACCGCACCTGGGCCCGCGGCGGCGCCGGGACGCTGGTCACGGGCAACGTCATGGTCGACCCGGCCGCGCTCGGCGAGCCGCGCAACGTTACGGCGACCGCGGACCCGGCCGGCTTCCGCGCCTGGGCCCGCGCGGTCGAGGGCACCGATACGCGGCTGTGGGTCCAGCTCAACCATCCTGGCCGCCAGAGCCCGCGGTACCTCTCGCGCGAGCCGGTGGCGCCGTCCGCCGTGCCCTTCGGCAACCGCGGCATCCGCACCGCCTTCGCCGCTCCGCGCGCGCTGACCGGTGAAGAGATCGAAGCGATCGTCGAACGCTTCGCCGTCGCGGCACGGACGTTCGTCGACGCGGGCTTCCACGGCGTCCAGATCCACGGCGCCCACGGCTACCTCGTGTCCCAGTTCCTCTCGCCGCTGACGAACCTGCGCACGGACGCCTGGGGCGGCGACGCGGTGCGCCGGCGACGGTTCCTGCTGGAGGTGGTGCGGCGGGTGCGGTCGGCCGTGGGCAACGACGTCCCGGTGGCGGTGAAGCTGAACAGCGCCGACTTCCAGCGCGGCGGCTTCACCGAGGAGGAGTCCCTGGAGGTCGTGCGCGAGCTCGGCGAAACCGGCGTCGACCTGCTGGAAGTGTCCGGTGGCACGTACGAGAAGGCCGCGATGATGGGCTCCGGCCGCGCGAGCACGCAGGCGCGCGAAGCGTACTTCCTGGACTACGCGGCGAAGGCGCGTTCGGTGTCCGACGTGGCGTTGATGGTCACCGGCGGCTTCGCGACCCGTGACGGGATGGAGGAGGCCCTGCGCTCGGGCGCGCTGGACGTCGTCGGGCTGGGACGGCCGTTGATCGTCGACCCGGGATTGCCGGCGCGGCTGCTCGACGGTGAAGACGTCCGCGCGGAACGGCGCTGCCCGAAGACCGGCGTCCGGCTGGCCGACAGCCTGCTGGAGATCCAGTGGCACACCCGCCAGATGCACCGGATCGCGGCGGGCAAGCCGGTCGACCGCCGCGGCGCGCTGCCGACGCTGGTCCAGGCCGGGCTGAGCGACGGGCTCAACGCGTTCCGCCGGGTGCGGGCGTGAGCCGGCGGTCGTAGAGGAACGCGCCGGCGGCGAGCGCGGTGAAGAACAGCCCGATGAAGACGCAGTTGAGCGCGACCTGGCCGTAGCCGAGCGCGCCGGCGTCGACGAACGGGTAGGGGTAGAAGCCGGTGAGCGCGCCGCGCGGCAGGGTGAAGGCGAGCCAGGCGAGCGGGTAGAGCAGCGACCACCCGACGGCCGGCCAGGTCAGCACGCCCCGCGGCGCGGCGAGGAGCCAGCCGAGCACGAACAGGATCGGCGTCACCTTGTGCAGCATGGTGTCGGAGAAGAGCGAGAGGCCGTGCAGCTCGTACAGGCCGGCGAGGGCGACCTGGTAGACGATGCCGGTCACGATGATGCCGACGAGCGCGTCCAGCATGAGCACGGTGAACAACTTGCCGCGGGCTCGTCCGAACGCGACCAGTGCCGAGGTGACGGCGACGAGCAGGTTCGAGTCGATGGTGAAGAAGGAGAGCAGGTTCGCGACCCGGCCGCCCGGGTCGCTCGCGGTGGCGACGACCTGACTGACGAGCCCGGCCAGCGCGACCACGGCGGTGACCGCGAACCAGGCGCGGGTGAGCATCTCGCTGCGCATCCGCGGAGCTTAACTCCACAGTGGACGGCCGGCCCGGTATCGCTCGACCGGGGTGGCTCGGCCAAGTCCGGCGGCGGTGCCCCGGTGCCAGGCGGCACCGGGGCACCCGAAAGAACTCAAGCCGCGGTGAGGGCGTCCCGGAGGGTGGTGAACGCCTCGTACTCCTCTTTCTGGTCAACCGGCAGCTGGTAGCTGGCGGCGAGCAGCTTCGGCACGGAGGGGATGATGCTCAGCCGGAAGGTCTGGCCGTCCGTTGTCTTGATGACGAAGCGGCCCTGCAGGTCGCGCTTCTTGACCGAGGCCCGGTTCGCGTCCGTGATCGTCAGCGGGGTGCCCGCAGTGATCGTGCCGTTCTTTTCGTCGAGCGGGACGACGACGAGGTCGGTCTGGCCCGGCCGGAAACCCACCGCGAAATTGCTGACGGTGGTCGTGCGGAAAACGATGAAGTTCTTTTGCTTGATTTCCGCGGCGTACACCTTCGTGTAGCTCGTCCCGTCGGCGACGGCCGCGTCGAAAGCGGCGTGGATCGCCGCTTTCATCTGTTCCTTGCTTGCCACTTGTACTCCTCCATGACCGCTCGGGGAGGTGAGCGGGGCTTCCGAGGAGCAGCATCGTAGCGGCGACGCGCCCGCCGTTCTGTGGGGAAAATTCTCGACATGATCACGCGTCGAACAAACCGAACTGCGCCGTTTCCGGTTAATTGCCAGCGAAGCGCTTTCAGCTCCCTTCCGAACGGTCGCCGTGCAGCAGGCCGCGGACCGTGTCGATCGTGTCCGCCTCCGCCGGGTCCTTGTCCGGGCGGTAGCGGACGACCCGCGCGAACCGCAACGCGAGCCCGCCCGGGTAGCGCGTCGAAACCTGGGCGCTGTCCAGCTCGATCTCGACCACCACCTCCGGCCGGACGTACACCGTCCAGTCGTCGCGGTGGGTCTCGATCTCCTGGAACGTCCTCGTCTGCCACGCCAGCAGCTCGTCGGTCATGCCCTTGAACGTCTTGCCCACCATGATCGGCGGGCCGCCGTCCGGATCGCGGGCGCCCAGGTGCAGGTTGGACAGCTTGCCCGTGCGCCGGCCGTGCCCCCACTCCGCCGCGAGCACCACGAGGTCGATCGTGTGCACCGGCTTGACTTTCAGCCACGCCCGCCCGCGCCGCCCCGCCGCGTACGGCGACGCCAGGTCCTTGACCATCACCCCTTCGTGCCCGGCCTCCATCGCCGCCTCCAGCACCGCGGCCGCCCCCGAAACGCCCACCTCGCCGGGGATCACGTGCGCCCCGGCGACCTTGCGCAGCGCCGCGTTGCGTTCGGACAGCGGTGCGTCCAGCAGGTCAACGCCGTCGAGGTGCAGGCAGTCGAAGAAGTACGGCCGCAGCAGCAGCGCCTTGACCTGCTCCTCGCGCGTGCTGCCGAACCGGCTCATCGTGTCCTGGAACGGCCGCGGCCGTCCCGCGTCGGTCAGCGCCAGGGTCTCGCCGTCCAGCACCACCGACTCGCACGGCAGCGCCCGCACGAGTTCGACCAGCTCCTGGACGCTCCCGGTGATCTCGCGCAGCGTCCGCGTCCAGACGTGCACCTCGTCGCCCTGGCGGTGCACCTGGATCCGCGCACCGTCCATCTTGTACTCGACGATCGCCTCGGCGTGCTCGGCCACGGCCTCGTCGAGCGACTCCGCCGGCGACGCCAGCATCGGCTTGATCGGCGTGCCCAGCGTGAGCCGGAACTCCGCCAGCGCCGCCTGGCCGCCGGTCATCGCCGCGACCCCGGTGACGCCCAGCTTCCCGGACAGCATGAACGCCCGCCGCACGTCCTCGGCGGGCACCTCGGCCGCCGCCGCGACGGCGTCGACCATCACGCCTTCCAGCGCCCCCTGCCGCAGCTCCCCGGTGACCAGCCGGAACAGGAACTGCTGCTCGTCCTTCGTGAGCCGCTCGAACAACGCGCGCAGGACCTCCTGCCGCCGCGTCGCGGAGCCCGTACCCGCCGCGACGCCGGCCGCCGCGGTGAGCGCGGTGTCCACCTCGGCCACCGTGACGACGGGGTCCGGCACCGAACCGGCGCCCAGCCCGGCCAGGGTGCGCCAGCCCGCACCCAGCCGGTCCTGCGCCGTCTGCCCGGTCAGGTACGCGATCACCACGGGCAGCTCGCCGACCTCGGCGGCGCGCAGCACTTCGGCCAGGAGGGCGATCTTCGCCTTCCTGGACCTCGTTGCCGCCAGCTCGGCGGACGCCCGGACCAACTCGCTCAGCAACACCCGGACATCATGACCCGGACCACCGACAATTTCAGAACGTCTAGATGTCCGGCCTGGTGCAGAGGGGGTCGAGCAGCCCGTCCTTGGCGACGCAGGGCGTGTACCCGGCGTCCTGCAGCTCGGCCCGCGCGGTCGGGCTCGCCAGGTAGTCGAGGAACAGCTTCAGCACGCTCCCGTTCGACGGCACGCCCTTCGTGTACAGGTACTCGACGGTCCAGAACCGGTACCCGGCGTCGACGGTCGTGACGTCGGGGTAGTGGCCGTCGAGCTGCACGATCGTCACCTGCTGGTCGCGAGCGGCCGCTGCCTTGGCCGCCGGGACGTCGGCGTACCCGATCGCGCCCGGCACCCCGGCGACCTCGGTGAGCACCTCGGCGGTCGTGCCGCGCTCGCAGCGCGTGGTCGCGGCGGCCGGGTCGCGCTCCGGCTTGCGGCACGAGTCCGACGTCAGCCGGTCCTCCGCGCCGCCGAGCACCTTCTGCTCGAACGTCTTGCGCGTGCCCGACTCCTGCCCGCGCCCGACGATCCCGATCGGCACCGACGGGCCCGGCCGCAGCTGGTCCCAGTTGCGCACGCGGCCGCTGAAGATGTCCTTGACCTGCTGGGTCGTCAGCTTGTCGACGCCGGCCGCGCGGTTGACGACCAGGCTGTACACGACCACCGCGACGGCCTTCGCCTCCAGGTCGGCGCCCGCTTCGCCGGACCGCCCGTCGGAGAGCACCGCCAGCTCGTCCTTGCCCGCCGCGTCGACCGGGGCGAGTGCGCGGACGCCGGTGACGCTGCCGGTCGCGCGGGTCGTGATGGCCGCGCCGTCGCACTGGCCGTGGTACTCGGCGGCGATGCTGCCGATGATCGGCACGAACGCGCTCGACCCCTCGACCGACAGCTTCCCGGTGGCGCACTGCGCGGATTCGCTTGGCCGCGACCACGAGACGAGCAGCGTCGCCAGCAGCGCGCCGGTCAGCAGCACGCCGACCGCCGTCGTGATGACCGGCCAGCCGAACCGGCGCTGCTTGCGGTCGTCCTTGATCCGGCCGGCGGCGAGCCGCGCGTGGTGGTCGATCTCCTTGCTGATCTCGCCGTCGTGGCCGTCGGACTCGCGCAGCACGACGACCAGCTTGAACTTCTCCTTGCGCTTCAGCGAAAGCCGCGCGAACCGGACGCCGTGCCACTCCGGCGCTTCGGGCGGTGCCTCAGCGGTGAGCCCGGCGAACCGCTTCGGCAGCAGCGCGCGCACGCGGGACAGCTTCACGCCTTCGACCGGCCGTTGCGGGGTGTCGCGCGTGAAGAACTCGAGGCCGTCGCGGACGTGCTGGCGCAGGCCGTCGTCGGTCGCGTCGGACACGCGCGCGTCCCAGACGATCCGGCTGCCGAAGGTGAACGACAGCGGGATTTCGAAGTCGCCCGGCGCGATGTCGAACCCGCCGGTGTTGTGGACGCGGATGACGACGATGCTCATCCGGTCGAGCAGCCGCGCGACCTGTTCCAGCTGCGGGGCCGCCTGCGCGGAGCCGTTTTCGCCGTCGTGCAGGTCGATCGGGGAGAGGCCGATCTTCGAGTTGTAGAGGACGCGGAACGTCATCCGCCGCCGCCGGATGAAGTAGCGGTCGATGAACGGCGCGGCGATCGCGACCAGCGCGGCGATGCCCAGGACGAGGCTGCCGGAGTCCGAGCTCAGGATTTCGGCGAGGGACTGCATGGTCGCGCCGACACCCACCGTGCTGCTCCTAACCCCCGGATCCCCAGGTCAAGCAGCCTAGGCAGGCCTCACCCGGCGTGGGGTTGCGACGACCGAGTGTTCACCGGCCGTTCATCGGCGGCGATCCAGCTGGCCAGCAGGCCGAGTGCGCGTTCGGTCTCCGACCCCGGTTCGGCGTGGTAGACGACCATGCCCTGGTCGGGGTCCTGGGGCAGCCGCAGCGTCTCGTAGCGCAGCCGCAGCTCGCCGACGACGGGGTTCATCAGCACCTTCCACCCCTGTGCCTTCTCCAGCACGGCATGCTCGGCCCACAGCTTCCGGAACTGCTCGCTGGCCAGCGAAAGCTCGCCGATCAGCTGCGTGAACCGCGGGTCGCCGGGGTGCCGCCCGCTTTCCGCGCGCAGGTTCGCGACGAGCTCGCGGCACACGGCGTCGTACTCCGGGTGCAGGTCCTTCGCACGTTCGTCGGTGAAGATCAGCTTCGGCATGTTGCGTTCTTCGAGGTCGGCGAAGGCGAACGCGACCGCGCCGCCGAGAGCGTTCCACGCCAGCACGTCCAGGTACCGCCCGAAGACGAAGGCGGGCGCCTGGATGGCGTCGAGCAGCTGCTGCAGCTCGGGCCGGACCCGTTGCGGCGCGCGCTCGTCCCGGCGCTTCGGCGCGGCGAGGTTGCGCAGGTAGGACTCCTCGCCGGCGTTGAGGCGCAGCGCGCGGGCCAGCGCGTCGAGGACCGCGTCCGAGACGTTCTTCGCGCGGCCCTGCTCGAGCCGCGTGTAGTAGTCGACGCTGATGCCGGACAGCTGCGCCAGCTCTTCGCGGCGCAGGCCCTTGACCCGCCGCTGCGTGATCCCGGGCGGCAGGCCCAGGTCGGCGGGGTCCAGGGCGGCGCGGCGCGCCTTCAGGAAGGCGCCCAGCTCGGCTGCGTCACTCATGCCCCCAGTATCCCCCGCCTGGTACTGGCAGACCCAGGTTGAGCGTGACCTGGTCCGGCCGCCGCCCCACTCGCAAGGTGGTGGCATGGAACGACGAATTCTGGGCGGTACGGGCATCTCGGTCAGCGAGTACGCGTTCGGCGCGATGATGCTGGGCAAGTGGGGCAACCCCGATCACGAAGAGGGCGTCCGGATGCTGCACACGGCGCTCGACGCCGGCGTGAACTTCTGGGACACCGCGGACATGTACTCCGATGGCGAGAACGAGCAGATCGTCGGCAAGGCATTGAAGGGCCGCCGCGACGAGGTCGTGCTGGCCACCAAGGGCTTCTTCCCGATGGGAGCCGATCCCAACCAGGGCGGTCTGTCCCGGCGTTGGCTGACCCGCGCGCTGGACGACAGCCTGCGCCGCCTCGACACCGACTACATCGACCTCTACCAGGTCCACCGGCCCGACCCGACCACCGACATCGAGGAAACGCTTTCGGCGCTCACGGACTTCGTGCGCGCCGGCAAGGTCCGCGCGATCGGGTCGTCGGACTTCCCGGCCGAGCAGATCGTGGAAGCCCAGTGGGTGGCCGAAAAGCGCGGCCTGGCCCGGTTCCGCGCCGAGCAGCCGCCGTACTCGATCTTCAACCGGGCGATCGAGACCGCCGTGCTGCCGACCGCGCGGAAGTACGGCATGGGCGTGCTGACGTGGAGCCCGCTCGCCAGCGGCTGGCTGTCCGGCAAGTACGTGAAGCCGTCCGATGTGGACCTTTCCGAAGGCCGCCGGACGTTGCAGCTCCACAAGTTCGACCCGGCGCTGCCGGAGAACGCCGTCAAGTTCGAGGCGATCGCGCGGCTGAAGAAGATCGCCGACGACCTCGGCCGGCCCATGACGCACCTCGCGACGGCGTTCGTCCGGGCGCACCCGGGCGTGACGTCGGCGATCATCGGCCCGCGGACCCCGCAGCAGCTCGATGACCTGCTGGCAGGCGCGGACCTCGTACTGGACGACGACGTGCTCGACCGGATCGACGAGATCGTGCCGCCGGGCACGGACCTGAACCCGGCCGAGAAGGACTACACCCCGCCGGCGCTGGCGGACAAGCGCTTGCGCCGGCGGTGAGCTACTTGCCGCCGCGGGCCATGCGGAGGACGTCGAGGGCCTCGTCGAGCTGCTCCTCCGTGAGCTTCCCGTCGCGGACGTACCCGCGCTCGATGACGACCTCGCGGATCGTCTTCAGCTCCTTGAGCGCCTGCTTCGCGACCGCGGCGGCCTCTTCGTAGCCGATGTACTTGTTCAACGGCGTCACGATCGACGGCGAACCCTCGGCGTAGGTGCGCGTGCGCTCGGTGTTGATCGTGATGCCCGCGAACACCTTGTCCGCCAGCAGCCGCGAAACCGCGGCGAGCAGGCGGGCCGACTCGAGGACGTTCCGCGCGATCACCGGCAGGTTGACGTTGAGCTGGAAGTTGCCGGCGGCACCGGCGAAGGCGACGGCCGCGTCGTTGCCGATCACCTGCGCGACGACCTGCAGCGTCGCCTCCGGGATCACCGGGTTCACCTTGCCCGGCATGATCGACGAGCCCGGCTGCAGGTCCGGCAGCGCCAGCTCGGCGAGGCCGGTGCGCGGGCCGGAACCCAGCCAGCGCAGGTCGTTCGCGATCTTGTTGAGCGACACGGCGACCGTGCGCAGGTGCCCGGACGTCTCGACGACGCTGTCCTGGGTCGCCTGCGCCTCGAAGTGGTCGCGGGCCTCGGTCAGCGGCAGGCCGGTCACGGTGGCCAGCTCCGCGGCGACCGACGTGCCGAAGCCGTCCGGCGCGTTGAGGCCCGACCCGACCGCGGTGCCACCGATCGGCAGCTCGCCCAGCCGCGGCAGGCCCGACTTCAGCCGTTCGACGCCGAACCGGATCTGCGACGCCCACGCGCCGGCCTCCTGGCCGAGCGTGATCGGCACGGCGTCCATCAGGTGCGTGCGCCCGGACTTCACGACGTCGGCCCACTCCGCGGCGCGCACCTCGATGGCGCCGGCCAGGTACTCGAGCGCGGGGATGACGTCCTTGGTGACCGCTTCGGTGGCGGCGACGTGGATGGTCGTCGGGAAGGTGTCGTTCGACGACTGCGACGCGTTGACGTGGTCGTTCGGGTGGACGTCCTTGCCGAGGGCGCGGCTCGCGAGCGTCGCGATGACCTCGTTGGCGTTCATGTTCGACGACGTTCCGGAGCCGGTCTGGAAGACGTCGATGGGGAAGTGCGCGTCGTGGGCGCCCTCGGCGACCTCGTCGGCGGCGGCCGCGATGGCGTTCGCGACGTCGGCGTCGAGCACGCCCAGCTTGAGGTTCACCCGCGCGGCGGCCGCCTTGAGCAGGCCGAGCGCGCGGATCTGGGCGCGCTCCAGGCCCCGGCCGGAGATGGGGAAGTTCTCGACGGCCCGCTGGGTCTGGGCGCGGTAGAGCGCGGCGGCCGGCACGCGGACCTCGCCCATGGTGTCGTGTTCGATCCGGTATTCCTCGTCAGCCATACCCCGATTCTGGCCCTCTTCGGCGGCGCGCGCGTGGTGGCGTTGCGCACCCCGCGTGTCTTTGTATACATTGGATACCGTGAAGTCGGTCTACGACGACGCGCGCGGCCTGATTGTGCTCGGCACCTACCCGGCGGGGCGGGCGGTGACCGAGCAGGCGCTGTGCGATCGGCTCGGCGTCAGCCGGACGCCGGTGCGGGAGGCCTTGCGCCGGTTGGAAAGCGACGGCCTGGTCGAGCCCGCCCGCCGCGGTGTGACGGTCGTCGAGCTGGACCCGAAAGCCCTGCAGGACGCCTACCTCGTCCGCGCCGCGCTGGAAGCGCTGACCGCCGAACTGACGGCGACCCGCCAGCTCTCCGGAGAACTCGCGCCGGCCGATCTCGCGCGCCTGAAGGACCTCGCGGCCGAAGCCGACCGCGCGACCCGAAGCGGCGATCTCACCGAAGGTGTCCGGCGCAACCGTGCGTTCCACGGGCACATCGCGCGGCTCGCCGACAACCCTCCCGCGGCCGAGGCTCTCGCGCGGTTGTGGGACCGGATCGTCGTCTCCACCCGCGCATCGCTGGCCGCGCCCGCCCGGACCGGCCAAGTCGACGACGAGCACCGGCGCCTGGTCGCGGCCATCGCCGACGGGCGGCCCGAAGACGCTGCCGCGCTCGCCCGGCAGCACGTCTTGACGACGATGTCCGCGCTGGAAGGAACCGGAAAGTGAGCCGGGAACACCGCTACGAAGTCACGGTCCGCTGGACCGGCGAAACCACGAGCTACCGCGGTTACTCCCGCGACCACGACGTCGAGGCGGCGGGCAAGCCGACGCTGGCGGGGACCGCCGACCCCGCGTTCCTGGGCACGGCCGACCGCTGGAACCCGGAAGACCTGCTGGTCGCGTCCCTGTCCGAATGCCACATGCTTACGTTCCTGTCGCTGTGCGCCCGGGCCGGCGTGGTGGTGACCGGGTACGTCGACAACGCGAGTGGCGTCATGCGGGAAGACGGCGCCCACGGCGGCCGCTTCACCGAAGTCGTCCTGCGCCCGGAGGTGACGGTGGCGGAGGAGGGCATGCGCGAGAAGGCGGCCGCGCTGCACCACGACGCCCACGACCAGTGCTTCATCGCTAACTCCGTCAACTTCCCGGTGCGGCACGAGCCCGTCGCGCGGTAGGCCGCCGATCGTGTACGCGGCTGTACACCACACCTACTCGCTGGTAGGTTACGGCGATCCGCGTGATCCACTTCATGATTCAAAGGGGAGTCATGATCCGTAGCCACGTCCGCTCAGCCGCGCTCGCCGCCGCCGTCGCGCTCACCCTCGCCGCCGCGCCGGCGAGCCCGGCCGCCGCGGCAGCCGATTCCTTCTACACCTACGACGGCAGCACCCCGCTGTCGTCCTACGCACCCGGGACGGTCCTCAAGACCCGGACCCTGAACTACCACGTCGTCGGGCTCGCGACGCCGGTGAAAGCCGTCCAGCTGCTCTACCGGACGACCGACGCGCAGGGCCGCCCGGCCGCCAACGTCACCTCGGTCGTCCGCAGCATCACCGGTGACAGCACGAAAGCCGTGTCGTACCAGTCGGCCTACGACTCGCTCGACCCCGCCGACGCGCCGTCGCGGGCGATCGCCGGGGACATCACCCTCGGCGGGCTCCTGCCCAACGGCGAATCGCTGCTGCTCCTCCCGTCACTCCTGTTGGGCTACAACGTCGTCGTGCCCGACACCGAAGGGCAGACCGCGAACTTCGCCGCCGGCCCGGAGTACGGCACGAACACCCTCGACTCCATCCGCGCCGCGACCAGCTCGGCCGCGACGGGGATGACCAAGAGCACGAAGTTCGGGCTCCTCGGCTACTCGGGCGGCGCGATCGCGACCGGCTGGGCGGCCGCGCTGGCGCCGGGCTACGCGCCGGACGTCAACGCGAACCTCGTCGGCTTCACCGAAGGCGGCGTGCTCGTCGACCCCGCGCACAACCTGAAGTACGTCGGCGGCAGCCCGGTCTGGTCCGGCGTCATCCCGATGGCGCTGATCGGCGTCGCGCGCGGCTTCGGCATCGACTTGAAGCCGTACGCGAGCGAGTACGGCCTGAAGGTGCTCGACGACCTCGAGCACGCGTCGATCATCAACGCCCTCGGCCGGTACCCGGGGCTGACGTGGCAGAAGATCGCGAAGCCCGAGTACGCGAACCCGAACTCGGTGCCGCCGTTCGTCGCCGCGGTGAACAAGGTCAACATCGGCTCCGCGCCGACCCCGTCGGTCCCCGGGTTCATCGCCCAGGGCAACGCCGGGTTCCTCGAAGGCACCACGAGCAACCTCCCGGGCATCGGCACCGGCGACGGCGTGATGGTGGCCGGCGACGTCCGCGCGCTGGCCCGGCAGTACTGCGCCACCGGCAACCGGTCGATCGAGTACCAGCAGTACGACCTGCTCAGCCACGTCGGCGGCGCGGCGGCGTGGGCGCCGGCCGCGATCGGCTGGCTGGCCGACCGGTTCGCGGGCAAGCCGGCACCGTCGAGCTGCGGGCGCATCCCGGCGGGGAACTCCCTGGCCCCGGAGCAACCCGCCTGACCCGCTCCGGCGGACCGGTCACCGCGACCGGTCCGCCGGGTACGGTGCCGCGGATGAGGACCCAGGACCGCCGGCTCCCCAAGGGCCCGCACAGCCTCAGCCGCGAAGAAGTGGCTGCGGCGCAACGCTCCCGGCTCGTCGAAGCGGTGCTGGCCAACGTCGGCGAACGCGGGTACGCGGCCACGACGGTCGGCCACGTCACGGCGTCGGCCGGGGTGTCCCGCACGTCGTTCTACGAGCAGTTCACCGGTAAGCAGGACGCTTTCCTCGCCGCCTACCGGGCGGTGACCGGGCAGTTCCTCGACCAGGGTGTCGCGGTGGCGGCCGAGGCGCCGGAGCCGTTGGACGCCGTCGCCGCGTGTGGCGACTTCGTCGTCGGGTACGTGCGCCGCCGTCCCGTGGTCGCCCGCGCAGTCCTCCTGGAGATCTACGCCCTCGGCGACGCGGGACTCGAAGCGCGTGAAGAGGTGCTGCGCGCGAGTGAAGCGGTGTTCGACCGGACGGCCGCGTGGTTGCGGACGACGGATCCGCTGGTGCCGCTGCCGCCGCCGTTCACCGCGCGCACCGTCGTCGCCGCGACGATCGAGCTGCTCACCCAGGCCATCTGGCTCGCCACCGACGACGCGTACGACCGCGCCCGTGAAGCCATCCGGCACACGTGGCTGCTCGGCCTGCTCGGGCACCGGAACATCCCCGCCTCCGGCTAGGATCGAGTGTGTTCTCGATCACCGCCATCCACCACTGGCTGGAGCGAGCATGACTGAAGTTCCTGGGGACTCCTACGACCTCGTGATCATCGGCGCGGGCCCGACCGGCCTGTTCGCCGCCTACTACGCCGGGTTCCGCGGCCTTTCGATGGCGGTGGTCGACTCGCTGCCCGAGCCCGGCGGCCAGGTCACCGCGATGTACCCCGAGAAGATGATCTACGACGTCGGCGGGTTCGCCGAGGTCCGCGGCCGGGACCTGGTCGAGGGTCTGGTGAAGCAGGCCTCGCCGTTCGCGCCGACGTACCTGCTGGGGCGCAAGGCCGAGAAGCTGGAGACGGTCGGCGACGGCGTCGAACTGACCCTGGACGGCGGCGAAACCCTGCGCGCGGGCGCCGTGCTGATCACCGCGGGCATCGGCGAGTTCACCCCGCGCCCGCTGCCCGCCGGCGACGGCTGGCTGGGCCGCGGCATGGTCCACTTCGTCCCGTCGCTGGCCGTGCACGCCGGGCAGCACGTCGTGGTCGTCGGCGGCGGCGACTCGGCGTTCGACTGGATCCTCGCCCTGCACCCGGTCGCCGCGAGCGTGACGCTCGTGCACCGCCGCGCCAAGTTCCGCGCCGCCGAGTCCATCGTGCGGCAGGCGCGGGAGCTCGGCACCCGGATCATCACCGACGCCGAGGTCACGCGGTTCGTCGAAGCCGCCGATGGCACGCTCGAAGCCGTCGACCTCGCGATCAAGGGCGCCGAAGACGAGCGGCTGCCGGCCAACGCCGTCGTCGCGGCGCTCGGGTTCACCGCCGACCTCGGCCCGATCGAGAGCTGGGGCCTGGAGATCGACCACCGCGCGATCGCCGTCGACTCGACCATGGCGACCGCGCGCGAACGCGTCTACGCCGCCGGCGACGTCGCCGCGTACCCGGGCAAGGTGAAGCTGATCGCGACCGGCTTCGGCGAAGCGGCGACGGCCGTCAACAACATCGCCGTCGCGCTCGACCCGGACGCGCACCTGTTCCCGGGCCACTCGAGCAACGCCGAGTAGGTCAGGTCTTCGTCTTCTCCGCGATCCACGGCGCGTAGGCGACGACGGACGTGTAGATCGACGGCGCCGTCGCGCACTGCGGGTCGTTGTTGCCCGGGCGGCTCGTGACGCCGACGAGCAGCCAGTGGTCGCCGTCGCGGACGACCTCCGGGCCGCCGGAGTCGCCGAAGCACGCCCCGGACTTGCCGCCGGGGTTGTCCGTGCACAGCTCGGCCGTGCCGTCGAACCCCGACGTGCACTTCGCGCCCTCGACGATGTGCGTGTCGAGCTGCTGCAGGTTCGTCGGGATGTCGCCGCAGTTCACCTTCGGGCACTTCTGGCCCCAGCCGAGGATGCGGGTCGCGGTGCCGGGCGACGCGGCCGCCGCGAGCGCGATCGGAGCCGCCTTGGCCGGCGTCGCCAGCCGCAGCAGCGCGATGTCGCCCGCCGGCTTCTGGGTGTCGAAGGCCGGGTTGACGACGATGTCCGCGACCTGGCCGACCTCGCCGCCCTGGCCGACGTCGTTGGTCCCGGACCGCACGGAAATCGCGGGCGGGGTCTTGTCGAACGCGCAGTGCGCCGCGGTGACGACCCAGGAGGGGCCGATCAGCGCGCCGGCGCAGAACAGCTTGCCCGCCGCGGTGTGCAGCGACACCGCGAACGGGTACGGCTGGTCGGCGTCGCCGCCCCCGACGATGGCGGGGCCGGCCGACGCGGTACCGGGGACCAGGGCGAACACCAGGACCAGCAGGACCAGCAGTCGCCTGGGCACGGAACTCCTTACGGCAGCGGGGGAACGACGTCGTCGGCGGGCGCGTCCAGGTGGCCGTCGAAGTTGACCGAGGAGTACGCCCGCAGCTTGTTGAGCCGGTGGTAGCCGTCGATCATTCTGACGGTCCCGGACTTGGACCGCATCACGATGGACTGCGTCGTCGCGCCGCCCTCGCGGTAGTGGACCCCGCGCAGCAGGTCGCCGTCGGTGACGCCGGTGGCGCAGAAGAAGACGTTGTCGCCGGTCACGAGGTCGTCGTTGAGCAGCACGCGGTCGAGGTCGTGCCCGGCGCCGATGGCCTTCTCGCGCTCGGCGTCGTCCTTCGGCCACAGGCGGCCCTGCAGCTCGCCGCCGAGGCACTTCATCGCGCAGGCGGCGATGATGCCCTCGGGGGTGCCGCCGATGCCGATCAGCATGTCGACGCCGGTGGTCGGGCGGGCCGCGGCGATCGCGCCCGCGACGTCGCCGTCGGAGATGAACCGGATCCGCGCGCCGGCGTCGCGGATCTCCTTGATGATCTGCTCGTGGCGCGGCCGGTCGAGGACGCACACGGTGACGTCGCCGACGCTGCTGTTCTTCGCCTTGGCGACCCGGCGGATGTTCTCCGCGATCGGCGCGCCGAGCTCCACCTTGCCCGCCGCCTCGGGCCCGACGGCCAGCTTCTCCATGTAGAACACCGCGGACGGGTCGAACATCGCGCCGCGCTCGGCGACCGCGAGCACCGCGAGGGCGTTCGGCATGCCCTTGGCCATCAGCGTCGTGCCGTCGACCGGGTCGACCGCGACGTCGCAGTCCGGCCCGTCGCCGTTGCCGACCTCTTCGCCGTTGAACAGCATGGGCGCTTCGTCCTTCTCGCCCTCGCCGATCACCACGACCCCGCGCATCGACACCGTCGAGACGAGCTGGCGCATCGCGTCGACGGCCGCGCCGTCCCCGCCGATCTTGTCGCCGCGGCCGACCCAGCGGCCGGCGGCCATCGCGGCGGCTTCGGTGACCCGGACCAGCTCCATCGCGAGGTTGCGGTCGGGCGCTTCACGACGACTCTCTGCGGCGGACATCATTGCCTCCCGGATCGTGGAACTGGCGGGTCAACAGTCTGTCAGATACCCGCCGTGTTTCCAGATACCGTCGGCATGGCCTAGCTCACTGCTCGGAGTCGTCCTCCACGGAGGCCAGAGCAGCTTCGATGCGCTCGCGCGCGCCTTCGAGGTGGCGCTCACAGACCTTCGCGAGCTTCTCGCCCTTCTCCCACAACGCGAGCGACTGCTCGAGGGACAGACCACCGGCCTCGAGCTCCCGGACGACCTCGACGAGACGGTCGCGGGCCTGCTCGTAGCCGAGTTCCTCGCTGGGTGCTTCACTCACGCTCGGTGTTCTCCGACCTTCCGGGCTTCCACGCTGTTCGCGCACACTACCGCGCTGGCCATCGCGTGGTCGTACCCGACGAAGGCGAGGGCGAACTCCTGGCCGTCACCGTCCGCGATCGCCTCTTCGAGGTTCTCCTGCGCACCGGCGACGCGCTTGCGGTGCCCGGCGCCGTCGGCGAACCACCAGCGCGAGCCGACCTGCATCGACGTCGCCTCGGACAGCCGCCGCAGCTGCGGGCCCAGGTCGCGGCGCGCCGCGCTGCCGCAGCCGGCGAGCAGCGCCGTCCAGCACTCGGCGGCCGCCCGGTCGGTGCGCACCGCCTGGTCCAGCAGCGCCCGCGCGCCCAGGCGGCGAGCCGCGTCCACCGTCAGCGGGAGGAACGTCACCCCTGCTCTCCTTCCGCCACCGCGCCGATCGCGCCGTCGCCCACGCGCACGCGCAGCTGGGCACCGGCCTCGACTTCGGAGACGGAGCGGAGTACCTGGAGGTTGCCTTCGGGATCGAGGAACTGCACGACCGCGTACCCGCGGGCGAGCGTCGCGGCCGGCCCGAGCGCGGTCAGCCGGGCCCGCGAACTGGCCAGTTCGGCCTGGTCCTTGGCGAGCAGCGTCAGCATGGCGCGGCGCGCGCGTTCGCGGTGGACGTCGACATCGTCCTGGCGCCGCTGCACCGGCCCGAGCGGGTCGGCCAGCGACGGGCGGCTGCGGAGCTGCGTCAGCAGGCGCGTCTGCGTGTCGACCCAGCCGTGCAGGGCGCGGCGCCCGCGGTCGCGCATCTGGCGGACGCGCTCGGTCTCTTCGCGCAGGTCCGGGACGATCCGCTTGCCGGCGTCGGTCGGCGTGGAACACCGCAGGTCGGCGACGTAGTCGAGCAGCGGGGTGTCCGGTTCGTGCCCGATGGCGCTGACCACCGGCGTCCCCGCTGCCGACACCGCGCGGCAGAGCGCCTCGTCGGAGAACGGCAGCAGGTCCTCGACGCTGCCGCCGCCGCGGGCGATGACGATGACGTCGATCTCGGGGTCGGCGTCGAAGATCCGCAGCGCGCGCATGACCTGCGGCACCGCCTGCGAGCCCTGCACGGCCGTGTTGAGCACCTTGATCCGGACGTGCGGCCACCGTCCCTGCGCGTTGGCCAGGACGTCCCGCTCGGCCGCCGACGCGCGGCCGGTGATCAGCCCGACGCCCTTCGGCAGGAACGGGATCGGCCGCTTGCGCTGGGCCGAGAAGAGACCTTCGGCGGTCAGGAGCTTCTTGAGGCGTTCGATCCGGGCCAGCAGCTCGCCGATGCCGACGGCGCGGATCTGGTCGGCGCGCAGGCTGATCGTGCCGCGGCCGAAGAAGAACGACGGCTTCGCGTGCACGACGACGCTGGCGCCCTCGCGCAGCGGTGGTTCCATCTCGCGGATCAGCCAGTTCGGGCAGGTCACCGACATCGAGACGTCCGCCGAGGGGTCACGCAGCGTCAGGAACGCGGTCTGCGTGTTCGGCCGCGAGCTGACCTGCGTGACCTGGCCTTCGACCCAGACGCTGCCGAGCCGGTGGATCCAGTCGCCGATCTTGCGCGCGACCGTGCGGACCGGCCAGGGCTTTTCGGCGGTGCTGGTCTCGGTTTCGGTCACTGGCCGTTCTCTTGGCCGTCTTCCCCGGACCGTTCGGCCTTGCGGGCGTTGGCGATCCGGCGCGAGAGCATCCCGGTGAAGGACGAGCGGTCGGCGTGCGCGCGCTCGTACTCGAGGATGGTTTCGAGCTGGGAGATCGACAGCTGGCGCAGCCGGGCCCGCAGCTGCGGGAGGGTGAGCTGGTCGTAGCCGGTGAGGCCGGCGGGACCCTCGTAGCCGGCGGCGCTGGTCCGCGGCGTCTCGCTCTTGGTCTTCTTGTCGATCGCGGGCGTGCCGGGCTTGGGCTTGCTGGGCTCTTCCGGGGCGTCGTTCTCGCCTTCGGCGTGGTCCTCGGCGAGCGCGCGCTCTTCGTCGGCCCAGGGGTCGCCTAGTTCCGCTTCGAGTTCGGCCACTGACGGAACGTGACCGTTGATCTCCGACCGCGGCTCGGGCACCTCGGCGACCGGCGGCCGGACGTCCGGTTCGACGTCCTCGTCGAAGGTCGCCCAGCTGGGCGCGTCCTCGACGGGGCGCAGGCTGGAGAGGGCGTTGTCGCCCTTGATCGCCAGCTCGGTGACGTGCTGCTGGACGCGCATGGAGGCCTGCAGCACCTGGCTGACCACGGTCACCGGAAGCCCGGCGAGCTGCCGGGGAAGCTCACGAACCCGCTCGGCGGTGGAGACGGCGAGGCCCGCGGCGACCCGGAGGGGGAGCGGGAATGGCTTCATGGGTGCCAGCCTGCCGCATGACTGCCCTCCCTGCCCAACCGGAAGTGCGCAGCGCGTGACCGCCGGCACACTTCCGTAGAGGGACGAAGCTCACCCGAAAGGGACTTCGAGTTCGTCTCGGACCTGCCCGTACCCTGGGTGGCATGAGTTCAGCGAGTCCCGGAATCGAGCCCGCGGGTACCCCGACGATCACCGGAACCGCTTCCGGCAAGCGGGTGCTGCTCGCCAAACCCCGTGGTTACTGCGCCGGCGTCGACCGCGCGGTGATCGCCGTCGAGAAGGCCCTCGAGGTCTACGGCGCCCCGGTGTACGTCCGCAAGGAGATCGTCCACAACAAGCACGTGGTGGAGACGCTGCGAGAGCGCGGCGCGATCTTCGTCGACGAGACGTCCGAAGTCCCCGAGGGCGCGCTGGTGGTGTTTTCCGCCCACGGCGTGTCACCGATGGTCCACGCGGAGGCGGCCGACCGGAACCTGCGCACGATCGACGCGACCTGCCCCTTGGTGACGAAGGTCCACAAGGAGGTCAACAGGTTCGCCAAGGACGACTACGACATCCTGCTGATCGGCCACGAGGGCCACGAGGAGGTCGAGGGCACGGCCGGCGAGGCCCCGGACAAGGTCCAGCTGGTCGACAAGGCCGAGGACGTCGACAAGGTCGAGGTCCGCGACCCGTCGAAGGTGATCTGGCTGTCCCAGACGACGCTGTCGGTGGACGAGACGATGGAGCGCGTCGACCAGCTCCGCGAGCGCTTCCCGGGCTTGGCGGACCCCCCGAGCGACGACATTTGCTACGCGACGACGAACCGCCAGGTGGCGGTCAAGGCGATGGCTGCCGAGTGCGACTTGGTCCTGGTGGTGGGGTCGACGAACTCGTCCAACTCGAAGCGCCTGGTGGAGGTGGCCCTGAAGGCTGGGGCGCGTGCGTCGTACTTGGTGGATTTCGCGCACGAGGTGGATCCGTCGTGGCTGTCCGGGGTGACGACGGTGGGGGTGACGTCGGGCGCGTCGGTGCCGGACGAGCTGGTGATGGAGCTGTTGGCCTGGCTGGCCGAGCGCGGCTACGGCGACGTCAACGAGGTGACGACGGCGAACGAGAAGATCACCTTTGCGCCGCCGAAGGAGCTGCGGAAGGTCTGACGGTTTTGGTCGGTTCGGCGGCGGGTCGCGGGTGCGGCTCGCCGCCGAATTGCGTTGCGGGGTGATGTGGTGATGCGGGGCGCCGCAGGCGAGCTGCCGTCCTCGCTGCCTCCGAAATCGCGTAGTCGACGGTGGGCTTGCGGGGAGCCGCGGTTGCTGGCCAGCTCGCGTCCTTGCGGTCGCCTGCGCCGGCGCCGAGCCGTCGGCCCTCGCGGCCCGGAGGCCACGCAGTCGCCTGCCGGCCTGTGCGGAGCTGCCGTTGCCGGGCAGCTTGCGCCCTTGCAGTCGCGCGCCCCGGCTCCGGCCCGCCAGCCGTCTCCGAATTCGCGTACTTGCCTGTGGGCTTGCGGGGAGCTGTGGTTGCCGGGCAACTCGCGCCTTCGCAGCCGCGCGAGATGGCGCCGCGCTGCCGGTCGTCGCCGCCTTCGAAGCCGCGTATGCGAAAGGCCGGTCACCATCCGCGGATGGTGACCGGCCTTTTTCGCTGGTCGTCAGCGTTCTTCGTCGTCCCAAGGACGGTTTCGGCGCGGCGGGGCACCTCGGCCGCCGGAGGGGCGGCGCGGCGGCGGCGTGTCGCGGCCGTCCTCCGCGGGTGGGCGCGGACGCCGCCGGGGGGCGTCGCCGCGCCGGCGCGGGTCGCTGTCCGCCGGGGGCGGCGTTCGCCGGCCGGAGCCGGATGGCGGTGGCTTGCGTGCACCACGGTCGCGTTCGGCGGGAGCGCCACCGCGCGTCGCCCGCCGTTCGCCGTCGGCCGGGGCACGGCGTTCGGCGTCCGCGGGCGGGCGGGGCCGTCGCGGCGGTTCGCCGTCACGGCCGCCGCGTCGTGGGGGCACCGGTGTCTGGCCGGTGCGGCTCGTCCCGGGCGGCCGCGGACGACCGCCGGCCGAGGTGGCCGCGGCCCGCGTCGACGGCTTCTCTTCGTCTTCGTCCGTCCGGCGGCGGTCGGCCGCCTTGCCCTTGGCAGCCTTCTTCGGGGCGTCCGGGTCGCGTTCGCGGAAGATCCGGACGAACCCGATCAGCAGCGTGATGCCGGTGGTGATCGCCATGGTCGGGAAGCCGTTGATCAGCGGCGTGCCGATGTTCAGGGCCTTGGACAGCATGTCGTCGCCTTGAGAGCCCGACGTCAGCAGGATCACGCCGGGAACGACCACGGCCAGCACGAGCGGCGGCATCACCATCGGCCCGAACAGCCCTCGCCGCCGCACCGCGCAGACCGCGATGACGGCCCCGGCGATGTAGCAGACGGTGAAGATCACCGGGATGCTGCCCTGGCTCGGCTTGCCGATGAGGGCGCCGACGATCGCCAGGCCGAACCCGACGAGCACCGCGGCCCACCACGGCAGCCCGCGCCTCGAACCGACGACAGGACGCTCGTCCCACGGTACGGAGGCGTCGTCGGCATCTGGATCGCTCTGGCGATCGCGAATCGCGGTCACGAGACAACACCGTATCTCGTGGTTGTGAAGATCTTGCCAGCACCGCCGCCGACGTGGGGGTATCGCCACCCGGCGGCGTGACCCGAGAGGCCCGCCGGGTGTCGCCCGGCTGTGGTCCAGACCCTTGGCACGCGCTGCCGGTTTGTCTCCTTTCCGCCGCCCGGGCGTTCAGGTCGCCGCAGGTGAGGGGCTTACGGCCGGTCCGGCCTGCCGGTGTCGGCGAACCGCTGGTCGAAGAGGCATTTCGGACAACCGGCGCTGGCAGCCGCGGGTGCGCGCCCGCCCGCATCGCGGCCACCGGTTCGGCCGGGATACCCGTGAAGCCGAGGTTCAGTCATCTCGGTTCGGCCGACTCGCTCACACCGCCAGAACCGCTCGCTCAGCGCGCACTGCCGGAATTGCCCGCTCAGCCCGACCCACCGGACCTGCCCGCGCGCCGATCCTGCCGGACCTGCCCGCGCCGCCGAGCCCGCCCGGACCGCCGAGCCGCCCGGTTTTGCCTGTGCCGCCCGACCTGCCCGGCCGCCGAACCCGCCCGCGCCGCCGACCCAATCCACTCAGCTAGCCGCCAGCTCGTCCCCCTTCCGCACCTGCGGAACCGCGGCCGGACTACCGGCCGCGTCCGTCAGTGGTGCCACCGTCGCCCGGAACACCTCCAATGCCTCCAGCTCCCGCCGTCGCGCCGACAGGAACCGCTGCAGGTGCGTGCTCGACAGGTTCAGTGCCTCCACCGCGCCGGCCGCCGCGCGGTGTGCGGCCGCCGCTCCGGCTCGCACCTGCTCGACGTCGGCCTCCAGTGTCCGGTCGCTCGCCGCGAACAGCGCCGCCGAGGCCAGTACCCCGAAGCCGGTCGGCCCGCACAGGAACACCCGCCGGTCGATGAGCCAGCGCAGCAGCTCCGGGTCGGTGTCCAGCGCCGCGACCACGGCCGCGTCGGAGGGGACGAACATGATCGTCCCGTAGATCGCGTCCGCCCAGCGCTGGTAACCCTTGCCAGCCAGTTCGGCCGCCCGCGACCGGATCTGCCGGACGTGCGCGCGCAACGCGTCGATCCGTTCCTCCGGGTCGTCGGTCTCGACCGCCTCCGCCCAGATCGCCATGCTCGCCTTCGCGTCCACCGGCACCGTGCGGTCGCCGCCCACGCGCAGCACCATGTCCGGTTTCGCCGAGCCGCCGCCGCCCACGTCCGTCTGCAGCGTGAAGTGCAGGTTCTCCCGCAGCCCCAGCGCTCGCGCGGTCTCCACCAGCACCTGCTCGCCCAGTTCGCCGCGCCCGCTGATCGAGGCGAACGCGACCTCGTAGCGCCGCAACGCCAGCTGCTGCTGGTCCGACTTCGCCCGCTCGGCCGCCACCTGCCGGGCCGCCGCGTCCGCCCGGCGCATCCCGTCGTTGTACAGCCGCCACAGCACCGCGACGGCGAACAGCAGCAGGACCGCCAGCACGATCGCCGCGGTGGTCAGCACTGTCGCCACTTCCGTCTCCTCCCTCCGGGCCGCCTGGTTCGGACCGCGCAGACATCATGGCGGACAGCACCGACAAAAACCGGAGCCGAACCGTCGCTCTGGGTAGCTGACCTGCGAACAAATGAAATTCCGGCAGGGCGTGTCCGGTCCCGCACGCCGCTCCGACCCCTGCGGCGCTCACGGACCCCGAGGCACATCGCGCTCGCCGTCACCGCTTCGGCTTCCACAGCGTCGGCACTACGATCGCCGTCGAACCGGGTACCTGCTAGTGTTCGTACACACGTTCGAGTGAGTCTGCGGCGAGTCGCCGCGATTTCGTCGGGGCCGGGTCGTACCTTGGCCCTCGTGAGATTCCTGCACACCTCCGACTGGCACATCGGCCGCACGTTCCACGGCGCCGACCTGCTCGCGGAACAAGAAGCGGTGCTCGGGCACCTCGCCGACCTCGTGGCCGGTGAGGCGGTCGACGCCGTCCTGGTGGCAGGCGACATCTACGACCGCGCGGTGCCGTCGGCCGAGGCCGTCCGGGTGGCCACCGCGGCGGTCGCGCGGATCCGCGCTGCGGGCGCGCAATTGATCGTCACGCCCGGAAACCACGACTCCGCGCCTCGGCTCGGCGCCTTCGCGGAGTTCGCCGCGGCGGGCGGGCTGCACCTGCGCACCACCGCCGGCGGGCTGGCCGAGCCGGTACTCCTCGAAGACACCCACGGCCCGGTCGCCGTCTACGGAATCCCTTACCTGGAACCGGAACCGGCGCGCCACGCGCTGGGCGTGCCGGACGCGCGCGGCCACACCGGCGTGCTCACCGAGGCCATGCGGCGGATCCGCGCGGACCTCGAAACCCGGCCCGGGGTGCGATCCGTCGTTCTGGCGCACGCCTTCGTCACCGGCGGCGAGCCGACCGACTCCGAGCGCACGATCGCGGTCGGCGGGGTCGAGCAGGTGCCCGGCTCGGTCTTCGACGGCGTCGACTACGTGGCGCTCGGCCACCTCCACGGCCCGCAGACGCTGGCCGAGCACCTGCGGTACTCCGGCAGCCCGCTGGCGTACTCGTTTTCCGAGGCGCGGCAACGCAAATCGGTCTGGCTGCTCGACTTCGACGCCTGCGGGCTCGCCGACGTCCGCCGGCACGAGCTGCCGGTGCCGAGAGCGCTCGCCACCCTGCGCGGCGAGCTCGAAGACCTGCTCGTGAGGCCGGAACACGACCAGCTCCTCGAGCACTTCCTGTCGGTCACGGTCACCGACCGGGTGCGTCCGGTGGACGCGATGCGGCGGCTGCGCGAGCGGTTCCCGTTCGCGGTGCACCTGGAGTGGGAACCCGAAGGCGGGCACAGCGGTGCCCCGCTGCGGTACTCCGACGCCGTCCGCGGCCGGTCGGACATCGAGGTTTCGCGCAGCTTCCTCGACGACTGCCGCGGTGCCCCGCCCACCGAAAGCGAAGAGCAGCTCCTGTTCCGGGCCCTGGAAGCGGCCGACCGGGGGGCGCTCGCGAAATGAGGCTGCACAGGCTGGAGGTCGAAGCCTTCGGGCCGTACTGCGCACGCGAAGTGGTCGACTTCGACGTGCTCGGCGCCGACGGTCTCTTCCTCCTGCACGGCGAAACGGGTGCGGGCAAGACCACGTTGCTCGACGCGATCGCGTTCGCCCTGTTCGGCGTGGTTCCCGGCGCCCGCAACGAGGCCAAGCGGCTGCGTTGCGACCTCGCCGAGCCCGACCAGATCACCGAGGTCGCGCTGGAGCTGACCGTGCAGGGCCACCGGCTGAAGATCCTGCGCAACCCGGAGTACCAGCGGCCGAAACGGCGTGGCGAGGGCACGACCACCCAGCAGGCGAAGGTGTCGCTGAGCTGGGTCGGCGCCGCGCCCGCCGGCCTGCCGCCCGAGGGCCTGATCCGGATCGAGGAGGTCGCGCGCACCGTCGAGCGGCTGCTGGGGATGACGGCGGCCCAGTTCTTCCAAGTGGTGCTGCTGCCGCAGGGCGAGTTCGCGCGATTCCTGCGATCCGACACCGCCGAGCGCGAGAAGCTCCTCGAAAGGCTGTTCGGCACCGAACGCTTCGCCGACGTCGAACGCTGGTTCGCGAACCTGCGCGTCGAGCGCGGCCGGGAACTCGAGCAGCGCCAAGGAAAAGTGCGCGAGCTGCTGGCCCGGTACGCGCAAGAAGCCCAGCAGGATCCACCCGAGTCCGAAGTGGCGGAGTGGGTCGACGTCGTGCTGGCGGCGTCCGCCGAACGCGTCGGGCAAGTCACCGCCGAAGAGGAGCGGACGCGGTCGGCAGCGCAGCGCGCGGACGTCTACCTGCAGGAAGAACGCGCGGGCGCCGAGAAGATCCGCCGGGTCCGCACGGCGCACCTGCGGCTCGTGGAGATCACCGAGCAGGCGCCGCAACGCGCCGAGTGGGCCCAGGAGGTCGCGGCCGCGCGGCGGGCGGCCGGGGTCGCCGTGGAGGCCGACCTGCTGGACCGGCGGGCCGCGGAACTGACCGAAGCCGAGCAGGCGGAGAAAGAGCGTGGCGCTCGGCTGCGGGAGTTCGGCACCCGGGCGACCGGCGACCTCAAGGCGCGGGCGGCCACCGCGCGCGAAGAGGCCGGCGCGGTTGCGGAGCTGGTCGCAGAGGCCGAGCAACAGCAGCTCGACGTCATGCGTCGGGACGACCGAAAACTGGCCGCCGTCACGGCTCAGCAGCAGGCCGAAGCCCTGACCAGCGAGCTGGCCGCTATCCCGGGGCAGCTGGCCAAGCTGCGCGCGGACGCCCTCGCGGCTGCCGAAGCCGAAGCGAAGCTCGACGGCGCCCGCGCCAGGGTGGACGAGCTGCGGGCCTTCGCACGTGACGCGGCGGAACTCCCTGAGGCACAAGCGAAAGTCGGGCGCGGGGAAGCGAAACTGCGCGAGGTCGTCGACGCTCACCAAGAGGCCCGGCAGCGGCGGCTCGACCTGCGCGAGCGGCGGCTCGACGGGATGGCGGCCGAGCTGGCCGCCGCGCTGCCGGCCGGCGCACCCTGCCCGGTCTGCGGGTCGGCCGAGCACCCGGCACCGGCGAACCGGGACGCCGAACTGGTCGACCCGGCGGAGGAACGCGCCGCCGAGGAAGCCGAGCAGGCGGCGGACGCCGTGCGGCAGCGGGTGGTCGTCGCGCTGGAGGAAGCGAAGGCGCGGCTGGCCGGGCTGGTCGAACGGCTGGCCGGGCGCACGGCCGAGTCGATCACCGCGGAGCTGGCCGAAGCGCGCTCCACGGTCGCCGGCCTGACCGAGCGGGCGGCCGGGAAGGCGAAGCTCGGCGAGCAGGTCGTTCTCCTCGAGCGCGATCTGGAGCTGCGGACCGAACGCCGTCGTCAAGCCGAACAGGCGGCGACCGAGGCCACGACCGACGTCCGGGCCCTCGAGGAACGGCTGGCCGAGCGCGAACGCCGGCTCGTCGCCGGGCGCGGCGAGTTCGCGGACGTCACGGCCCGGCGGACGCACCTGGTCGGGCTGGCCGAGGCCCTCGAAGGGGTCGCCGAGGCCCGAACGGCCGTCGCGGGCGCCCGGGAGCGCGTCGCCCAGCAGCGCGCGCTGGTCGAGGCCGCGGTCAAGGCGAAGGGATTCACGTCGCTGAAGAAGGCGCGGGCCGCGATGCTGCCGGACGAACAGATCGAAAAGCTTGAGCAGGGCATCGCCGAGGCGGAAGCCGCTGCGGCGGGGGCGCGGGCGTTGCTGTCCGAGCCGGACCTGTTCGGGATCTCGCCGGACGATGTCGCGGACGTCGACCGCGCAGCCGATGCGGCCCAGCTGGCGCGGGCGCGTGCCGACTCCGCGTACGCGGCGCTGCGGGTGGCGACCGCCCAGCACGACGAGCTGACGCGGCTGGCCGTCCTGCTGCGCGAGGCACTCGCCGGCCTCGCACCGGCCGAAGCGGCGTACGCGGAGCTACGCGCGCTCGCGGACGTCGTCAACGGGCGCGGGCAGAACAGCCGGAAGATGTCGTTGCGCTCGTACGTGCTGGCGGCGCGGCTCGAAGAGGTGGCGGTCGCCGCGACCCACCGGCTGCGCACGATGAGCCAGGGGCGGTACTCGTTCGTGCACTCGGACGCGGCGGGCGCGCGCGGCACCCGCGGCGGGCTGGGCATCGACGTGCTGGACGACTACTCGGGCACGATCCGCCCGGCGAAGACGCTGTCCGGCGGCGAGTCGTTCCTGGCGTCGCTGGCACTGGCGCTCGGGCTGGCCGACGTCGTGGCGGGCGAGACGGGCGGCGCGTTGCTGGACACGCTGTTCGTCGACGAGGGGTTCGGCACGCTGGACGCCGAAACCCTCGACGTGGTGATGAACATCCTCGACGAGCTCCGCGCGGGCGGCCGGGTGGTCGGCCTGGTGTCCCACGTCGAGGAGCTGCGGCAGCGCATCCCCACGCGGCTGCGGGTCCGGAAGTCCCGCACGGGCTCGACAGTGGAGGTGCGCGCCGGTTGACGACTCGGACAAGATGAAGCCATGACGGACGCGCCCCCGAACGACCTGCCCCGCTACCGCCTGCTCACCGGCCCGGACGACGCCAAGTTCTGCCACCGGGTCAGCGAGGCACTGGAGCTGGGCTACCGGCTCCACGGTTCGCCGGCCGCCACGTTCGACGGCAACCAGGTGATCGTGGCGCAGGCGCTCCTCTGGCACGGCATCGAAGGCTGACGCCGGGGGCGAGTGTGGCCGAGCGAAGGGGCCGGCCGGAGTGGGCTGGCCCCGAGCGAGAGTGCCGGCCGGGTCGGGCCGACAGCGGGTGGCGGCCGGTCGGTGACCCGGCTGGCGCCAGCCAGGTCGAGGTCTGCCGGGCGCCCCGCCGCGCGACCTCAGCCGTGTCCGGCCGCGTGGCGCAAGTACCTCCCCGCGTACGAGCACCACGGCGTCCACGCGCGCGCCCGCTCCGGCAGCGAGCCCGGCGCGATGCCCAGCGCCTCGGCCCCGCGACGGACCGCGGGGTCGTCGATCAGCAACACGTCCGGCGCGCCGAGCACGCGCATCACCACGTTGTCCGCGGTCGACGGGCCGACCCACGTCAGCAACTCCGCCCGCAGGTCGGCCGCGTCCCGGCCCACGTGCACGTCCAGCTGCCCCGAAGCCAGCGCCTCGGCCACCGGGTGACCCGTCGAGGCGATCTGCGCCGCAGTCGGGAACAGCCGCGTCACGCCCCACTCGCCCGGAACCTCGTCGCCGGGCGGCAGCGGCCCCTCCAGCACCGCCCGGAGCAGCAGCTCCTCGCCGTCCACCGCACCCGGGACCCGGATCCCCGGCACGGCCGCCACCACCGGGGCCAGCGCCCCATCAGCGCCGAGGACCCGGGTGACCGCCGCCGGGTCGGCGTCGAGGTCGAGCAGCCGGCGCACGCGGCTGACCGCGCTGCCCAGGTCGCGCAGGTCCGTCAGCGTCAGCTCGCAGCGCACGTGGTCGGACGAAGGCGTCAGCCGGACCACGCCGGTGCCGTGCGCGAGCCGCAACGTCCGCGCGTAAGACGTCGACGTCACCTCTTCGACGCCCGGAACCGCGTGAGCCGCGAAGAAGCGAAGCAACCCGACAGCGTCGAACGGCGGCCGGAACGGCAACCGGAGGCTGAGCCGGGTTCCGCTCACGTCGTGTCGACGTCGAGACGCGGCGAAGGCGCGCAGCTGCGACGGCGTCGTCGCGAACACCTCGCGGATCGTCTCGTTGAACTGCCGCACGCTGGAGAAGCCCGCCGCGAAGGCGACGTCCGTCAGCGGTAGCTCCGACACCTCGATCAGCAGCCGGGCCGAGTGCGCGCGGTGCGCCCTGGCCAGCGCGAGCGGGCCCGCGCCCAGCTCGGCGGTGAGCACCCGGCCGAGCTGGCGTTCCGAATAGCCGAGCCGTCGCGCCAGGCCGGGGACGCCTTCGCGCTCCACCGTCCCGTCGGAGATCAGGCGCATCGCCCGCGCCGCGAGGTCGGCGCGCACGTTCCAGTCCGGCGAGCCGGGCACCGCGTCCGGCAGGCAGCGGCGGCAGGCGCGGAAGCCGTTGGCCTGCGCGGCCGCCGACGTCGGGAAGAAGCGGACGTTCCGCTCCTTCGGCGTCGACGCCGGGCACGACGGACGGCAGTAGATGCCCGTGGTGCGGACCGCCATGATGAACTGGCCGTCGAAGCGGGAGTCGCGGGCGGTGACCACGCGGTAGCAGCGCTCGGCGTCGCGCCAGAGGGCAAGCGTGTCGGTGACCATGGATTCGAGCATGCCAGCAGGTCAGCGCGGTCGCTGGCGGAAATCCGACGCCGCGTTGGGCGCGTGGGCCCCGGCCGCGCGGCCCACGTAGACTGCGGGATCGTGAGTCTCACCCTCGGTATCGTCGGCCTGCCCAACGTCGGCAAGTCCACCCTGTTCAACGCGCTGACCCGCAACGACGTGCTCGCCGCGAACTACCCGTTCGCGACGATCGAGCCGAACGTCGGCGTCGTGCCGCTGCCGGACCCCCGGCTGGACAAGCTGGCCGAGCTGTACAAGTCGGAGAAGACGGTCCCGGCCGTGGTGTCCTTTGTGGACATCGCGGGCATCGTGAAGGGCGCGTCCGAGGGTGCCGGGCTGGGCAACAAGTTCCTCGCGAACATCCGTGAGGCCAACGCGATCTGCCAGGTCATCCGCGTGTTCGACGACCCGGACGTCGTGCACGTCGACGGCCGGATCGACCCTTCGAGCGACATCGAGACAATCAACACCGAGCTGATCCTCGCCGACCTGCAGACCCTGGACAAGGCGCTGCCGCGGCTGGAGAAGGAAGCGCGGACGAAGAAGGAGAACAAGCCCGCGCTGGACAACGCCCAGAAGGCGAAGGAGATCCTCGACGCCGGGCGCACGCTCTTCCAGGCGCAGAAGGAGGTCGACTTCGAGGCGTTGCGGGAGCTGAGCCTGCTGACCACGAAGCCGTTCCTCTACGTCTTCAACGCCGACGAGTCCGTGCTCACCGACGACGCCCGCCGCGAGGAGCTGACCAAGCTGGTCGCGCCGGCGGACGCGGTGTTCCTCGACGCGAAGGTCGAGGCGGAGCTGCTGGAGCTGGACGACGAGGAGTCGGTCCGCGAGCTGCTCGAGTCGGTCGGCCAGCCGGAGCCGGGCCTGTACTCCCTGGCCCGCGCGGGCTTCCACACGCTGGGCCTGCAGACGTACCTGACGGCGGGCCCCAAGGAGTCCCGCGCCTGGACGATCCCCCAGGGCGCGACGGCACCCCAGGCGGCGGGCGTGATCCACACGGACTTCGAGCGCGGCTTCATCAAGGCGGAGATCGTCTCCTACGACGACCTGATGGAGGCGGGCACGATGGCCGCGGCCCGCGCGGCGGGCAAGGTCCGCATGGAGGGCAAGGACTACGTCATGGCCGACGGCGACGTGGTGGAGTTCCGCTTCAACGTCTGATCACCGGTTGTTACTTTCATTGGACGCAGGATATGCTGCGTCCAATGAAAGCTTCGCCGAGCCTGCTGCCCCTGCTGCGATCGCGCATGCAGGGCGAGCTGCTCGCGCTGGTCCTGCTGCACGCCGATCGCGAATACAGCATCACCGAGCTCGCCGAGGCCTGCGGCGTCACGCCCACGGCCGTACTGCGCGAAGTCGAGCGGCTGGTCGGCGGCGGCATCCTGGAAGACCGGCGGGTGGGCCGGAGCCGGCTCGTCAAAGCCCGCACGGACACCCCGCTCTACCGTCCGCTGAGTGACGTCATCGCGGTCACGTTCGGGCCGATGTCCCTGCTCGCCGAGGCCCTGTCCGGGCTGGCGGGCGTGCGCGAGGCCTACATCTACGGGTCCTGGGCCGCGCGCTACAGCGGCGAGCCGGGACCGCCGCCCGGCGACGTCGACGTCCTCGTCGTCGGTTCGCCCGATCCGGACGAGCTCTTCGACCTGGCCGAGAACGCGTCGCGACGGCTGGGCCGCGAGGTCAACGTGCATCGCATCTCGCCCGAGTCGTGGGCGGCGGACACGACGGATCCGTTCCTCACCAGCGTTCGTGATCGTCCGCTGGCCCGGCTGAACCTCGACCAGGAGTCCTGATGCCGCAGTGGAACCAAGGGCGCGAACGGATCGACGCGTTCATCGCGCGCGGCGCCATCGAGCACGTCCCCGCGTCGCGGGAGGCCGCCGAGGCCGAGCTGGTCCGGGCCCGCACCCACCTCGCTTCGGCGCGGCAGCTGCAGGACACGGACCCGGAAGGCGCTTACACGCTGGCCTACGACAGTGCCCGCCGCGCGCTGGCGGCCGTCCTGCAGAACCAGGGGCTGCGGGTGACGAGCCGCGGTGGCCACGTGACCGTCTACGAAGCGGTCCTCGCGCAGCTGGATCCGCCGCTGGGACACGTTCTGCGGCCCTTCAACCGGATGCGGGCGCGTCGCAACGAAGTCGCGTACCGGTCTTCGGAGGCTCCGTCGATGACGGCCGAAGATGTGGCGGCCGACGTGCCGAAGGTGCTGGCGCTCATCGAAGTGGCCGAGAAGGCCATTCCCAACATGCCGAGCTACTGAAGCCGGCCTGACCCGGAAGCCGGGCCGGCGACCGGCTCAGCCGAGGAGGCCCATCAGGGCGATCGCGATCAGCACGACCGCGGGGGCGAGGGCGTTGATCCAGGCGCGCTGGGCGGGGGTGAGAGCGGCGGTGCTGTTCATAGCGTTTCCTAGGGCCGAAACCGATGCTTCCGCCCTGCTCAGCGCGCTGATCTTGCCCTTCGTTAGCGGCTGTGATCGAAGTCACCGGCATCCGGGTGACGGCGTCCGCGGGCGGTGAACCAGACCACCCCGCCCGCCGCCGCCACCATCGCCGCGAATGCCGCCGTTCCCACCACGATCGCCTGGGTCACTGCCGTCCCTCCATAGCAAAGCTGTTTACCGAGAGACGCCGAAACCGCGGAAAAGTGCACTCAGAGTTACCGGGATCACAAAGAAGAGAGCACCGCGTCGATCTCCGACGCCAGGGCGAAGTCCTTCTCCGTCAAACCGCCCGCCGAGTGCGTCGAAAGCCGGAACGTCAGCGTGCGCCAGCGGATGTCGATGTCCGGGTGGTGGTCGGCCGCTTCGGCCAGCACCGCGACGCGGTCCACCACCTCGATCGCCTGCGGGAAGCTCGCCAGCTCCGCCTCGCGCGAAATCACCGCGCCGGCCCGCGTCCAGCCGGCGCCCAGCCGTTCGTCGGCCTCGGCGTCGCTCAAGATTTCCGTCATGTCTCCATGGTCGTACGTCCTGGACTACGCTGCACGGTTGCCACGGGAGTCCGGTCAGCCGGGCTGAGAGGCGGGTCACCCCGCGACCGTTCGCACCTGACCGGATCATGCCGGCGAAGGGAGGGCTTTCCCTCCTCGTCCGGAGAAGTGCAGGAGGGTAGATGAAGAGCAGGGCTGTTCGCGCCGCGACGGCCGTCGCCGCCGTCAGCGTCGTCGCCGCGGGGTGCTCGCTGTCGGACGGTGACGGTGGCACGCAGCAGACGCCCACCGTCACCCTCGTGACGCACGACTCCTTCCTGGCGCCGCAGGAGGTGCTCGACGCCTTCCAGAAGCAGTCGGGCATCAAGATCTCCGTGCTCAAGCAGGGCGACGCCGGATCGCTGACCAACAAGCTCGTGCTGACCAAGGCCAACCCGATCGGCGACGTCGCGTACGGCGTCGACTCGACGTTCGCCTCGCGCGCGCTCGCCGAAGGTGTCTTCGAGCCCTACACCAGCCCCGAGGCCGACCGCGGGCCGCAGCGCTACGCCGTCGACCCCGAGCACCGGCTGTCCGCGGTCGACGTCGGCGACGTCTGCGTCAACGTCGACACGAACTACTTCACGAGCAAGGGGATCGCGGCGCCGGAGTCCTACGACGACCTCGCCGACCCGAAGTACAAGGACCTGCTGGTCGCCGAGGACCCGGCGACGGCGTCGCCCGGGCTGGCTTTCTTCCTCGGCACCATCGCGAAGTACGGCGAAGCCGGCTGGAAGGACTACTGGGCGAAGCTGAAGGCCAACGGGCTCAAGGTCGTCAGCGGCTGGGAAGAGGCCTACACCAAGGACTTCTCCGGCTCGTCCGGCAAGGGGCCGCGCCCGATCGTCGTCTCGTACGCCTCTTCGCCCGCCGCCGAGGTCGGCGACGACGGCAAGCCGCGCACCAAGGCGCTGCTCGACACCTGCTACCGGCAGGTCGAGTACGCCGGCGTGCTGGCGAACGGCAAGCAGACCGAAAGCGCTCGCAAGGTCGTCGACTTCCTGCTGTCGCAGCAGTTCCAGGCGACGGTGGCGGCGAACATGTACGTCTACCCGGCGCGCCAGGGCGTCGACCTGCCCGCGGGCTGGGCGCAGGTCGCGCCGCTGCCGCAGAAGCCGCAGTCGCTCACGGCGGACCAGGTGCAGGCCGGACGCGAGAAGTGGATCGGCGAATGGCGCACGCTCGTGCAGTCCTAGCCCCACCGCGGACTGCCCGCGGCCTCGGCCTGGCACTGCTCGGCCTGGCGCCCATCGGGTTCCTGGTGGTGTTCTTCGCGTGGCCGGTGCTCGCGATCATCGGGCGCGGGTTCGCCGCGGGCGGCCTCGACGTCGTCCTCGGCGACGCGCGGACCTGGCAGCTGGCCGGGTTCACCGTCGCGAGCGCGGCCGCGTCGACGGTCGTGGCCGTGGTGGCCGGGCTGCCGGTGGCGTTCCTGCTCGCGCGGGTGCGGCTCCCCGGTGTCGGCCTGGCGCGGACGCTCGTGCTGGTGCCGTTCGTGCTGCCGACCGTCGTCGTCGGCCTGGCGTTCCGGGCGCTCTGGCCGGACGGCGGCGTGCTGCCCATCGTGCTGGCCAACGCGTTCTTCAACGTCGCCGTCGTCGCGCGGACCGTCGCCGGGCTGTGGGCGCGGCTGGACTCGCGGACGACCGACGCCGCTCGCGCGCTGGGTGCGTCACCGTGGCGGGCCTTCCGCTCGGTGACGCTGCCCGCGCTGGCGCCCGCGATCGCGTCCGCCGCGGCCGTCGTGTTCCTGTTCTGCGCCACCAGCTTCGGCGTCGTCCTGATCCTGGGCGGGGCGCGCTACCGGACCCTGGAAACCGAGATCTACCTGCGCACGGTCGACCTCCTGGACCTGTCCGGCGCGGCGGCTCTATCACTGATCCAGTTCGCCGCCGTCGTCGCAGCTCTGGTGCTCGGCGGCCTCGCGCGACGGCGCAAGGACAGCGCCCGGATCGGGTCCGGGGGGACGCGGCGGCCGCGTGGCGGCGAGTGGTGGGCCGTCGGTGCCGCGGGGGTCGTCCTGGCGTTGCTGGTGACGCCGATCGTCGCGCTGCTCCTCGAGTCGGTGTCCGGTGCGAACGGGTGGAGCCTCGCCGGTTATCGAGCGTTAACCAGTACCGGCGAGAAGGGTGCGCTGCAGGTGTCCGGGTGGGACGCCGCGGTGAACTCGCTGAAGGTGGCGATCGACGCGACGCTGCTCGCGATGGTCGTCGGCGTGCTCGCGTCCGTGGTGCTGGTGGCACTGCGCCGGTCGCCGGCCCCAGCCGCGCGCGGACTGGGCGAGACGATGGACGCCGTCCTGATGCTGCCGCTCGGGGTGTCCGCGGTGACCGTCGGGTTCGGCTACCTGGTGACGCTGGACGCGCTGCCGGGCGACCTCCGGACGTCGCCTTACCTTGTACCACTGGCGCAGGCGCTGGTGATCATCCCGCTGATCGTGCGGATGGTGCTGCCCGTGCTGCGCTCGGTCGACGTCCGATTGCGGCAGGCCGCGTCGACGCTCGGCGCGAGCCCGCTGAGGGTGTGGCGCGAGATCGACCTGCCGCTGACGCTGCGGCCACTGGTCGCGGCGGCCGGCTTCGGGTTCGTCGTCGCGCTCGGCGAATTCGGCGCGACGAGCTTCCTCGCCCGGCCGACCGCGCCGACGCTGCCGGTCGCGATCGCGTCCCTGATGGGACGTCCGGGGGAGCTGAACAACCAGATGGCGTACGCGGCGTGCGCGCTGTTGATGCTCGTGACGGTGCTGGCGGTCGCGCTGATCGACCGGCTTGGGCGCGGCCGGGTGGGAGAGTTCTGATGGCGCTGTCGGTGCGTGACCTGACTGTCCACTACGGATCGTTCGCGGCGGTCCGCGACGTCCGCCTGGACATCGCCGACGGCGAAGTCTTGGCCCTGCTGGGGCCGTCGGGGTCGGGCAAGTCGACGCTGCTGCGCGCGATCACGGGACTGGAGCCATCGGCGCGGGGTGCGGTGAGCTGGGACGGCGACGACCTCGGCGCGGTCCCGGTCCACAAGCGCGGCTTCGGCCTGGTGTTCCAGGACGGCCAGCTGTTCGGCCACCGGGACGTCGCGGCGAACATCGCGTTCGGGCTCCGGATGCACGGGTTGCCGCGGTCTTCGTGGGCGCCGCGGGTCGCCGAGCTGCTGGAACTGGTGGGGCTCTCGGGCTTCGAACGACGGCGTGTCACGGAGCTGTCGGGCGGCCAGGCCCAGCGGGTGGCGTTGGCGCGCGCGTTGGCGCCGAAGCCGCGGTTGCTGCTGCTGGACGAGCCGCTGTCCGGTTTGGACGCGGGGTTGCGCGAACAGCTGGCGATCGACCTGGCGGACCTGTTGCGGCGCAGCAAGATCACGGCGCTGCTGGTGACGCACGACCAGGAGGAGGCGTTCACACTGGCCGACCGGGTGGCGGTGCTGGACGCGGGCGAAGTGCGCCAGGAGGGAGCGGTCCGCCGGGTGTGGCGCAACCCGTCGGACGACGACGTGGCCCGGTTCCTGGGGGTGACGACGTTCGTGGAGGGCGTGGTGGCCGGCGGAGTGGCGCATACATCTCTGGGCGACGTGGGGTTGCCGGAGGCGGAGGACGGCCCGGTGCGGCTCGGTCTGCGCCCGCACGCGCTGCGGGTGGCTGCGTCCGGAGTGGACGGTGAGGTGGTGGCGGCGGTACACCGGCGCGAGCACGTGCGGCTGGTGGTGAAGCTGAGCGAGTCCACTGTGGACGCGGTAGCCCCGGCGGCTTCGGACCTGCGGGCGGGGGACGCGGTGAAATTGGAGTTCGACCCGGACGGCGTGGCCTTGGTGGGCTAGGAGACGCCCACAGAGCAGCCCCCACCCGATCCCGGGGGGCAAAGTCGCACGTGCTCATCCCCGCCTCTGCTCAGGGCGCACTGGAAGGTGAAAGTCTCCTTCGGCTCGCGCTTCAAGCCGGAACGGCGATCGGCCTCGGCCGTTGGAGGACGCGGCTGTGCCGCGAATGCGTCATTCGAGACCTCCCACGTCCCGAATGCGACATTCGCGACCTTCAAGTCCTGGCTGCTGCCAGGGCTGGATCGCGCCACTCGGGACCCGGACGGCGTGGCCTTGGTGGGCTAGGAGACGCCCACAGAGCAGCCCCCACCCGTTCCCGGGGGGCGTCCCCAGGCCAAGTCTACCGGCCCGGCCCGGGGAACAAGCGCCGCTCGCAGATCTGTGGACAACTCCCCGCCTGTGGATGGGGAACTTGACAAATCAGCCGTCGCGGGTGGACAAGCGGGCGTACGCCAGCGACAGCCCGATCACGATGTAGCAAGCCGCCCGCAAAGCCCCCTCGCCCAGCAGCTGTCCACCCATCGGGTCCTGCAGCACCTCCGCCGGTGCCATCGACCAGTTCTGCGTCAACAGGAACGGGTGCAGCCAATCCAGCGACGTCAAGAACCCCAGGATCGTGAACACGATGTCGGCCGCCAGGACCGACGCCACCACCAGCATCGGGTGTTCCGTCCAGCTGGAGATCGCCAGCGCCACCGCGCCGACCGCCCACAGCTGCAGCACCACCCAGCCCGCCACCAGCAGGATGCGGGCCAGCGCGCCGCCCAGGGACAACGTCGTGCCCGACAGCGTGAACAGCGAGTCCGTCCCGTTGATGATCAGGCCGGTCACCACGCCCGTCACGCACATCGCCAGCACCGAGACCACCGACACCGTCGCGACGCCGAACGCCTTGACCGCCAGCAGGCGGCCGCGGCCGACCGGGGCGATCAACCAGCCGCGCAGGGTGCCGTGGGCCGTCTCGCCCGCTATCGCGTCCGCGCCCGCCATCGCCGAGGCCAGCGGCAGCAGCAGCGCCAGGGACATCACGATCGCCGCGATCGGCAGCACGAACGCGTTGTTCACCGCGGACGCCAGCAGCGCTCCGCCGCCGTCGTCCGGGCCGCCGCCCTGCGAACCCGTGTCGTCCACCAGCGTCAGGCCGACGCCGATCACGATCGGGATCAGTGCCAGCAGCCCCAGCACGGCCAGCGTGCGCGGCCGCCGGAAGATCCAGCGCAACTCCGCGGCCAGCAGCCGCGGCAACGGCACCGTGTCATGGCCCGTGCGAACCGCCGGTACCTCCAGGACCGCCGTCATTCCGCCCCCTCCGTCAGCCGCGCGAACAGGTCTTCCAGCCCGGTGCGGGCCCGCGTCGCCTCGTGGACCGCGACCCCCGCGCCCACCAGGACCTGCAGCACGCGCGGTGCTTCGGTCGCCGTGAGGTCCGCGCGGACGCCGTCCGGGGTCAGCCGGACGCCGATCCGGTGCTCGCGCAACACCTCCACGGCCTTTTCCGCGTCCGGCGTGCGGACGAGCAGCGCCGCGTTGCCGGACTCCAGCAGCTCGGTCAGCTCGCCCTGCGCGACGACGTTCCCGGACTGCAGTACGGCCACGTGCGTGCACGTCGCCTCCACCTCGGCCAGCAGGTGCGACGACACCAGCACCGTGACGCCCGCCGCGTGCAGCTCGGCGACGATCCTGCGGATCTCCCTGGTACCCGCAGGATCGAGGCCGTTGGTCGGCTCGTCGAGCACGACCATCTTCCGCGGCACGAGCAACGCCGAAGCGAGCCCGAGCCGCTGCTTCATGCCGAGCGAGTAGCCCTTGTAGCGTCGGCGCGCGGCGCCGGTCAGCCCGACGCGCTCCAGCGCCGCGTCCACCGCGGACGGGATCCCGGCCGACGTCAGCCGCGGTTCCGCCGCGGCGAAGCGCAGCAGGTTGTCGCGCCCGGACAGGAACGGGTGGAAGCCCGGCCCCTCGACCAGCGCGCCGACGTCCGGCAGCGCGTGCGCCGCGGCGTCCGGCATCGGACGGCCGAGCAGCTCGACTTCGCCCTCGGTCGGCCGGACCAGGCCGAGCAGCATCCGGATGGTGGTCGTCTTGCCCGAGCCGTTCGGCCCGAGCATCCCGACGACCGCGCCCTCCGGGATGTCGAGGTCGACGTGGTCGACCGCGACGGTGCTGCCGTAGACCTTGCGCAACCCCCGCGTGCGCGCGGCCAGGGGAACCGCCGGGGCGGACACCTCCGAAGAGACGTCCGCCCCGGTTTCCGCAGTCGTGCTGGTCACTTCTGGCCCAGCGCTTCGTAGAGGACCTGCTCCGGCACCGCGCCGGCGGCGAAGCGGCCGTCGTCGGTCAGCACTGCGCTGCCCACCTTCGTGGTGACGAGGTAGCCGCTGCCCCACGCGCCGTTGACCTTCTTGGCGAAGCGCTCGAGCAGCGCCTTCGGGTCGGCGTTGCCGCCGCGGCCTTCACGGCCGGACTGCTGCTTCGGCGCCGCGTTCAGCGCGTCCGCCGGGACCTTGCCGGTGACGACGGTGTCCCAGCCGTCGCCGACGACCTTGACGTCGTCCTTCGCCTGTTCGGCGAGGGCCTTGTCCTTGTCGTCGATCGTCGGCGTCTTCTCCTGCACCTTCGCGCCCTTCGGCGGGGTGAAGGTGAAGAGGTCGGCCGGCTGCTGCGTGAACTCGATCTCGCTGAACGCGACCTCGAGGGCCGGCGTCGACGTGCCGTTGCTCAGCACCGACACCCGCAGCGGCATCCGCGTCTGCGAGTCGACCGCGACGCGGATCTCGCGCAGCAGCGTCCGCTCGCTCGGCTTCGGCGTCAGGACCAGCTCGTAGGCGGGGCGGTCGGCGACGGTCGCGGTGCCGTCGACCGACACCGTGCTGCTCTCGCGCACCTTCGCCAGCAGCTCGGTCGACGCCGCGACCGGGTCGGCCAGCTTCTCGCTGCCCGCGCCCTTCTGCTTGGCCACGTCGGCCGGGATGGTCACCTTCGTCGCGGTGTTCGTCTTGGAGCTGTAGTCCCAGACGGTCGTGCCGTCGTGGACCACGGTCTCCTGGCTCGCACCCTGCGTGGCGGCCAAGCGGCTCTTGCCGGCGCCGTCGCTGAAGATGTGCGCGGAGTCGATGTTCAGCGCCGACGCCCCCGGCAGCGCGCTCCCCACCGACGGCAGCCCCAGGTCGTTGCTGATCTTCACCGTGCCGTCGAACGCGCCCGGCTTCGCCTTCAGCACCGACTGGACCAGGTCTTCGGCGCTCACCTGCGGCAGCGCCGGCTTGTCGTCGGCGCTGGCCGGCATCGCGACGAACGCGAGCCCGCCCGCACCGAGCGCGGTGCCGACGACCGCGGCGGTGATGCCCTTCGTCTTCGGTTTCATGCGTCTCTCCCTGTGGTGTCCCGGGCTCGAGTGTGCCCGGCTCCCTGGCCACGACGCTTCCCTCTCGAGGCTGAGATACCCCTGAAGGTTCTCCCTCCCCGGCTGAGATCGTGCTGAGAGCTGACGCACGACCTGCGGAAACCGGCCATGATGAACCTCGTGAAACCTCGGGTGCTGGTGGTCGACGACGAACCGGGCGTGCGGAAAGCACTGCAACGCGGGCTGCGCGCGGAGGACATGGACGTGGTCACCGCCGCGGACGGGCCGACCGGCCTGCAGCTGGCGAGCACGGGCTCGTTCGACGTCATCCTGCTCGACATCATGCTGCCGGGCCTGTCCGGCTACCGCGTGCTGGAGCGGCTGCGCAAGGACGGCGTCATGACGCCGGTGCTGCTCGTCTCGGCCAAGGACGGCGAGATCGACCAGGCCGACGGCCTCGACCTCGGCGCCGACGGCTACCTCGTCAAGCCGTTCTCCTTCGTCGTGCTGGTCGCGCAGGTCCGGGCGACCCTGCGCCGCGCCGGGCCGGAAGCGGGCCGCGGCACGCTGCGGCTGGGCGCGCTGGAGGTCGACCGCGGGCTGCGGCAGGTGCACTGGAACGGCGAGGAGGTCGGGCTGAGCCCGCGCGAATTCGCGCTGCTGGAGGTGCTCGTCGGTCGCGCCGGCACGGTCGTCACGAAGGACGAGCTGCTGCGCGCGGTCTGGGGCGAGGAGCAGGCTGTCACGCGCAACCTCGTCGAGGTCTACGTCGGATACGTACGACGTAAGTTGGACGCGGTCGGCGCGGGCGCGTTGCTGCGGACGGTCCGCGGGCACGGCTACCTCGCCTCCGACGCGCAACTCGACGAGGTCATCACCCCGTGATGCCCTGGTGGCGGGGCCGGTCCCTGCAGGTCCGGATCACCCTGCTGGCCGCGACGATCACCCTGGCCTGCCTGCTCGGGCTGGCCGCGCTGGCCGCGTCGAACCTCTCCCCGCTGCTCATCGGCTCGGTCGACCGCGAGCTTTCGGCCGCGCTCGGCCCGGCCGGCGCGGAGGTGAGCGCCGGGCGCCCGCTATCCGGCGCGGCACCGGTGACACTGCGGGTGCTCGACATCGCGGGCACGCCGGTGGACGGTGGCACCCCCGCTGGCCTTACGTTGTACGACGTCTCGACTTTGAAAGCCGGACAGCCGGTCCAGCGCGACGGCGCGCGGTACCTGGGGACGGTCGTCAGCGCGCCGGACGGGTCGCAGCGGCTGGTCGTGGCCGGCGCCGGACTGGTCGGGTTCTCCGCGGCGGTGCACTACGGCGGCGTGTGGCTGGTGGTCGTCGCGTCGGTCGGGGCGCTGGTCGCCGGGTTCGCGACGTGGCTGGTGGTCCGGCTGTCGCTGCGCCCGGTGGCGCGCATGCGGGGTTCGGTGCGCGCGCTGCCGCCGGGGGCGCGGCTGGCGCTGCCGGACTCGCACGACGAGCTGCGCGCGCTGGCGGAGGAGTTCAACGCGCTGCTGGAGCGCCAGGAGCAGGCGGCCGAGCGGCTCCGGCGGTTCACCGGCGACGCGGCGCACGAGCTGCGGTCGCCGGTCGCGTCGATCCGGGTGCAGGCCGAGGTCGCGGTGACGAACCCGGACCCGGAGCTGTCCCAGGAGACGTTGTCGGACATCTTGACCGAGGCCGAGCGGCTGTCCTCGCTGTTGGACGGGTTGTTGTCGCTGGCGCGGTCGGACGCGGGGGAGGTGCCCGCCGCTTCGCCGGTGGAGCTGGTGAGCGAGGTGCGCGCGGCGGTGGCGCGGCTGCCGGCGGGGGCGCCGGAGACGCGGGTGAGCAACGCGGTCGCGCAGGCGTGGGCGTCGGCCGCACACGCGGAGGTGGAGCTGGTGCTGGACAACCTGCTGCGCAACGCGTGCCGCTACGCGCGCGGGGAGATCGTGGTGTCGGTGCTGGCGTCGCGCTCGTCGGTCCGGGTGGTGGTCGACGACGACGGCCCGGGCATCGCCCCGGAACACCGCGAGAAGGTGTTCGACCGGTTCTACCGGATTGCTGACGACCGGGCGCGGTCTTCCGGTGGGACGGGGCTGGGGCTGGCGATGGTGGCGGAGACCGTGCGCCGCCGGGGTGGCCGGGTGCAGGTGGGCGAGTCCCCGGACGGCGGGGCGCGGTTCGTGGTCGTGTGGCGGGCGGCCGCGGGGGAGGCCGGCTGAGGGGCCGGGTGGTCGGGCGGTGGCTGGGTTGTCCACAGGCTGGTTGTGATGTGGATAGTCGGGCGGCGGCGGCGATCGTCGGGCGGGTTTTGTCGGATGGCCTCGATAGGCTGGAGCGGGGCGGACCCCCAGGGCGGGTGGGCCCTGCTCGGGGGTGGCCGTGGCTGGGTTGCCCACAGGCTGGTTGTGATGTGGACAGTCGGTCGCCGGCGGCGAACTTCGGGCGGGTTTCGTCGGATGGTCCCGATAGGCTGGAGCGGGGCGGACCCCCAGGGTGGGTGGGCCCTGCTGGGTGGTGGCCGTGGCTGGGTTGCCCACAGGCTGGCCGTGATGTGGATAGCCGGGCGCCGGCCGCGGACTTCGGGCGGGTTTCGTCGGATGGTCCCGATAGGCTGGAGCGGGGCGGACCCCCTGGGAGGGCGGGCCTTGCCCGGGTGGGTCGCGCGCGGCGGCCGGGGAACGATCGCCGGCGCGGCCGGGGGTGGGGCTTCCGGGTAGATTCCGGGGCTGTGAACGGTGTGATCGTGGGTGCCGCCCTGGTGCGGGACGGCAAGCTGCTCGCCCAGCAGCGGGCCTGGCCGCCGAAGCACAGCGGGCAGTGGGAACTGCCCGGTGGCCGCGTCGAAGAGGGCGAGTCCGAGGCCTTCGCGCTGGCCCGCGAGTGCAGCGAGGAACTCGACGTCGTCATCGAAGTCGGCGCACGCGTCGGGGAGGACGTCCCGCTGCCCGGTGAGAAAGTCCTCCGCATCTATGCCGCGACGCTCGTTTCGCCCGGCGAAGAGCCGCGGGCCGTCGAGCACCGGGCCGTTCAGTGGCTCGGGCTCGACGACCTCGACGACGTCGACTGGCTGCCCGCCGACCGGATCCTGCTCCCGGCCCTGCGCGCGCTGCTCAGTCAGCGCCTCGAATAGCGCCTCAGTTGGCGCCGATCATCCGCAACGCCGCGTCGAGCCGGTGGGACCCGCGCTCGCGGGCCCGCTCCGCACCCGCCTTGCGGACCCGGTCCAGCTCCGCGACGTCGTCGAGCAGCGCCGACGCCCGCGAGCGCAACGGCCGCAGCTCCTCGATCACCGCGTCGGCGACCGCGTCCTTCACCGCCCCATAGGACGAAAACGTAGAAGCCAGGTCCTCCAGTGACCCACCCCGGCACGCGGCCAGGATCTCCAGCAGGTTCGCCATCCCCGGCCGGGTGTCCGGCGCGTGCACCGGGACCGTCCCGCCGTCGGTGACCGCGCGGCGGATCTTGCGGCGGATCTGGTCGGGCTCGTCGAGCGCGAACACCACGCCCGCCGCGTCGCGCGCCGACTTCGACATCTTGCGCGTCGGGTCCGCGAGGTCCTTCACCCGCGCTCCCGCCGGCGGCAGCACCGCGCGCGGGATCGTGAACACGTCGCCGTACGTGCCGTTGAAGCGCTTGGCCAGCGTGCGCGTCAGCTCGACGTGCTGGCGCTGGTCCTCGCCGACCGGCACCTCGTCCGCACCCTGCAGCAGGATGTCCGCGGCCATCAGGGCCGGGTACGTCAGCAGCGACAGCCGCACCCCGGCCTGTCCCTTGGACTTCTCCTTGAACTGGATCATCCGCGCGGCCTCGCCGTAGTTGCAGGTGCACTCCAGTACCCACGTCAGCGCGCCCAGCTCGCGCGCCAGGTCGGACTGGACGAACACCCGCTCGGGATCGATGCCGGCGGCGATCAGCACCGCCAGCTGCTCGTGCGCCAGTGATCGGAGTTTCGCCGGGTTGTGCGGCGTCGTCATGCCGTGCAGGTCGGCGACGAAGTACAGGTCGTCCGCGCCGCCCTCGCGAGCCCAGCGGCGCACGGCCCCGAGGTAGTTGCCGAGGTGGACGTGGCCGGAGGGCGTGATGCCGGACAGCTTGCTCATGGACTTTCCTTCCGAGGTGGGACCACCCCGGAGAAGGCATGAAAAAGGCCGCCCGTCCGGGGCGGCCGCTGGTGATCAGCGCAGGACTAGACGGCCGCCGAGGGCGGCCACCAGCTGGACGTCTGCGCGTGCATGCACCCAGCATAGCCGAGACCGTCACCACTCGGTATCGCTCGGACGCGGGATCGGCCGCGCGGGTCTACCGTCTTAACCATGTATGTCGTCCTGCTGAACTACACGGCCCCGATCGAGGAAATCGACTACGCGCTCCCGGACCACGCCGAGTGGCTGAACAAGCAGTACGAGCACGGCCACTTCCTGGCGTCCGGGCGGCGGAACCCGCGCACCGGCGGCGTGATCATCACGCGGCCGATGTCCCGCGGGAAGCTCGACGCCATCCTGGCGTCCGACCCGTTCTGCGTGAAGCACCTGGCGCAGTACGAGGTCATCGAGTTCTCGCCGACGAAGACCGCGCCGGAACTCCGGCTGCTGAACGAAGCTGTGCCCCACTAAGCAGCGAGATCGAGCTTCGCCTTCTTCAGAGCCAATACCGGGCACTTCTTGCAGCGCGGCTTCGACCGGCAGCACTTCTTCTTGACCTTGCCGGCCTTCATCAGCTTGCGCACGACCTTCCGCGGGTCGTCGTGCTTCTTGCCCACGCGCACGCACCTTCCGGATCGGCGACCTCCACCGGGTTTCCACGTTAGGTCAGCCTAACCGCCAGGGGGCGTGGGGCCGCTCACAATGGGGTGGCAGGTATCCTGGGTGAGGTCCGCGTGTGACCAGAGCCGGTCACGGATGCCTGAACGGCTTGCGCGGCCACCCACCCCTTGAAGTTCAGGAGTTCTCGCGTGCCCGCAGCCAGCGCTACCGTCGAAACCGGCCGGCCGACCGGTAAGACCCGGCCCGACCTGCGCAACGTCGCGATCGTCGCCCACGTCGACCACGGCAAGACCACGCTCGTGGACGCGATGCTGCGCCAGTCCGGCGCCTTCGCCGAGCGGGCCGAGGTCGTCGACCGCGTCATGGACTCCGGTGAGCTCGAGCGGGAAAAGGGCATCACCATCCTCGCGAAGAACACCTCGATCCACCGCCAGACGCCCGAGGGCCAGGTGACGATCAACGTCATCGACACCCCCGGCCACGCCGACTTCGGCGGCGAGGTCGAGCGCGGCCTGGCCATGGTCGACGGCGTCGTCCTGCTGGTCGACGCGTCCGAGGGCCCGCTCCCGCAGACCCGTTTCGTACTGCGTAAGACGCTCGAGGCCGGCCTGCCGGTGATCCTGCTGGTCAACAAGACCGACCGCCCGGACGCCCGGATCGCCGAGGTCGTCGAGGAGACCCACGACCTGCTGCTCGAGCTGGCCAGCGACATCGAGGACGCCGACCACGACGCGATCCTCGACCTCCCGGTCGTCTACGCCTCCGCGCGCGCCGGCAAGGCGAGCCTGGAGCAGCCCGCCGACGGCGAGATCCCCGAGAGCGAGAACCTCGACCCGCTGTTCGACACGCTGCTGCGCCACGTCCCGCCGCCCGCGGCCGACCTCGACGCGCCGCTGCAGGCGCTGGTCACCAACCTCGACGCGTCGAACTTCCTCGGCCGCATCGCGCTGATCCGCATCCACGCCGGCAAGCTGCGCAAGGGCCAGACCGTCGCCTGGATGCGCGAAGACGGCACGACGCAGAACGTCCGCATCTCCGAGCTGCTGGTCACCGAGGCGCTCACCCGCGTCCCGGCGACCGAGGCCAGCGCGGGCGAGCTCGTCGCCATCGCCGGCATCCCGGACATCACGATCGGCGACACCCTCGCCGACTCCGACAACCCGGTGGCGCTGCCCCGGATCACCGTCGACGAGCCCGCGATCTCGATGACCATCGGCGTCAACACCTCGCCGCTCGCCGGGCGCAACGGCGGCGACAAGGTCACCGCGCGGCTGGTCAAGGCCCGCCTCGACCAGGAGCTGATCGGTAACGTCAGCATCCGCGTCCTGCCGACCGAGCGCCCCGACACGTGGGAGGTCCAGGGCCGCGGCGAGCTGGCGCTGGCCATCCTCGTCGAGCAGATGCGCCGCGAGGGCTTCGAGCTGACCGTCGGCAAGCCGCAGGTGGTCCTGCGCACGATCGACGGCAAGCTGCACGAGCCGTTCGAGCGCCTCTACATCGACTCGCCGGAGGAACACCTCGGCGCGATCACCCAGCTCCTGGCCGCCCGCAAGGGCCGCATGGAGGACATGAGCGGCAACGGCACCGGCCGGATCAAGCTGGAGTACGTGCTCCCGTCGCGCGGCCTGATCAGCTTCCGCACCGACTTCCTCACCGAGACCCGCGGCACCGGCATCGCGAACCACGTGTTCGAGGGCTACTTCCCGTGGGCGGGCGAGATCCGCACCCGCCACAGCGGCTCCTTGGTCGCCGACCGCACCGGCCCGGTCACCGCGTACGCGATGATCCAGCTGGCCGACCGCGGCACGTTCTTCGTCGAGCCGGGCGCCGAGGTGTACGAGGGCATGGTCGTGGGCGAGAACCCGCGCTTCGAGGACCTCGACATCAACATCACCAAGGAGAAGAAGCTGACCAACATGCGTCAGTCCTCCGCCGACGTGATGGAGACGCTGGCCCGCCCGCGCAAGATGGGCCTCGAAGAGGCGCTGGAGTTCTGCTCCGTCGACGAGTGCGTCGAGGTCGCGCCGGAGGTCGTCCGCGTCCGGAAGGTGACTTTGGACGTCAATACCCGTGCGAAGGAGCGTTCGCGCGCGAAGAGCCGCGACAACGCCTGACCGTCGAATAGCGTAAGAACCTCCCGGTGTTCCCCACCGGGAGGTTTTTTCGTTGCCCATCCGTCACGGTGGGTGGAGAATAGGCCGACGGGACGTCACGAATTCCGCCGTTCTTCTCCTTATATCTTTATAGGGGTCGGGGGCTGGTGTTCACCACCGCGTGAATCCCGGACCGTGTCCGGCGCGTGTTCGTTCCGCCGTTCCGGAACGGTCCGGGAACCCGGACGGTGCTCCGCGCGTCCTTTCCCATAGCGGCACCCAGGGGTGCCGGACCCGGCCGATCCGGGTGTGGGAATCTCGGTTCCGGCCGCGGACGCGGCCGTGGGAGCATGGCTGACCCGATCGGCGGAATCTGGGGAGGAACGGGGCGTGCGGGTGAATCGCAAGGCGGTGCCGGTGCTGGCGCTCGCGACCGTGCTGGTCACCGCCTGCTCGAACACCCCGCCGCCACCGGTGGTGTCGTCGTCGGTGCCGCCGGCCTCGACCACCGGCAAGACGCCGTCGCAGATCGTCGTCGGGGTCGACGACGTGCTCGGCGGGTACAACCCGCACAACCTGGCCGACTCCTCGCAGGTCACCTCGGCGCTGTCGCAGCTGCTGCTGCCCTCGGTGTTCCGCCAGAAGGACGACGGCAGCACCCAGCTCGACAAGAACCTGATGAAGTCCGCCGAGGTGGTCTCCCAGCAGCCGTTCGTGGTCGCCTACGAGATCCGGCCGGACGCGTCCTGGTCCGACGGCGCGCCCATCGCCGCGGAGGACTTCGACTACCTGCGCACCCAGATGCGCGACCAGCCCGGCGTGATCGAGCCCGCCGGCTACCGGCAGATCACCGACCTGCAGTCCCGCGAAGGCGGCAAGCGCGTCGAGGTCACCTTCGCCAAGCCGTACCCCGGCTGGCAGACGCTGTTCTCCGACCTGCTGCCCGCCCACCTGCTCAAGGACGCGCCCGACGGCTGGCGCGGGGCGCTCGCGTCGAACTTCCCGGCCATCGCCGGCCCGTTCTCGATCAAGAGCCTCGACACCGCCCGCGGCGAAGTCATCCTCGAGCGCAACGAGCGCTACTGGGAGAAGCCCGCCGCGATCGACCGGATCGTGCTGCGCCGCTCGGACCCGCAGACCCTGCTGGCCGCGCTGCAGAGCGGCAACGACCAGTTCGCGCTGGCCAGGACGACCGGCGACCAGCTCAAGCGGCTCGGCGACCTCGGCCCGGCCGTCAAGCTGCACACCGTGGCCCGGCCGCTGGTCGCCGACGTGCTGCTGCGCCCGGTCAGCGCCACCCTGCAGGACGCCCAGGTGCGGGCCGGGATCGCCGCGCTGATCGACCGGACCAAGCTGATCACCGAAGGCGTCAACGGCGGCCCGTCGTCGCAGCTGCATGCCGACGCGCAGGTGACGGCGCCGTCGGTGAAGGGCTACGCGGCCACCATCCCGCCCGGCCCGCCGACCGCGCCCGACGTCGCGAAGGCCGAGCAGTCGCTGACGGCGGCGGGCTACGCCAAGACCGCGGGCACCTGGCGCAAGAACGGCAAGGCGCTCTCGCTGGTCGTCGCCTCGCCGGGCACCCAGGAGCCGTACGCGACGATCGCCAAGGAGCTCACCGGCCAGCTGGCCGCGCAGGGCGTCGAGGTCAACGCGATCACGCCGCAGCCGCGCGACCTGTTCAGCGGCCTGCTCGCGATGCCGGTCGTCTCCGGGGTCCAGCAGCCGACCGGCGACTCGGCGGGCAACGTCGGGGTCGACATCGCGGTCGTGCCGCAGGCGGTCGGCGGCGACACGGCGTCGGTGCTCGCCTCGACCTTCGGCTGCCGCCCCGAGCAGACCGCCACCGGCGTCGACCGGACGAAACCCGTCGTTCCGGGCAATTCGGCGGGTTTCTGCGATCCGGCGCTGCAGCCGTCGATCGACGCGGCGCTCTCCGGTTCGACGCCGATCACCGAGGCGCTCACCACCCTTGAGCCTGAACTTTGGCGGCAGAACGTGGTGATTCCGCTGTTCCAATCGGCTGACACCCTGGCGATCGGTTCGGGCATCTCGGGCGTGACACCCGGTCCACCGATGGTGGGCCCGTTCGGGTCGGCCGTGAACTGGACTCGCGGCCCGAAGTAATCGTTCGGGTACGCATTCAGTACTACCGGGTGATCTTGACGCACGCCTTCGAGTGGGACCCGATGAATCCGTGAGGTAACCGTCGTATTTCTGGATGTCGGCTGGAAGTCACCCTTTGGTCACGATCGACCCTGAACTGGTGACTGTCGGTGCTTTTCCTTTCTAGCGTGCACCCGCAGTGCGCCAGTTGAGTGTCGCTTGGCGTGTCGTAGGCTCCGGCACCAAACCGGAGCGGTGTGGGTCCTTGTCACAATTCAGGGACTCAGTGCTAGGAGGGCACACTTCATGAGGAGAACCAAAGCAGTCTCCGCCTTGTCGCTCGTCGCAGGCGCCTCGCTGCTGCTGAGCGCCTGCAGCGGTGGCGACTCGGGCTCGGGCAGCACCGACCAGAACGGGTCGTCGACCGACGTCAAGTCCATGGCGGTCGGCAAGGCCGAGCAGGGTGACACGTTCAAGCTCGCGGACGTCAAGGGCTGGGACGGCACGGTCACGGTCGGGATCGACGACGGGTACTCCGGGTACAACAACAACACCCCGGACACCAACAGCTCGTACAACACCTACATCTTGACCGCCGTCCTCGAAGACTCCTTCGTCCTCGACGGCAACAACAAGATCCTGCTCAACAAGGACATGTTCGACTCGGTCGACGTGACCTCCAAGGACCCGCAGGTCGTCACCTACAAGATCCGGCCGAACCTCAAGTGGTCGGACAACGAGGCCTTCGACTGCAAGGACCTGTACCTGAACTGGCTGTCGCAGAGCGGCCAGGCGAAGGGCACGGACGGCAAGAACCCGTTCAACGCCGCTTCGACCACCGGTTACGACAAGATCAAGACCGCGACCTGCAAGGACAACCTGACCTTCGAGACGGACTACAGCGAGCCGTACCTCGACTACAAGGGCCTGTTCTCCGGCGTCTCGATCCTGCCGGCGCACGTCCTCGAGAAGCAGACCGGCATCCCGGACATCACCAAGCTGGCGCCGACCGGCGACCCGGCCCTGCTGTCCAAGGCCGGCGACTTCTGGACGAACAAGTGGAAGGGCTTCGACAAGGCCCTCATGCCGGCTTCCGGGCCGTACATGATCGACTCGTTCGACGCCAACCAGAAGTCCGTCACGCTGGTGAAGAACCCGAACTGGGCGGGCGGCAAGGGCGGCCCGGCCAAGATCGTGGTCCGCGCCATGGAAGACACCAAGGCCATGGCGACCGCGCTGCAGAACGGTGAGATCGACGTCGCGGCGTCGACCCAGCCGGACGCCACCGCGGCCAACACGATGAAGGGCCTCTCGGCGCAGGGCGTGACCTACGGTTCGGCTCCGCAGTTGACCTACGAGCACCTCGACCTGCAGTTCAACCGCATGTTCAAAGACGACGCGCTCCGCAAGGCGTTCTTCGAGGTCGTCGACCGCAAGGCGATCACCGACAAGCTGCTCAAGGAAGTCCAGGCCGACGCGGCCCCGCTGAACTCGATCGTGTTCTTCCAGGGTGAAGAGGGCTACACCGACCTGTACGGCAGCAAGGCCGGCCTGGGTGCCGAGGCGGCGGCGAAGACGCTGACCGACGCGGGCTGGGCGAAGGGTGCCGACGGCATCTTCGCCAAGGGTGGCCAGCGGGCTTCGTTCAAGATCACGCACAACCAGAACGCCCGCCGCAGCCAGACCGTCGAGATCATCATCTCGCAGGCCAAGGCGGCCGGTATCGAGGTCAAGGACGAGACCGACGCCAACTTCCTCAAGGGTGGCCGCGTTTCGACCGGTGACTACGACATCGCGCTGTTCGGCTGGTCGTCGGCTCCGTACAAGTCGCAGTCGCGCTCGATCTACGTCTGCCCGACCAACGGTGGCGACCAGAACTACCAGAACCTGTGCGACCCGAAGATCGACGCGGCCTTCACCGAGGCCGTGAAGGCGACGGACGAGCAGGTCAAGCTCCAGAGCTACCAGGCCGCCGACAAGGCCATCGCGGACAAGTACGCGACGCTCCCGCTGTTCCAGACGCCGAGCATGTGGGCGTTCAAGGGCATCGACCGCGTGTACATGCAGTCCTACAACGGTGTCCTGTGGAACGCCGGCGAGTGGGAGCAGAAGAAGTAGGGCTCGCCCCGCGTCTTCTTTCCCCTCGTTCCAGATGACCTGGGAGGTACCGGGGTCCGGCCACGAGCCGGGCCCCGGTACCCACCGGAAGTAGCTGTTGACCGTAGGGTTACCCCCACTACGGTAGACAACCGGGTAGCGGTCCAGCGCACTTCTGACGACCAGGCCCGGATGAGGAGCAGTTCGTTGAACCTGGTGATCTACATCCTTCGCCGTCTGGCGATATCGATTCCCGTCCTGCTGGTCGGGACCTTTTTGTCGTTCGTGATGGTCGCCGCCACCGGTGACCCGCTCGGCGAGCTCCGCAACAACCCGCAGCTGAGCAAGGACGCGATCGACGCGCTCTCCCACAAGCTGGGCCTGGACCAGGGTGTCGTGCCGCGGTACTTCAGCTGGCTCGGGGACTTCCTCCAGGGCGACTGGGGCACGTCCATCGCGCAGGGCAACGCGCTGCAGCCGGTCGCGCCGAAGGTGATGGCGGCGTTCGGCGTCACGTTCAAGCTGGTCGTCGGAGCCGAGATCCTCGCGCTGATCATCGGCATCATCGTCGGCGTCCTCGCCGCGGTGAAGCAGTACTCGATCGTCGACTACCTGGCCACCACGCTGGCCTTCCTGCTGTTCTCGATGCCGATCTTCTGCATCGCGATCGTGCTGAAGAACTACGCGATCGAGATCAACGGCTGGGTCCGCGACCTCGGCCTGCAGGACGTCCTCGGCAATCCATGGCTACGCACGACGAGCCCGGAACAGCTGAAAACGGACGGCGTCGGGGACTTCATAACGAGCACCATCGGCGCCTACCTGCTCCCGACGCTGTCGATCATGGCGATCAGCTTCGCCGCGTACAGCCGGTTCCAGCGGGCGTCGATGCTCGAGGTGATGGGCTCGGACTACGTGCGCACCGCGCGGGCCAAGGGCCTCGCGAACGGCCGGGTCATCTTCCGGCACGCGTTCCGCAACGCCCTGATCCCCGTCACGACGCTGTTCTCGGTGAACTTCGGCTCGGTCCTCGCCGGCGCGATCATCACCGAGACGGTGTTCAACTGGCACGGTATGGGCACGTTGCTGGTGGAAGCCGTCAACAAGAACGACACTCAGGTGATGATGGGCTGGCTCGTGGTCATCGCCACCAGCGTGATCATCGCCAACCTGATCGCCGACCTGGTGTACGGCATCCTGGACCCGAGGATTCGCGTTGGCTGACTTGAACTCCCTCCTCGCGAGCGAAACCGCCACCAAGGACGGCACGCTCCCGCCGGAAGCGCTGCCCGAACCCCGGAGCCAGGGCAAGCTGGTGCTCCGGAAGTTCCTGCACCACAAGCTGGCCATGGCGTCGACCGCGGTGCTGGTGCTGATCGTGCTGCTCAGCATCATCCTGCCGATCTTCTGGAAGCACAGCTACGAGGACAGCTCCTTCCCGTCCTTCGCGAAGCCGAGCGGCGACTTCCCGCTGGGCACCACGCAGGTCGGCAAGGACATGGTGTCGCAGATCCTGCGCGGCACCCAGTTCTCGCTGCTCATCGCGCTCACGGTGTCGATCCTGTCGACCGTGGTCGGCGTCGTGCTGGGTGCGCTGGCGGGCTACCTGCGCAGCTTCACCGACTCGGCGGTCTCGCGGGTGACGGACCTGTTCCTGATCATCCCGCAGATCGCCGCGGCGGCGATCCTGGCGAAGGTGTTCGGGAGCGGCTCCTGGTACATCGTCGCGCTGGTGCTGGCGGCGTTCGGCTGGATGCAGATCGCCCGGATCACCCGCGCCGAAGCGATGTCGCTGTCCCAGCGCGAGTTCGTCGACGCGGCGCGCGCTTCGGGTGCCGGCACGTTCCGGATCATCTTCAAGCACCTGGTGCCGAACATGGTCGGCAGCATCACGGTCAACGCGACCCTCGCGGTCGCGCAGGCCGTGCTGGCGGAAGCCGCGCTGTCGTTCATCGGCCTGGGTGTCCAGCTGCCCGACACCTCGCTGGGCCGCGTCATCCTGGAGAACTACGCCCAGCTGCAGACGCGGCCGGCGTTGTTCTTCGGGCCGTTCATCGTGCTCGTGCTGATTTCACTGACGATCAACTTCATCGGTGACGGTCTTCGCGACGCCTTCGACCCGCGGCAGCGGAGAATGAAGGCCTGAACGCCGACGCGGGGGTGACCGGTTCCGGTCGCCCCCGCGTCCGTTTTCGCGCGTGGATCGCCGGACCTGGGGGTTTCGGATGAATCTCGTGCTCTACGTGCTCCGCAGGCTGGCCATCTCCGTCCCGGTCCTGCTGATCGGCACGTTCCTCTGCTTCGTCATGGTGGCCAACACCGGCGACCCGCTCGGCGAGCTGCGCAGCAAGCCGGGGATCAACCTCCAGGCGATCGCCGACACCGAGCACAGGCTCGGCCTGGACCAGGGCGTCGTCGCGCGGTACTTCACCTGGCTCGGCCACTTCCTCACGGGCGACTGGGGCATCTCGATCGCCCAGGGCAACGCGCTCCAGCCGGTGGCGCCGAAGGTGATGGCGGCCTTCAAGGTGACGCTCGAGCTGGTCCTCGCCGCGTCGATCCTGGCGTTGATCTTCGGGGTGCTGGTCGGGGTGCTCGCGGCCGTCAAGCAGTACTCGATCTGGGACTACCTGGCGACGACGCTGGCGTTCCTGATGTTCTCGATGCCGATCTTCTGCATCGCGATCGTCCTCAAGGGCTACGCGATCCGCCTGAACGGCTGGGTGCGCCAGCTGGGCCTGTCCGACGTCCTCGGAGACCCGTGGCTGCGCACGACGAGCCCGGAGAGCCTCACCGCGACCGGCGTGGGCGACGCGCTCGCGAAGTACGTCGGCGCGTTCCTGCTGCCGACGCTGTCGATCATGGCCATCACGTTCGCCGCGTACAGCCGGTTCCAGCGGGCGTCGATGCTGGAGGTCCTGGGCGCGGACTACGTCCGCACAGCGCGGGCGAAGGGCGTCTCGAACAGCCGCGTGATCTGGCGCCACGCGTTCCGCAACGCGCTGATCCCGGTGATGACGCTGTTCTCGGTCAACTTCGGCGCCACGGTGACGGGCGCGATCATCACGGAGACGGTCTTCAACTGGCACGGCATGGGCACGCTGCTGGTGGAGGCGGTCAACAAGAACGACCCCCAGGTGCTGATGGGCTGGCTGGTGGTGATCGCGGCGAGCGTGGTGATCGCGAACCTGGTGGCCGACTTGCTGTACGGCATCCTGGACCCCCGCATCCGCGTCGGCTGAAGGGCACCTTCGTCACGTCAGACGCAGCGAAGGGGCCCTTCCTCGCATCGGATGCGAGGAAGGGCCCCTTCAGCGCTTGTCAGTCGGCGACGGGGGCCAGCTTGCCGGCCTCCCAAGCCGCACGGCGCTCGGCCTGCAGCACCGGGTCCGCCACCGGGGCCGCCGACAGCAGGCGGCGCGTGTAGTCCTGCTGGGGCGAGTGCAGCACCTGGTCGCGCGTGCCGACCTCGACGAGCTTGCCGTGCTGCATCACCGCGACGCGGTCGGCCAGCAGGTCGACCACCGCGAGGTCGTGGCTGATGAACAGGCACGCGAACTGCAGCGACTGCTGCAGGTCCAGGAACAGGTCCAGCACGCGGGCCTGCACCGACACGTCCAGCGCCGACGTCGGCTCGTCCGCGATCAGCAGCGCCGGGTCGAGCGACAGGGCGCGGGCGATCGCCACGCGCTGGCGCTGGCCGCCGGACAGCTCGTGCGGGTAGCGGTTCATGTAGTGCCCGCCCAGCTCGACCTTGTCGAGCAGCGAGCGCACGCGCGCCGACAGCTCCTTGCCGGACAGCACCTTGTGCAGCACCATCGGCTCGGCGATCGACTCGCCGATCGTCATCTTCGGGTCCAGAGTGGACGCCGGGTCCTGGAACACGATGGAGAAGAACCGGCGAAGGGGGCGGATCTCCTTCGCGGACATCTTCGTGATGTCCTTGCCGGCGATCGCGATGGTGCCCTGGGTGGCCTGGAGCAGGCCGACCGCGCAACGCCCGACCGTCGTCTTGCCCGAGCCGGACTCGCCCACCAGGCCGACGATCTCGCCCTTGGCGATGGTCAGCGAGACGTCGTCGACCGCGCGGTTCTTGCCCTGACCGCGGCGGCCCGGGTACTCGAGCACCAGGTTCTTGATCTCGAGGGCCGGCGCGGCCTCCTCGATGACAGCCTCGAGCTCTTCGTCCGCCAGCCGGATCTCCTCGGCGATCTTGGCCGCCTCGGTGCTGTCGGTGGCGATCCCGGCGTCGTCGAGCAGGCGGCGGCCCTCGGGACGCTGGCCGAGCACCGGCACCGCGGCGAGCAGCCGCCGGGTGTAGTCCTCCTTCGGCGACGCGAACAGCTCGCGCACCGGCGCCTCTTCGACGATCTCGCCCTGGTACATCACGATGACGCGGTCGGCCATGTCGGCGACGACGCCCATGTCGTGCGTGATCAGCACGATCGCGGTGTCGAGGGTGTCGCGCAGCTTGCGCAGCAGGCCCAGGATCTCCGCCTGGACGGTGACGTCGAGCGCGGTGGTCGGCTCGTCGGCGATGATGACCTTCGGGTCGCAGGCGATCGCCATCGCGATGACGACGCGCTGGCGCAGCCCGCCCGAGAGCTGGTGCGGGTACTGCTTGAACCGCAGCGGCGGGTTCGGGATGCCGACCATGTCCAGCAGCTCGACCGCGCGCTTGTCCGCGGCGGCCTTGGAGATGTCCAGGTGCGAGCGCAGGGCCTCGCGCAGCTGCCAGCCGACCGTGTAGACCGGGTTCAGCGCCGTCATCGGCTCCTGGAAGATCATCGCGACCTGGTTGCCGCGGATCTTCTGCATGTCCTTCTCTTTGAGATCCGCCAGGTTGCGCTCGCCGAGGCGCAGCTCGCCGGCGATCTTGCTGGTCTTGGGCAGCAGGCCCAGCACCGACATCGACGTGACGGACTTGCCGGATCCCGATTCCCCGACCACGGCGACGATCTCGCCGGGCTTGACGTCGAAGCCGATGCCCTTGACGGCGTTCACGACGCCGTCTTCGGTCCGGAACGACACGCTGAGATCGGAGATCGACAGAACGGATCCGGACACGCCGGCGACGTCCGCCGAAGTTGCTTCAGTGCTCACCAAGATGCCCTTCGTGGGGGTACAGACGATCGCGACGCGGCGGTCGCGACTCGCGCGAGGATAACCGAGGGTGTCCCCGACGAAGGTCGGACCACGGGAATTACGCTCAACCCGTGATCTCCCCGGTACCGCGCAGGCTGCTGCTCGTCCACGCCCATCCCGACGACGAGAGCATCACCACCGGCGCCACGATCGCACGATACGCCGCCGAAGGCGCCGAGGTGACCGTGGTGACCTGCACGCTCGGTGAGGAGGGCGAGGTCATGGCCGGCCTGCCCGAGCTGGCGGGCCTTGGCGCCTGGGCGGCGGACCAGCTGGGCGGCTACCGCGTCGCCGAGCTGAAGGCCGCGTGCGCCGCGCTGGGGGTGTCACGACATCGTTATCTGGGCGGGATCGGCCGGTGGCGCGATTCGGGCATGGCGGGCACGCCGTCGGCGTCGCACCCGCGGGCCTTCACCGGCGGCAGCGCCGAGGAGCAGGCCGCGCAGCTGGCCGAGGTCCTCGACGAGGTCCGGCCCCAGGTCGTCGTCACCTACGACGCCTTCGGCGGCTACGGCCACCCCGACCACATCCGCGCCCACGAGATCACGATGGCCGCGGCGCCGCGGGCGGAGTCGGTGGCGCGGGTGTTCCACACGGTCACCTCGCGTGACGCCGTCCGCGCCGGACTGGCCGCGTTGCGTTCCCTCGGCGAGACGGTGTTCGCCGTGCCGCCGGACGACGAGCTGCCCACGACCCCGGACGACGAGATCACGACGACGCTCGACGTCGCCGCGTACGTCCCGGCGAAGCTGGCGGCGCTGCGCGCGCACGCGACGCAGCTGACCGTGGTCGACGGCGACGTCCCGTACTTCGCGTTGACGAACGAGGTCGCCCAGCCGATCCCGGCGCACGATTCCTTCGTCCTGGCGAACGGGCCGGCCGAGGGCGCGGCGGACGACCTGTTCGGCGGGCTGTGACCGTGCCGGACGCGTTGACCTGGGACCAGCGGCTGCTGCTGGCGCTGCTCGTCCTCGACACGGTGCTGCTGGCCGTGCTGGAGCTGTTCTTCCTGCCGCTGCGGATCGGCGCCGTGCCGCTGCCGGTGACGGTCGTCGTCGGCGCCGTCACCACGCCGTGGCTGGTGTCGACGACGGCGAAGCTGGTGCGGCCCGCGCTTTCGTGGGTACCCCTCGCGGTGTGGGTGGTCGTCGTGTTCGGGCTCGGCCTGCTGGGCCCGGGCGGCGACCTGGTGCTGATCCAGGACTGGCGGGCCCTGGTGCTGCTCGGCGCGAGCGCGCTGCCGGGCGCGCTGGTCCTCGGCGGCGGGCTGGGCCAGGCGGCGGGAAGGAAACCGGGACGTGGCTGAGGCGATCTCCGACAAGCAGGTCGTGGCGGTGCTGCGGCCGTTCGTGCGGGCGTGCGGGCCGATGCTCGACGCGCTGCGCGAGTCCGACCCGTTCGGCCTGCAGGCGCGGGCGAAGGAAGATCTCGCGGAGGTCGAGTCCGGCCTGAAGGCGAAGCTCATCCACGGCGTCACGTCGGTGAAGGTCCCCGGCACGGCGGCGTGGGCGCGGATGACGGGCTACGACCGGTCGAGCTGGTGGATGAACCGCGTCGGCCGCTTCACGGCGCTGCTGACGTCGATCCCCGGCCTGGGCGGCGCGCTGGCCGACCGGCTCCCGGTGCAGGACACGCTGGGGGCGGCGTCGCAGGGGCTGCTGCTGTGCGCGATCGCGGGCGAGTACGGCGTGACGGACGTCGGCACCCGGGTCCGGCTCATCGCGTGGGTGCTGTTCGAGCGCGACATCGACGCGGACCTCGCGGCGGGCAAGCACCCGGAGCACGACGAAGCGGCGGAGGCGGACGAAGCGGCTCGCCTGACCGAAGACCTGACGGCGTCGGAGAAGAAGCACGGCAAGGCGACGGTCAAGGCGGCGGGCCGGACGCTGTGGCGGCTGGGCCGGGGACTGCTGGGGATCACGGAAGAGCTGGAGAAGCGGCCGCGGGGAAACCTCTTCCACCGGGCGCTGGGCATGCTGCCGGTCGTGGGCGCGGCGGGGGACTACCTCGGCGAGCGGTCGGGGTTGCGGGAGGTCTGGAAACGGGCGCACGTCTGGCTGACCGAGCACCGCACGTGATCTTCCCGCGCGGTGCCCGGCCCAAACCTCAGTTCCAGAACTGGAAGACGCTGAACCCGATCTGCGCGCCGTCCACGTAGCCGCCGAAGGCGCCGAAGATCGAGTACGAGGCCTCCCACAGGGCCGTGTTCGCCGGGCGGAAGAACCACAGGATCGCGAACAGGATGATCGGCGCCCACGGACGCACCTTGGCGCCGATCTCGCGCGCCTGCGGGGGCAGGTACGGCTCGATCGCGCCCCAGCCGTCGAGGCCCGGGATCGGGAGGATGTTCAACAGGAACGTCACGATCTGCAGCAGCGCCAGGTACGACATCGCGATCACCAGGCCGCCCGCCATCGGGACCAGCGACACCACCAGCGCGAGCGCCGCGCCGACCGCGAGGTTGCTCAGCGGCCCGGCCAGCGACACCCACGACGACGTCGCGCGGTTGCGCAGCGCGCCGCGGTTGATCCAGACCGCGCCGCCCGGGAGCGGGATGCCGCCGATGATCAGGAAGATCAACGGCAGGATGATCGACAGGACCGGGTCGGTGTACTTCCGGACGTCGAGCGTCAGGTAACCCTTGTGGGCGACGCTGTAGTCACCGCCGCGGTAGGCGACCATCGCGTGGCCGAACTCGTGCAGCGACAGCGACGCCACCCAGCCGGCGGCGACGAAGATCACGACGCCGGCGATGAGCAGCGGATCGCGGTCGCGGACGAAAACGGTGTTGATGTCACCGAACGCGGCCATCGCACCGCCGGCGACGGTGAGCGCGAGGATGCCGAGGAAGACCGGGCTGGGACGCACTGCTGACTTCTGCACGCTTCCAGTCTTCCGTATGCCCGGTGTGAAGTTACCGGCGTGTCCCCTTGCGCGATCGGGCCCGAACGTCCCCCGAACTCGCTACTCCGCTTGACCTGACCGCACTACACGGGTGTAATCACAGTGATGTCATTCGCCGCCTAGAGGGGACGGCGGGTGTCGTTTCACCACCGCCAGCCTGGGGAGTGCTAGGGAGCGAGGAGGCGGACGTGCGGTTGGAAGCCGATGGGAAGGAATGGGGGCACGTCATGAGTTGGGGCGAGATCCCGGAGCAGGCTCTGGGAGATCTCACCGAGCTCATCGATGCCACCGAAGAAGAGCAGGATTGGCAGGAACGCGCCCTGTGCGCGCAGACGGACCCGGAGGCGTTCTTCCCCGAGAAGGGCGGTTCCACCCGCGAAGCCAAGCGGATCTGCCTGGGCTGCGAGGTCAAGGACGAGTGCCTTGAGTACGCGCTGGCCCACGACGAGCGCTTCGGCATCTGGGGCGGTCTGTCCGAGCGGGAGCGCCGGAAGCTCAAGAAACGAGCCATCTAGAGGGGGAGTCACCGGTGATGCGTGGCGTCACCGGTGATTCCACGTGGTGAACACGCGTGGGTTCACCACCGGGTGACGGACCGGGGCCGTAGGGTGGCCGCACCGACTCCCCGCCTGAACCGGAGTGTTCGTTGCCCCGCACCGCCGCGCCGCCCGTCCTGCGCACCGCGCCCGTTCTGGCCATTGTGGTCTGTCACAACGGCGAAAACTGGTTACCGCTGGCGCTTTCTTCGTTGCGCCGCAGCACGGTCCGGCCGCGGCACGTGCTCGCCGTCGACACCGGATCCACCGACGCCACCCCGCGGCTGCTCGCCGAAGCGGCCGACGATCCCGGCCCGGATTCTTCTCCCGTGCTCTCCGGGGTCATCACACTTTCGAGCGAAACCGGCTTCGCCGCCGCGATCGCCGAAGCCGTCGCGCACGCCACCGAGCGCTGGGGCGACCCCGGCTCGTGGCTCTGGCTGCTCCACGACGACTGCGCCCCCGAGCCCGACTGCCTCGACGAACTCCTGCGCGTCGCCACCAAAAACCCGTCCGCGACCGTGCTCGGCTCGCTCGGCCTCGACTGGACCGACCCGCGGCTGATCGTCGAAGCGGGCCTGTCCACCGACGCCTCCGGCCACCGCCAGCAGATCGCCGCCCTCGGCGAGGAACCCGCCGAGGTGCTCGCCGTGCCCAGCGCCGGCTCGCTCGTGCGCCGCGACGCCTGGGACGACCTCGGCGGCTTCGATCCCGAATTCCCGTTGCTGCGCGAGGATCTCGACTTCGGCTGGCGCGCGAACGCCGCCGGCGGGCTCGTCCTCTCCGTGCCGACCGCGCGGGTGCGGCACGCCCGCGCCGTCACCACCGGGCAGCGCGCGGCCGGCGCCGTCGCCACCCCGCTCGCGGCCGCGAACCGCGCCCACGGGCTGCGCGTGTTCCTCGTGAACTGCTCGCCGTTTTCCTTCTGGCTGGGCATGATCCGGCTCCCGCTGCTCTCCCTGCTGCGCGCGCTCGCGTTCGTCCTGCTGCGACGCACGGGCGAAGCACGCGCGGAGTTCGCCGCGGCGACGTACCTCCTCAGTGGACGCGGCGGATTGCGCGCCGCCCGCGCCCGGCGACGGCGGAATCCGCGGCCCGGCTCGGTTCGCGGGCTCTTCACCGGACGTTGGACGCGCTTGCGCAACGCCGTGCGCGCCGGCGTAGTCGGGTTGGTGCGCCGCGGTGTCGAGGAAGACGTCGCGCTCGGGCGTGTTCCCGAGACCGTCGAAACCGAGTCGGCGTGGGTGACGCCGGAAGCGCTCGACGCACGGGAGACCCGGCCGGTCGGGCCGGACGCACTGCCGGCGGGCGCGTTGCGCGGGCTCAGCTCGCGCGGGTCCGGGCTGCGCAAGCCGGGCACGCTCGTCGCCGTCGCGCTGCCGGAAACCCCGGCGCCCGAAGCGGCCGTCGAAACCGAAGACGCGCCGGCTGTCGCCGAAGAGCCCGAGATCGTCTTCGTCGAAGTGAACCGGCGGCGCGTGCTCGCGGCGACGATCTTCGCGCCGCCGGTCGTGCTGCTCGTCGTCCTGACCGCGCTGGGCCTGGTCGTCAACCGGGCCCGGCTCGGCCTCGACCTCTTCGGCGGCAAGCTGCTGCCGGTCGGCGGGCTGGGCGAACTGTGGACGTCGTACCTGACGCCGTGGCACGCGGTCGCGGGCGGCACGGGCGCGCCCGCGTCGGCGACGCTCCCGGTGCTCGGCGCGCTCGGCGCCGTGTTCGCACCCATCGGCGGGCCGGCCGCGCTCGTCGCGATCCTGCTCCTCGGGGACATCCCTCTATCGGCGATAGGGGCGTATGTCGCGACCCGGCGTCTGCGCGTGCGCCGGTGGGTCCGTGCGGTCGTCGCCGCGACGTACGCGCTGCTGCCCGCCGCGACCGCCGGTGTCGCGCAGGGCCGGCTCGACGTCGTCGTGGTGCACCTCGCGCTGCCGCTGGTGGCCGCGGGCATCGCCGGGCTGCTGGTCCGCGCGGACACGCGCTGGCTGCACGTCGCCGCTCTATCGGCGATAGGGGTGGCGGTGCTCGGCGCGTTCTCCCCGCTCGCGCACGGGCTCGCGCTCGCCGGGCTGCTGATCGGCTTCGTCGTGCTGCCGGCGCCGACCGGGCTCGCGCGGCGGATCGCGTCGGTCGGCATCGTGGTGCTGCTGCCGCTGGCGCTGCTGCTGCCGTGGCCGACGGTTCTGCTGCGGCACCCGGAACTGCTCGTGCAGGGACTCGGCGGCGCGGCCGCGACGGTGTCCGGCACCGACCTGGCCGGCCTCGACCCCGGCGGCCCGGGTGCGTGGCCGATCGGCGTCGCGGTGATCGCGGCGGCGCTGATCGCGATCGTCGTCCGCCCGACGAAGCTCGCCGCGGGCGGGCTCGCGCTGGCCGCGCTGGGCGCGGGCGGCCTGGTCCTGGTGCGGCTGGTGACGGCGACCCCGATGCAGGGTGGCTCGCCGGCGCACGGCTACGCGGGCGTGCCGCTGCTGATCGTCGGCGCCGGGCTGCTGTGGGTCGTGCTCGGTTCGTGGCAGCGCGGCGGCTCGGCTGGGGTGCCGTCGCCGTGGCTGCCGAAGGTGTTCGCGGTCGCGGGGGTCGTGGTGTTCCTCGCGCTGGCGGCGGGCGCGGTGGTGGTCGGCGGCCAGGGACCGCTGCGCGCCGGCGAACGTCCTTCGCTCGCGCCGGAGGTTTCGGCCGAGCTCGCGGCTTCCGGCCGGTCGATCCTCGACGTGGAGACCGACGCGACCCGCCAGATCGGCGGCCGCCTGCCCCACTACGGCGACGACGAGCTGGCCCCGACCCCCGGCACCCCGGCCCGCCTGGCGGCGTGGCGCCGTGACCTCGGCCAGGGCGACGCGGCGGCGGTCCAGGGCACGTTCGCCGCCGCGGCGGCCGCGGGGGTGCAGTTCGTGGTCCTCCCGGCAGGCGTCGACCCGCAGGCGTACCCACCGCTGGCGAAGGAGCTGGTCTCGGTGGCCGCACCGACATCGGACGGTCGCGGAGTGCTCCGGCTGCTCCCACCGGCCGGCCAGGTGATCCTGATCTCGCCGGAGCAGGCGAAGGCGGCGGTAACGGGCGGCGGCGCGCCTGGGAACGCGCCGGGCGTGGCGCCGGTCCAGGCGGGGCTGCCGGACGTCCGGGTCCGGGTGTCCGACGGCCCGACCGGCCGCCTGCTGGTCCTCGCGGCGGAGCAGGAGGCGGGCTGGAAGGCCTCGGTGGGCGGCAAGGGCGTGCCGATCGTGCCGGCGTGGGGGCACCAGGTGGCGGTGTCGGTGCCGCCGACGTCGTCGGAGGTGACGGTGGAGTTCCCGGGGACCGAGCGGAACTTGCTGCTGCTGGCCCAGCTGGCGGCGGTGCTGTTCACGCTGCTGACGGCGGTCCCGGCCCGGCGCCGCTTGCCCCAGTGACCGCTTGCCCCAGTGAAGGAGCGAGGTGGTCATCCCGTCGCCTGAGGCCGGTAAATCACTTTGAGCCGGGCCCGCAACCCACAGCGCAACGAGACACAACAACGCAACCTTGCGGGCCCGGCTCAAAGTGATAGGCCTCGTTCAGGCGACGGGATGACCACCCCGCGGCCCACTTACCAAGGTGAGGGGACAGCGGCGGCCATCCCAGAGCCTGCCCGTCCGGCGAGGACATTCTTTTTCTTCTAAGCCGTGGCAGACTTGCGACTTGACGTCCGAGGGGCAGAAGTCTTCCGCGGCTCAGCTCTTCCGCGGCTCAGCGGGTCCGACCTCCCCCGCCCCTCCGGTGGGATTTTCAGTCGGGGGGGGGGGGGGGGGGGGGGGGGGGGGGGGGGGGGGGCGGCCCCCCCCCCCCCCGCGGGGGGGGGGGGGGGGGGGGGGGGGGGGGGGGGGGGGGGGCGGGGGGGGTGGGTGTGGTGGGGGGGTGTGTGTCGCCGCCCGCCCGCCCGCCCCCCCCCCCCCCCCCCCCCCCCCCCGACTGAAGGGACGGCTGGGATGAGGGGCGGGGGAGGTCTGGTGACGTTGTTGGCCGGCTTGCGTTGCCGGCTGCCGGTTCGCAGCGAGTGGCCGGCTACTCGCCTTCGATGACGTCCGGCTCCACGCCGAGATACCCCGCCACCTGCTCCACCAGCACGTCGTGCACCAAATCCGCCAGCTCCGACGGATCCTTCGCCCGCGCCTCCAACGGCCGCCGGTACAGCACGATCCGGGCCCGCGTCGGCAACCCCGTCCGGTCCACCCCCGCCGGGACCAGGCGCGACAACGGCACCGCCCCGTCGTGCAGCACCCCGTCCGACGGCGCACGGCCGTTCTCGCGCACTTCCGGCACGTCGTCGACCGCCACGTCCAGCTTCGTCAGCTCGTGGCGCCAGCGGGCTTCGATCGGCTCCAGCGCGTCGAGCACCAGCGCGTCGAACCTCTCCGCGCGGCTCGCGGCGGCGGGCAGGGTCGCCGGGTACAGCGTTCCGCGCAGGCCCCGGCCGTGCCGGTCCCGTCGCGAACGCCGCCGCTGTCGGTAGTCACGAGCCGTCGCCACCCCGGAAGTCTATGCGGTCGGCGCGTCCCAGCGCGTGTCGCTCCTACTAGCTTGCGGCGACGCGCTATCGTTTCGGATCGTGCGGAACGTACGGAAGTGTTCGCGTACCGGCTGCCTCGAGCCGGCTGTGGCCACGCTGACGTATGCCTACAGCGACTCCACCGCCGTCGTCGGACCCCTGGCCACCGCTTCCGAGCCGCACTCCTACGACCTCTGCGAAGCCCACGCGCTGCGGCTGACCGTCCCCAAGGGTTGGGAAGTCGTCCGGCACGAGGGTGCCTTCGCCGCGCCGGACCCGTCTGCCGACGAGCTGACGGCGCTGGCCGAGGCCGTGCGCGAGGCCGGCCGCCCCGGCAAACCAGCCCCCGCGCCCGAGCCGGAGGGCCCGTCCGGGCGCCGCGGCCACCTCCGGGTCCTCCCCGGTCGCGCCTGAACGCGTAACCCACCCACCCCGCCGGTAGGCTTTCCGCGCGGCGCAGCGGGCGCCGGGACGACTATTCGCGGGGAGACGGCGTGCCAGACCTTTCGGGCATCGTGAAGGCCTACGACATTCGCGGCGTGGTCGGCGAGCAGCTCGACGCGGACCTCGTCCGCGACTTCGGCGCCGCGTTCGCCCTGCTCATCAAGCCGGAAGCGCCGGCCGTGGTGATCGGGCACGACATGCGGGACTCTTCGCCGGGGCTGTCGGCGGCCTTCGCCGAGGGCGTCACCTCGCAGGGCCTCGACGTCGTGAGCATCGGGCTGGCCAGCACCGACCAGCTCTACTTCGCCTCGGGTTCGCTGAACCTGCCGGGCGCGATGTTCACCGCCAGCCACAACCCGGCCAAGTACAACGGCATCAAGATGTGCCGCGCGGGCGCGTCCCCGGTCGGCCAGGACACCGGCCTCGCCGAGATCCGCGACACCGTCGAGCAGGGCGTGCCCGGCTTCGAGGGCCAGCGCGGCAGCGTGTCCGAGCGGGACGTCCTCGCCGACTACGCCGCCTACCTGCGCAACCTCGTCGACCTGTCGGGCAGCCGGCCGCTGAAGATCGTCGTCGACGCCGGCAACGGCATGGGCGGGCACACCGTCCCGACCGTTTTCGACGGGCTCCCGATCGACGTCGTCCCGATGTACTTCGAGCTCGACGGCAGCTTCCCGAACCACGAGGCCAACCCGCTGGACCCGGCCAACATCGTCGACCTGCAGGCGAAGGTGCGCGAGGTCGGCGCGGACGCCGGCGTCGCGTTCGACGGCGACGCCGACCGCTGCTTCATCGTCGACGAGCGCGGCGAGCCGGTTTCGCCGAGCGCGATCACGGCGCTGGTCGCCGTCCGCGAACTGGCCAAGGACCCGGGCGGCACGATCATCCACAACCTGATCACGTCCAAGGGCGTGCCGGAGATCGTCGCCGAGCACGGCGGCAAGCCGGTCCGCACCCGCGTCGGCCACTCGTTCATCAAGGCCGAGATGGCCCGCACCGGCGCCATCTTCGGCGGCGAGCACTCGGCGCACTACTACTTCCGCGACTTCTGGCGCGCCGACACCGGCATGCTGGCGGCGCTGCACGTCCTCGCCGCACTCGGCGAGCAGACCGGCCCGCTGAGCGAGCTGACCAGCGCGTACTCGCGCTACGCGGCCTCGGGTGAGATCAACTCCACGGTCGACGACCAGGTCGCCAAGATGATGGCCGTCAAGGACACCTTCGGCACCCGCTCCGGCGTCGAGCTCGACGAGCTGGACGGCCTGACCGTGCAGCTGCCGGGCGGCGCCTGGTTCAACCTGCGCCCCTCGAACACCGAACCGCTGCTCCGGCTGAACGTCGAAGCCGCGAACGACGAGGCCGTGCAGGGCCTGGTGGACGAAGTGCTCGCGATCATCCGCAACTGACCGTCCACGGTGAAGGCACCGCAACCGTGTCCGGAAGGTGCCCTTCACCACACCCCTCTGCGTGGTATGGAGGAACCATGGCCATCACGCTCGACGCCCAGCTCCTCGAGATCCTGGCGTGCCCGTCGCCCGATCACGCCCCGCTGCGTCCCGGATCGCCGGACGACGCCGAGGCCGACGCGCTGACGTGCACCGAATGCGGCCGGGTGTACCCGGTCCGCGACGGGATCCCGGTGCTGCTGCTCGACGAAGCCACCCTGCCCGGCGACACCGGAAACTCCGATGCCGACAGTGCTTGACGACTCGCTGCTGGACGACCCCGGGCGGCTGGCCGAGGCCGACAGCTCGGGGCTGCTCCGGGCCGCCGCGATGGCCGGCGCCCAGGTGCGGGCGACCGCCGAGAGCGCTGCCGAGCTGGAGCTCTCCGAACGGCTGGACATGGGCCGCCCGCGGGCGGTCGTGCTGATCGACCGGCCGGGCGTGAGCCGGACGCTCACCCGGCTGCTCGCGGCGCTGCTGACGCCGTCGTGCCCGGTCCCGGTCGTCGTCGCCGAGGTGGTGCCGAGCTGGATCGGCGCGCTCGACGTCGTGTTCGCGCACACCGACGACCCCGGCGACCGCGAACTCGCCGCCTCGCTGGAGCGCGCCGCGCGCTACGGCGCTTCGGTGGTGCTCTCGGCGCCGGCGGAAGGTCCGGTGGCGGCCGCCGTCGCGGGCAAGGGTGTGCTGCTCGCGCCGCGGATCCCGGTGCCGCCGGAGCTGGCGTTCCCGCGCGGCTTGGCCGCCGGGCTGCTCACCGCGAACGCGCTGGGCCTGCTGATCTCCGACGTCCAGGTGCTGGCCGACCAGCTCGACCTGGAGGCCGAGAAGGACTACCTGGCCCGCGAGTCGTTCGCGAACCCGGCCAAGGCGCTCGCGCTGCGGGTCGCCGACCGCGTGCCGCTGCTGTGGGGACTGGACCCGGTCGCCGTCGCCGTCGGCGAACACGCTGCGCACGCGTTCGCCGCCCACGCTGCTACCGTCTGTGACGTCGAGGACTATCGTCAGGCTCTTGCGCGTCCCGCCTTGCGCCGGGCCGCGCAATCGAGTGGCGCGGAGCGTGACATCTTCGCCGATCCGGACGATCCATCAGGTGACATCCCGACCCGGGTGCTGCTCCTCTCGGTGCGAACCGGTCCGGCCACGGACGCGGCGCGCTACCAAGCCGAGGATCTGCTCCCCGGGGCGGACGTCATCGCCCCGGCCGAGGAGATCGAGGCCGACGAAATCGTGCGGGCCGCGGTGCTGGCGCTGCGGTTCGAACTGGCGGCGGTCTATCTCGGGCTGGCGGCGGGCAGCATCGGCGGCGCGGGCCGCTTCGCGCCCGCGACGGCGTGAGACCCGCCGAAGGAGTGGAGTTGAGGTGACAGTGGAGCTGCTGCGCAACGCGGTGCGGCCCTACGCCTGGGGATCGCGCACGGCGATCCCCGAGCTGCTGGGCCGTCCGATCCCCGCGCCGCACCCCGAGGCCGAGCTGTGGATGGGCGCCCACCCGGGCGACCCGTCGCACGTCATCGGCCCCGACGGGACCGAGCGGAGCCTGCTGGAGCTGGTGGACGCCGACCCACTCGGCCAGCTGGGTGAACGCTGCGCGAAGCGGTGGGGCGGGCGGCTGCCGTTCCTGCTGAAGATCCTCGCGGCCGAGGAGCCGCTGTCGATGCAGGCGCACCCGTCGGCGGCGCAGGCCGCGGAGGGGCACGCCCGCGAGGAGAAGCTGGGCATCCCGCGTGACGCGGCGAACCGCAACTACCCGGACCCGACGGCGAAGCCGGAGCTGGTCTGCGCGCTGACGGAGTTCCACGCGCTGGCCGGGTTCCGCGCGCCGGACCGCACGGTGAAGCTGCTGAAGGCGATCGAGACGCCCGGGCTGGCGAAGTACACGGGCCTGCTCGAGGCGCAGCCGGACCCTTCGGGACTGCGGGCGCTGTTCACGACGTGGATCACGCTGCCGCAGCCGTCGCTGGACTCGCTGCTGCCGGAGGTGCTCGACGCGTGCGTTCGCCACGTCCAGGAGCACGGCGAGTTCGCGGTGGAGTGCCGGACGATCCTGGAGCTCGGCGAGGCGCACCCGCGTGACGCGGGCGTGCTGGCGGCGTTGCTGCTGAACCGGCTGACGCTGCGCGCGGGCGAGGCGATCTACCTGCCGGCCGGCAACCTGCACCTCTACCTGCACGGCACGGCCGTGGAGATCCTGGCGAACTCGGACAACATCCTGCGGTGCGGGCTGACGCCGAAGCACGTGGACGTGCCGGAGCTGCTGCGCGTGGTCGACTTCGCGTGCGGCGAGATGCCGGTCCAGTGCGGTGACGGCGGCGACCGCCTCTCGGTGTACCGGACGGACGCACCGGAGTTCGAGCTGTCGCGCGTCGAGTGGGCGGCGGGGCAGGACGACGAGATCTCGGTCGACAGCGTGGGCCCGCAGATCCTGCTGTGCACGGCGGGCGACCTGCTGGTGACGGCCGACGACGGCGAGAAGGTCGAACTGCGGCGCGGTCAGTCGGTGTGGCTGCCGGCGGCGGACCCGCCCGTCCACGTCCGCCCGTTGGGCGGCGAGCGGGCGCAGCTGTTCCGCGCGACGGCGGGAACCTGCGAGGACTGACTTCCGCGCGGTTCTGTGTGCGTTCCGTGTGGTGCTCTTCTCCACTATCGCTCGTAGGGGTGGTTGTTACGCCCCTTCGCGGCGATTTTCGAGGAGAGCGAGCTTGTGACTTCCCATCCCGATGCCGCGACCGGGCCTCCCCAGCCTGCCCCGGTCGCGGCGCCGTCCCGGCCCGGAGCGCTGCTCGCGCTGGCCGGGGTGGCCGTGCTGTCGGCGCTGGCGGCGATCGTCGACGGGGTCCTGTACTTCGCCGGCGGCCGTGACATGGCGCTGGACGTCTCGGCGCAGACGATCGCGTCGATCACGGGGACGTCCGCGGACTCGGTGAGGGCCGACGGCGGCGCCCTGCTGCAGGCGGCCGCGGACGAGGTGCAGAGCACGCTCCAGGTCCGTGGCGGGCTGGCGATCTTCTTCGGCGTGCTGTTGCTGGCGTGCGGACTGCTGGCGCTGCGGGGAGCGGCGTGGGTGCGGGTGCTGCTGACGCTGGCGGCGCTGGCCAACGCGGGGGTGGCGTTGCGGCTGGCGACGGACATCGAGGGCGGAACGGCGGCGATCCGCGGCGTGGCGTGGCTGGTCGTGGTGACGGGGCTGGTGGCCGTGGTGCTGTCGTGGCTGCCGCCGGTCAACCGGTACGCGAAGGTGCGCAAGAGCCAGTAGTCCTCTGGGGGTGACGCCGGTCGCGGGGCCCGGCGTCCGTGGGCTCGGGGTGGTGCCGCGAGGGGGCGGCACCACTCTGGCGAGACTGAGCGGATCGGCGCATGGCCGGGGAGGGACGGCGCCGGTCCGCTCGGGGTTCGCGCGGGTGGGGGCTCGCTGTGGGGCGCGCTGCGTTGGGGGGCGTTTCGGTGAGGACGAGGGGTGTTCACCGAAGGCCGCTCGGGCGTGGCTCACCAGCGGGGGAGCCCGGCGCGCGGGTGATCAGGCGGGCAAGGGCGAGGGCTTTCACCGAGGTGTGGCTCGCCGGAGCACCCGCCGCGTCTCAAGCGGGCTCGGTCAGCGCCACCAACGCCCGCCGCAACGCTGCCGCACTCGCGTCGCGCGGGTCCGCCAGCTCCTCCGCCTCCGCAGCCGCTTCCAACGCCCCCGCCGAATCACCCGCCGCTTCGCAGGCCCGGGACAGCACCAGCAACGTCAACCCCGTCGCCGAGCGGCCGCCCATCGACCGCAACTCCGCCAAGCACTCCCGCAACACCGGGATCGCCTCCCGTGCCCGCCCTTCGCCGATCCAGCTCGCCGCGATCGCCCGCGTGCACGACAGCTCCCGCGGCCGCTCGTCGAGTTCCCGCGCCAGTGACCGGGCCTCCGAGAACGCCGCCGTCGCGCGGGATCGGGCGCCCGTTGCCGCCGAGATGGCTCCCAACGTCCGCAACGACTTCGCCAACGCCGAGCGCGCCACCGTTGCGCGCAGCAGCTCCACCGACTCCGCGATCGCCGACGCCGCCTCGGCGTCCGATCCCGTCAGCAGCGACGACCACGCGAACCCGTGCAGTGCCATGCCGATCCGGCGCGGGTCGCCCGTCGCGCGGGCCGCCGCCAGCGCCAGCTCGTCGACTTCGTGCGCCTCCGCCACCCGGCCCAGCCGCAGCAGCGCCGCCGATTCCGCCGCCCGGACCAGGTGCGCCTCCCGCTGACCGTCCACAGTGAACAATTCGCGGGCCTCGGCCGCCGTCTGCAACGCCTCTTCCGCGCGGCCCAGCCCGATCAGGCAGTGCGCCAGGTTCGCCGCGACCCACGCGTGCGTCAGGCGGTCACCGCTGGCCTCGAGCTCCTTCGCGCACGCGCGATACGCCGACGCCGCCTCGAAGTACTGCCCGCGCGCGTGCCGCAGCAAAGCCAAGTTGGCCTCCGCGAGCACCGCCGTCGCGCGGTCGTCCGCGGCCGCCAGCACCGTTTCGTACGCCGCTCGCAGGTCCGCGTAGTGCCCGTGCAAGTACAAGTACACGCTCAGCTTGTCCAGCAGCAGCAACGCTTCCCGCGCGCCCAGCGAGCCGATCAGCCGCACCAGGTTCGCGCGCTCGGCCGCGAACCAATCCTCCGGACGCTCCAGCAACCGCGACACCAACGCGTCCGGCAGCGGCTGCGGCAACGGCGAGTGCGCCACCGCCGGCATCGGCACCGTGCGCGGCAGCCGGGCCGCGGCCGCGCCGGCGAGCGCGAGGGTCGCCGCCAGCACCGTCGACGAGCCACCTTCGACAGCGGGCCCTTCCGCCGCGTACAGCCGGACGAGGTCGTGCATCCGGTACCGGCCCTCGCCGGTCGCGTCCGGGCCGCGCGCCTCCAGCAAGCTCGCTTCGACGAGCTCTTCGACCGCCTCGTCGGCGTCCGGGGTGCCGATGAGCGTCGTGACCGCCCACGACGGCAGGTCGACCAGCCGGCACCGCCCCAGCAGCCCGAACGCGCGCCGCGCCGGCGGCCGCAACCCCTCGTGGCTCAGCGCGATGCTGCTCCGGACGGCCAGGTCGCTCACGGTCAGCTCGTCGAGGCGGCGGACCTCGTCCTCCAACCGGTCGGCCAGCTCGCCGAGCCGCAGGTGCGGGCGGATGGCCAGCCTGCTGCCCGCGATCCGCAGGGCCAGCGGCAGCCGCGCGCACGCGGCGATGATCCGGCCCGCGTCGGCGCGCTCGCGGGTCACGCGCGCCCCGGCCAGGCGGTTCAGCAGCTCGGCGGCTTCGTCGTCGGACAGCGGGCCGAGCGCCAGCCGGTGCGCGCCGGCCAGCCCGCTCAGCCGCTGCCTGCTGGTCACCAGCACCGCGCAGCCCGGCGTGCCCGGCAGCAGCGCGCGGACGTGCTCGGGGTCGACGGCGTCGTCGAGCACCACCAGCACCCGCCGGTCGGCCAGCCGGCCGCGGAACACCGCCGCGCGGGCGCGGACGTCGTCCGGCACCGCGGGACCGGGGACGCCGAGCGCGCGCAGCAGGTCGGCCAGCACCTCGCCGACGGCACGCCCCAGCGGCACGTACAGCTGGCCGTCCGGGAAGCGCGCCCGCAGCCGGTGCGCGGCGCGGACGGCCAGGGTGCTCTTGCCCGCGCCGGGTTCGCCGCTCAGCACGGCCACCGGGACGCCGGTGTCGCGGCCCAGGACGCCGGTCAGCTCGGCCAGTTCGGCGTCGCGGCCGGTGAAGTCCGCGATGTCCGGCGGCAGCTGGCACACCGGCCAGATCGGCGGCGGCAGGCGCGGCACCGGGTCCTCGCCCCGCAGGACGGCGGCGTGCACCCGGCGGGCTTCGGCGCCCGGTTCGACGCCCAGCTCTTCGATCAGCGTCGTCCGCAGCCGCCGGTAGATCTCCAGCGAGTCGCCCTGCCGCCCGGCCCGGTGCAGCGCGATCATCAGCTGCGCGGCCAGCCGCTCGCGCAGCGGGTGTTCGGTGATCATGGCCTGCAGCTCGCCGGTCAGCTCGCCGTGGCGCCCCGCGGTGAGCTCGGCGTCGACGCAGTCCTCGAACACGGCGAGCCGCTCGGACTCCAGCCGCGCGACGTCGGCGTCGAGCCGCGGGACGTGCAGCCCCGCCAGCACCGGCCCCCGCCACTGCGCGAGCGCCCGCCGGTAGTGCTTCGACGCGGCGACGGCGTCCCCGGCCCGCTGCCCGTCCGCGACGGCCGCCCGGAAGACGAGCAGGTCCAGCTCGTGGGGTTCGACGCACAGCCGGTAGCCGAGCGGCCCGTACTCGACGCGCAGGCCGTCGATCCGCTCGCGCAGCCGCGAGAGGTAGGTGTGCAGGTTGGAGGCGTAGGACTTGGGCGGCCGCTCCGGCCACAGCGCTTCGACCAGCACGTCGACGTGGACGTGCTGGTTGGCGTTGAGCAGCAGCACGGCCAGCAGGGTGCGCTGCCGATCGCCCCGCAGCGTGACCCAGTGCCCCGGCGCCCCCTCGACGGCGAGCGGCCCGAGCACACCGAAGCGAGCCATGTCCACCTTCCCCAGTGCCGGAGCGGTCACCGTAGCGAAGGGGTCCGACAGAAACCGGCGGTCCGCCCGTTACCCCGGGCGGGCACGGCCGCGGCCGCGGCGCCCCATTAGGCTCCACCCGGACATACAGGACCTACCAGGGGAGCGGTCGTGTCAGCTGGAGGCGGAACCAAGGCGATCATCGCCGCGCTCGGGGCGAACGCCGGGATCGCGGCCGCGAAGTTCGTCGGCTTCCTCGTCACCGGGTCGTCGTCGATGCTCGCGGAGTCCGTGCACTCGCTGGCCGACACCACGAACCAGGGCCTGCTGCTGCTCGGCCAGAAGACGTCCAAGCGGGCCGCGGACAAGGAGCACCCCTTCGGCTACGGCCGGGACCGGTACTTCTACTCCTTCATCGTCGCGCTGATGCTGTTCACGCTCGGGTCCGCCTTCGCGATCTACGAGGGCATCCACAAGGTCGGCCACCCCGAGCCGCTCGAGTCGCCGATCGTCGCCGTGATCATCCTGCTCGTCGCGGTCGGCTTGGAGGGCTACAGCTTCTACACCGCCGTCGGCGAGTCACGGAAGATCAAGGGCGACGCGACCTGGTGGGGCTTCATCCGCCAGGCCAAGGAGCCCGAGCTGCCGGTGGTCCTGCTGGAGGACGCCGGCGCGCTGATCGGCCTGATCCTCGCGCTGCTGGGCGTCGGGCTGTCGGTCGTCACCGGCGACCCGGTCTGGGACGGCGTCGGCACCCTCGGGATCGGCGTGCTGCTCGGGATCATCGCGATCATCCTCATCGTCGAGATGAAGAGCCTGCTCATCGGTGAGGGCGCGAACGAGGGCGTCCTCGCGACGATCGTCGACGAGCTCGCCGCCGGCAAGGTCGAGCGCGTCATCCACATCCGCACCCAGTACATGGGCCCGGACGAGCTGCTCGTCGCGGCGAAGCTCGCGATGGTGCCCGGCCTCGACACCGCCGAGCTGGCCACGGCCATCGACGACGCCGAAGCGCGCGTCCGCGCCAAGGTGCCCGTCGCGAAGCTCATCTACCTCGAACCGGACCTCGACCGCAGCCTCGCGAAGTAGCGCCCGGACTCGCTCGGCGAGCCGTCACGCGTCTGACCCGATAGGGTGACCTACCGCGATACACGCAGGCCAGCCGCAGGGAGGTCAACGGTGCCCGGAACGGGATTGTGGCGCACTAAATCCATCGAGCAGTCCATTTCGGACACCGATGAGCCGGATACCAAGCTCCGGCGGAACCTGAGCGCGTGGGACCTCACGGTGTTCGGCGTCGCGGTCGTCATCGGCGCCGGCATCTTCACGCTCACCGCGCGCACGGCCGGTGACTACGCCGGCCCGTCGGTCTCGCTGGCCTTCGTCTTCGCCGCGATCGCCTGCGCGCTGGCGGCGCTGTGCTACGCGGAGTTCGCCTCGACCGTGCCGGTCGCGGGCAGCGCGTACACGTTCTCCTACGCCACCTTCGGCGAGTTCATGGCGTGGATCATCGGCTGGGACCTGATCCTCGAGCTCGCCGTCGGCGCGGCCGCCGTGTCGAAGGGCTGGTCGGTCTACCTCGAGACGGTGCTGGGCTACCTCTTCGGCAAGGGCACCAAGACGACGTTCGACATCGGCAGCGTGACCGTCGACTGGGGCGCGCTGGTCGTCGTCGCGATCCTGACGATCCTGCTGGCCGTCGGCACGAAGCTGTCTTCGCGGGTCTCGATGGTGATCACCGGGATCAAGGTCGCCGTGGTGCTGTTCGTGATCATCCTCGGCATCTTCTACATCAAGGGCGCCAACTACACGCCGTACATCCCGCCGGGCGAGACCGGTGGTGCGGGCCAGACCGGCGTCGACCAGTCGCTGTTCTCGCTGATCGCGGGCGGCGCGAGCAGCTCGTTCGGCGTCTTCGGCCTGCTGGCCGGTGCGTCGCTGGTGTTCTTCGCGTTCATCGGCTTCGACATCGTCGCGACCACCGCCGAGGAGACGAAGAACCCGCAGAAGGCCGTCCCGCGCGGGATCATGGGCTCGCTGGCGATCGTCACCGTGCTGTACGTCGCGGTCTCGCTGGTGGTCGTCGGCATGACGTCGTACAAGGACCTGGCCACCTCGGCCGGCGACGGCAGCCACAAGACGCTCGCCACGGCGTTCGCCGCGAACGGCGTCGACTGGGCGGCCAACATCATCTCCTTCGGCGCGCTGGCCGGCCTGACCACCGTCGTCATGGTGCTGATGCTCGGCCAGGTCCGGATCATCTACGCGATGTCGCGCGACGGCCTGATGCCGCGTGGCCTGGCCAAGACCGGCGAGCACGGCACGCCGAAGCGCGCGACGCTGATCGTCGGCGGCCTGGTCGCGCTCGCGGCCGGCTTCTTCCCGGCGGACAAGCTCGAAGAGATGGTCAACGTCGGCACGCTGTTCGCCTTCGTGCTCGTCTCGGCGGGCGTGCTGATCCTGCGCCGGACGCGGCCCGACCTGCCCCGCGCGTTCAAGGTGCCGCTGGTGCCGCTGATCCCGATCCTGGCGATCCTCGCCTGCCTGTGGCTGATGCTGAACCTGACGGTGCTGACCTGGCTGCGGTTCGTCGCCTGGATGGTCGTCGGCGTGCTGATCTACTTCGCCTACAGTCGGCGGCACTCGCTGCTCGGCAAGCGGCAGTCCGACGGTCTCGAGGAGCCCGTCAAGGCACCGGAGTCCTGACCCCGGTTCACTCGTCCGTGCAGCCCCGCCCTCCTGCGTCCGCGCAGGTGGGCGGGGCTTTTTCGGTGGATTTCACATCGGGCGATCTTGCTGTTCGTACCTAAAAGGGGACCCCGTGTAGCGGGTCGAGTGACGTGCGATACCTTTCGATCCTTCGCGCACCACAGACGGGTGAATTACAGCAGCGTGATTCACACGCTCGGTGGCTTCGCGACCCCAGATTTCGCTAGTGCTCTCTCCCCGCCGGTTACAGGAGTTCTGAATGCGCAGACGTAGCATCCGTGGCGCCGTCGCGATCATGGCGCTGACCACCGCCGCCCTCATCGGCACCGCCGGCTCCGCGCTGGCCTGCCACAGCGACGACAACCGCCCGCACCCGACGCCGGGTCAGGCGACGCCGTGCGCCAAGGGCACCGACCTCAAGCAGAGCGACGTCGAGTTCAAGATCGTCAAGAACCGCCTCAACATCTCCGAGGTGCACGAGGGCGTCACGGTCACGCGCATCGTCGTCGTCGGTGGCGACGACGGCTTCAACGACTACACCCCGGGTGCCCGCGGCCTCGACAAGGCCGCGCCGTGGACCGACCTGCGCGCGCCGTTCAGCCGCAACGGCCGCCAGGCCGACATCGACCACTGGTACCTCTGCGGCAAGAAGACCGAGAAGCCGACCGAGACCAAGACCCCGCCGACCACCAAGCCGACCGAGACCACGAAGCCGAGCGCTCCGGCCTCCTCGGAGACCACGGTGGCGCCGACCAGCACCACGGGTGCGGCGGTCGTGCCGGCGGGCAACGAGTCCGGCACCGGTGGCGGCCTGGCCAACACCGGTTTCGACAACATGTGGCTCGTCTGGATCGCGGCCCTGCTGATCCTCGGCGGCGGCGGCCTGCTCGCGCTGCTGAAGTTCCGTCGCAAGGCTTCCGAGTGAAGCTGAGCTAGCTCGCGGTCGAAGGCCCCTCGCTCCGGCGAGGGGCCTTCACTGTTTCAAGGGGAAGTCCCCGAAGAGCAGTCCTTGCTCGCCGCCGGAGGGCTTGCCGAGGCCGGCCGCCATCGCGACGGCGTGGTCCCACTCCGCGTCGGCCACGTAGTCCTGGTGCTTGAGCACACCCGGCGCCCAGCGGTGCCGCCCGGTCGGGCCGCGCAGCGGGTCCGGCAGCCAGTGGTCGCCGCCGAGGATGAGGACGCCGTTCTCGTCGGCCCGCGCCTTCAGCGGCCCGGAGCCGCCCTCGGGCTGGAACCCGACGCCGAAGAGCTGCCGGTCGGAGACCTCGTGGCGCCACGTCGTCACGCCGCCGCCGAAGATGTCGGTGCCGCGGCAGAGGGCCCGCCACCGGCCGTCCAGGTCGGCGAAGAGCGTCTCGAGCGCTTCCTGGGGGAGCAGCGCGGGGAAAGCGCGCTGGTAGCCCCACTGCAAGGGGGAGCCGGCGGTGAGCACGCCGACGCGTTCGAGATCGGCTTCCGGCAGCTCGGCCGCGAGCCGCGCGGCGGCCATGACCGTCAGCAGGCTGCCGAGGTTGTAGCCCGACAGGACCACCCGCGTCCCCGGTTCGGCGAGGTGCTCGCGCGCCCGCGCGGCCAGCTCCGGGACGACCTTCAGCGCGTAGCACGGCGGCACGGTCGGGTGCGCGGCCCGCGGCCAGAAGCAGACGAGGTCGGCCAGCGCCCCGAGGTGCCGGCTGCGCTGCGGGGTCCGCGCGGCCGTGTAGACGACGCGCAGCAGGCCCGCGGCCAGCGCGCCGAGCGCGACCACGCCGATCGCGGACAGCGGCCCGAACCAGCCGGGGACCAGCCCGAACCCGAACCGCAGCACGAGCAGCGCCGCGCCGCCCGCGGACATCGCGCTCGCGACCGCCAGCGCCAGGTGGTGCAGGTGCCGCCGTTCCCACGCCGAGCGCGCCCACGCCGCCGCGGCCTGGGCTTCCTGGCGTTCGTCGTGCTCCATCAGCGTGACGATCTCCGGGACGCCGCGGCGCAGCCGGCGCAGCGGGACGGCGACCGCGAAGCCCAGCACGCCGAGCACCGCGGCCAGCGCGAGCCCGGCGCCCCACAACACGGTGACCAGCAGGTACGTGTCCGGGACCTTCAGGAGTTCCGCCCCGGACAGCCGCCGGACGGCTTCGGCGAGACCCGCGCCGAACCCGCCGCCGAGCAGCCCGGCCAGCGCGAGCACCGGCGCGGCGGCCCAGCCGCCGAGCCACGGCCGCAGCCGGCGCGGCTTGTGCTCCCAGCCGGGCCGGGCCAGCAGCGCGGCCGGGAGCAGGAACAGCGCGAACAGGACCGTGACGGCGACCAGGGCCGCGCCGAGCCCTTCGACGACGCCGTTGGTCCCCGGCAGCGGGCCGGCGCCGGGCCGCAACCTGACGGCGGCCACGACCACGAGCACGACAGCCAGCCCGATCACGGCGGGCCGCGCGAACCGCCCGGTGTCGACGCCGACCGCGGCGGCGACGATCGTCGCGACGACCAGCGCCAGCGTCACGATCCAGACGACCAGGTCGAAGCCCTCGCCCGGCGCCCGGAACGGCCCGCCGAGCAGCAGCAGGGCGACCGAGGCCAGCGCCGCGACGGTGTGCAGGCAGCGCAGCGCCGGCGTCTCCGGGTCGGCGCGCATCCGCAGCGGCCCGCCGGTCAGGTCGCCGTCGGCGTGCACCGCCCAGGTCGCGCTCGAGATCCGGTGCAGGACGAAGATCACGAGCAGCAGGGGCAGCACGCCGACCGCGATCCGCGCGGGCACCGAGCGGAGGACGTCGGGGACCGCGGGCAGGCAGCCCGACCCCGGCGCGAGACACTGCGCGGCGAACAGGTCGAGCGCGATGGCCGCGAGCTGGCCCATCAGCAGCATGGTCAGCAGCAGGGCGCCCACGCGCAGCAGGCCGCGGCACACGGCGCCGAGCCCGCCCGCGAGACGGCGTCCGGGCGGGACCGGCGGCAGCATCCAGAACGCGACGTTGGCCAGGGAGAACGGGAACAGCAGCGCCCAGGTCGCCTTCGCGGCGCCCCCGGACGTCATGCCGCTCCAGAGGTAGCCTTCGAGCGTCCGCGGGATCGACCGGCCCAGCGCCGGCAACACGGGCCCGGGCGCCGGCCGCCGCAGCCGGTCCGCCGGGCGGATCACACGGCCGAGCCCGTCGCCGGCGACGTCGACGGTCGCGACCGCGTCGAGCAGCGTCTCCCCGCTGGTGCCGACCAGGCCGGCGACGCGGATTTCGACGACGCGGGTGTCCGGGCCGGGCATGGGCACGGTAAAGGCCTCCTACGTGATCCTAGGGAAGGTCGAGCGGACAACGGTAGTGTTCGGACGTCATCGAGTCTTGGAGGAATCGCCACTATGACCCCCGAAAGCGTTGCCAAGCGGCACCAGACCCGCAACGGCATCGAGTTCGCCGTCGCCGACCTCGAGGCCGCCGAGTTCGGCCGCAAGGAGATCCGCCTCGCCGAGCACGAGATGCCCGGACTGATGGCGCTGCGGCGCGAATACGCGGAGGTCTACCCGCTGCGCGGCGCGCGCGTCTCCGGCTCGCTGCACATGACCGTGCAGACCGCGGTCCTGATCGAGACGCTGGTCGCGCTGGGTGCCGAGGTGCGCTGGGCGTCCTGCAACATCTTCTCGACGCAGGACCACGCGGCGGCCGCGGTCGTCGTCGGCCCGCACGGCACGGCCGAGGAGCCCAAGGGCGTCCCGGTCTTCGCGTGGAAGGGCGAGTCGCTCGAGGAGTACTGGTGGTGCACCGAGCGGATGCTCACCTGGGACGGCGAGGGCCCGAACATGATCCTCGACGACGGCGGCGACGCCACCATGCTGGTGCACAAGGGCACCGAGTTCGAGAAGTCGGGCGTCGTGCCGACGCCGGACGAGAACACCTCGGACGAGTTCCGCGTGTTCCTCGAGCTGCTGCGCGACTCGGTGGCGGCCGACAAGGACAAGTGGACGAAGATCGGCGCGGGCATCCGCGGCGTCACCGAGGAGACGACGACCGGCGTCCTGCGGCTCTACCAGCTCGCGGCGGCCGGTGAGCTGCTGTTCCCGGCGATCAACGTCAACGACGCGGTGACGAAGTCGAAGTTCGACAACCGCTACGGCATCCGCCACTCGCTGATCGACGGCATCAACCGCGGCACCGACGTCCTGATCGGCGGCAAGGTCGCGGTGGTCTGCGGTTACGGCGACGTCGGCAAGGGCGCGGCGGAGTCCCTGCGCGGCCAGGGCGCGCGCGTGATCGTGACGGAGATCGACCCGATCTGCGCGCTCCAGGCGGCGATGGACGGCTACCAGGTCCGCACGCTGGACAACGCGCTCCCGGAGGCCGACATCGTCATCACGACGACCGGCAACAAGGACGTCGTGCTGGTCGAGCACATGGCGAAGATGAAGCACCAGGCGATCCTGGGCAACATCGGCCACTTCGACAACGAGCTCGACATGGCGGGGCTGCAGCGCTACCCGGGCATCCGCCGCATCAACATCAAGCCCCAGGTCGACGAGTGGGTCTTCCCGAACGGCAACACGATCATCGTGCTGTCGGAGGGCCGCCTGCTCAACCTGGGCAACGCGACCGGGCACCCGTCGTTCGTGATGTCGAACAGCTTCTCCAACCAGGTGATCGCGCAGGTCGAGCTGTTCACCAAGCACGAGGAGTACGACAAGGAGGTCTTCCGGCTGCCCAAGAAGCTGGACGAGAAGGTCGCGAAGATCCACCTGCAGGCTCTCGGTGGCGAGCTGACGAAGCTGACCAAGGAGCAGGCCGAGTACATCGATGTCGATGTCGAGGGGCCGTTCAAGCCGGAGCACTACCGGTACTGAGGGTTTTTCGCTGATCAGGGCCGCCCCGAAAGTGTTCGGGGCGGCCCTTTGTTCTGCGTCCTGAACAGTGATAGCTCGAATGGGTGAAGTGATATCATGGTGCGGTGAAACAGTTGATCACGAGGATCGACGACGAGCTGCACGCCCGGCTGAAGGCGCGAGCCGAAGCCGAAGGGCGCAGCATGAACGACCTGGTCACGGAAGCGTTGAGGGGCGTTGTGGCGAAGACGGAAACCCGTGCGGAATGGAAGCGGCGGCTGATCGCCGAAGGCAAGGTCGTGCACGTGGAGCCACCGGCTCACGTGCCGACCCTGGACGAGATCGAAGACCTGTCCCGAGGCTGGGACACGGCTGTGAGCGAAGCGCTCGACTGGACCCGAGGGGAGTGGTGACCGTGCTGTACGTCGACACCAGCGCGCTGGTCACGGCTTACCTGTCGGACGAGCCAGAGCACGACAAGTTCCGCAAGCTGCTGCTCGAAGGCGATCGCCCAGTCGTCAGCAGCGACTTCACCCGCGTCGAGTTCGCCGGTGCCATGACGGCCGCCAAGCGGACCGGGCGGATTCCCGATCCCGCGGCGGTGCTGGCGCACTTCGACCACCTCGCTTCCCCGGAGGGGGACCTGGTGCTGATCCCGTTCAACCCGAGCCGGGTCCTCCCGGCCGCCCGGCGGCTGGTCACCGAGAACTACCCCGTGCGCACGCTCGACGCGATCCACATCGCCGTCGCCATGCACGACACCGCCGAACTCACCGGCGGTGAGCCGGTCACCTTCGTCACCCGGGACGAGCGGCAAGCCGACGCGGCCAAGGCGAACGGATTCGAGGTGGTGTGATGGTCGACCTCATGGCGGGTATCGCCGTGCGCGACTACGAAGCGGCGCTGGCCTGGTACGAGCGGTTCTTCGGCTCGCCGCCGACTTACGTGGTCAGCGACACCGAGGCCTTGTGGGAGGTCACCGAACACGGGGCCGTCTACGTCGAGCAGCGGCCCGAGCGGGCCACCGGGCACGCCATGCACACGCTCTTCGTGGGCGACCTCGACGAGCGGATCGCCGCCATCTCCGCGCGGGGCATCGAGCCCGCGGACGTCGAGACCTACGACAACGGCGTCCGCAAGTTCGTCTTCCACGACCCCGAAGGGAACGAGTTCGGCATCGGCGGCGGCCCCGGCTGAGCGCTAGTTCCACTCGACGGCGACGCCGGCCAAACCCGGCCCGGCGTCGCTGAAGAACGCGCTGCTCACGCCGCCCATGTCGCACGCCAGCTCCTCCGCCACCACCGGCAGGGCGTCGTCGCGCGCGCGGACCTGGCGCGTGCACCGCGCTGGCAGCGCGTTGCGGTCGAAGCGCAGCTGGACCAGGTAACTCGCGCACCGGTCGCGCAGCATCCGGTAGTACCCCGGTGACGCCGATCCGGAGTCGTCGCGGACCTCGAAGCAGAACACGTGGATGTCGCCCTCGGCGAGCTTGCGGTCGAACAACAGCTCCGTCGCCATCGTGTCCGCGTCCGGGTTGCGGCGCATCCGTCCTACCCGGCAGCCCTCGTCGGTGATCAGCTCGACGTCGTCGATGCGGCAGCCTGGATCGCCGTTGTACACCGTGAGGTAGCGGTCCGGGCCGTGCCGGCGGGCGCGCGTCACCAGCCGCGTGCGCAGGCTGACCTGGCGGTGTTCCGCGTCGAACGTGATCGTGTCGTGGACCGACAGCAGCTCGAGGTCGGCGTTGTAGTGGTTCGACGACGGGTACGCGCCGAGCTCGGCCAGCAGGTCCTCGACGATCGACCCCATGTCACCGGAACGCAGGTCGTGGAACGACGCCGCCGGCTGGTGGCCGCGGCGGACCAGTCGCGGGCCGATCAGCACCACCAGCGCGTCCGCGGGCAGCTGGAGGACCGATTCCAGGGCCCGGACCGCCGGCAGCGCCTTCGGCACCTCGGGCTGGCGCAGCCCGCGTTGCCAGTAGCTCAGCGTGGACTGTCCGATTTGGACGCCGCGCAGCGCGAGGTGCGCGCGCAGCCGGGCGAGGGAGAGGCCGCGGTAGGCGATCGCGAGTCTCAGTGCGTGGTGGAACTCGCCGGTGCGGAGTGCCTCGGTCAGCTCTTTCGGCAGCTCGGCGACCGATGCCCGGGTCGTGCGGGCGCCATCGATGATCAGTGGGAGGTTCCCGTCTTGTGCCACCGCTCGTCCCTTCACCCGACCAGTGTGTGCGCTGGGCGTGAACACCGCGGAACGTTCACGTTAGCAGCGTAGAGTGCCCACGCCGACCCCCGTTCAGGGTGGTTGGCCTCGTTGTGGTGACTGTTCCGCGTTCCGGCTGTGCCCCGGAACGGTCCGTTCCGCCGGATGGCGTTCTTGCTCCTTGTGACCGCGTTGTTCACCGTTGTGACCACCGCTGGTTCGCCCACGTTCGAGCAGGAGGCCGTCCGTGCTGGTGAAGTCGAGTCGGGTGCACGCCGTACTGGCCGTGAGCCTGATGTTGTGCCTGGTCGCCCCGGTCACCGCCGGAGCCGCGCCCGGAGTGCCGTCGACCTACCGGACCCAGATCACCATCCAGGCGCAGCAGCGGACCCAGTGGTGCTGGGCCGCCGCCGGCGCCGCCATCGCGGCCGCCCAGGGCGTCCCCGTCAGCCAAGCGAAGTTCTGTCAGCTCGCTCACAGTGGGAACGGTGGGGCCGGAACGGACTGCGCGAACCTGCCCGGCACCCTCGCCGGCCCGCAGCGCGCCTTCGCCGAGCTCGGGTTTGCCTCGCCCGGCCGCTACCTCGACCGCCGCGTCTCCTACGCCGACGTCCGGACGCAGACCGCGGCGAACCGGCCGGTCGAGACCCGCGTCGGCTACCGCTCGGGCGGCGGCCACGCGCACGTCCTCTACGGCTACGACACCCGCGGGAACTGGGTGTTCTGGGGTGATCCGGGGCCGGCCAAGCGCTACAACTGGTCGACCTACGGCTACTACACCCACAACTCGTCGTTCACCTGGACGCACACGCTCACCGGGATCGCCCGATGAGCAGGCGGGTGCTGGCGCTCGCCGTGCTGACCGGCGCGGCGCTGCTGATGACGGCTCCGGTGTCAGGCGCGGCCCAGGCCGCCGGCATCAGCAGCGCCGACGCCGTGGCCGCGCACACCGCGGCCACCGGTCTCCAGGACACCCTCGTGCGGTTCTTCGCGCAGGCGCCGGACGCGAACGGCCCGGTGACGGTCGAGATCACCCCGGACGCGTACCCGGTCTACGAGCTCTCGCCGGACTTCGTCGCGGGCAAACCGGGCGCGGCTCCGGGCGACTTCGCCTACTTCGCCGTTCCCGTTCGCGCGTCCGACGGCCGGACCGCGACGCTCTGGTCGGTCCGCGGCGACGACGGCGCCTGGCAGGTCGGGAACATCGCCTCGGGCGACGTCGAAGGCACCTACGCCCGGACGCTTCCCGCCGGTGCCCAGCTGTTGCACGAGCCGCAGGTCGACGCTTGGTACGCCGTAAGGGACGGCCGGCTCACGTCCCTGTCCGAGCTAACGACTGTTAACTTCGCCGACTACCAGCGCACGGTCTCGCAGCGGTACGCCGACAAGCTCCCCGGCTCGGAGTACGCCCGCCAAGGCGAGGCCGGGGGCTACGACGCGACGTCGCAGGTGATGCCCCGCGGCGACGGCGGCCCGGCCCCGTCCGGCCACGACACCGGCTGGGTGCCGCTGCTGATCCTGGCCGGCGTCCTGGCGGTCAGCGGCCTCGGCTACGTGCTGCACCTGCGGCGGATCTCCGCCTGAAGACGAACCGGCGGGCTCGGCGTCGATCCCCTTCCACCGAGCCCGCCGGTCCACCAACGGCACCGTTACTGTGACGACCGTGGGTCGACTGGTGGTCATCGAAGGGCTCGACGGCGCGGGCAAGCGCACGCTCGCCGACGGGCTGACGGCGCAACTGCGCGCGAAGGGTGCGAGCGTCGCGTCGCTGGCGTTCCCGCGCTACGGCAAGAGCGTGCACGCCGACCTGGTCAAGGAAGCGCTGCACCGCGGGCACGGCGACCTCGCCGATTCGGTGTACGGCATGGCCGTGCTCTACGCGCTGGACCGCAGCGGCGCGGCGGACGACATCCGCGCACTGCGGGACGCGCACGACGTCGTCCTGCTCGACCGCTACGTCGCGTCCAATGCGGCGTATGCGGCCGCGCGGCTTAGGCAGGACGCGAGCGGCGAAGTCGTGAAGTGGGTGTGGGAGCTGGAGGTCGACCGCTTCGGCCTGCCGCGGCCGGACGCGCACCTGCTGCTGCGGGTCGCGCCCGCGGTGGCGGCCGAGCGGGCCGAGCGCCGCGCGGAGGCGGAGACCGACCGCGAGCGCGACGCCTTCGAGACCGACGACGGCCTGCAGCGGCGGTGCGCGGCGGTGTACGACGAGCTGGCGGCGTCGGGCTGGCTGGCGCCGTGGCACGTCCTCGACGGTGTCGCGGGTGTCGACCTCGAAGCCCTCGCGACGACGTTGCTAGGCCAGTAGCCGGGCCGGGTCGAACCGCGCGATCGGGTACTTCGTCGTCCCGTCGACGACCAGGTCCGCGAGGATTTCGCCGATCACCGGCACGAACTTGAAGCCGTGGCCGGAGAACCCGCACGCCAGCACCACCCGCTCCTCGCCCGGGTGCGGTGCCACGACGAAGCTCTCGTCGGCCGTGTCGGTGTACATGCACGTCGCCGCGCGCAGGAACGCGCCCGGCAGCGTCGGCAGGTGGCGCTTCACGACGGACGCGATCTCGTGGACCTCGTCGGCGGCCACCGTCCGGTCGATGCCGTCCGGGGTGCACGGGTGGCCGCCGGTGTGGAACGCGACTTTCACGCCGTCCGCCGCCGCGTTGTGCGCGGGGAAGCCGTAGAACGTGTAGCCGTCGCCCTCCCAGAGGTACACGGGATGCTGCCGGAACGGTTCGACGCCGCCCGAAGGCGCGAACCAGTGCTGCACCTTACGTCGTACGGTGAATTCGACGCCGAAGCCGCGCAGCAGTTCGCCCGCCCACGCGCCGGGGCACAGGACGAGGCGGCCGGCCGTGTAGTAGCTGTGCGACGTCCCGACGCGCACGCCATCGGTCGTCGCGCTCCAGGTGAACACCTTCTCCTCGTGGTGCAGCTCGGCGCCGCACCGCGCGGCGAGCTGCAGGTGCGCGGCGACACTGCCTTCGGGCGACACCAGCCCGGCGCCCGGCTCGTGCAGCGCGACCTCGCCGTCGGACGGCGTCATCGTGGGGAACCGGCGCCGGATCTCGCCCGCGTCCAGCAGCTCGTGCGGGATGTCGAAGGCGCGCGCCGACGCGAGGCTGCCGGTGATCGTCCGCGAACCGGCCGCGCCGACCATGAGCCCGCCGCAGCGGGTGAACAGCCGCCGTCCGCTGTCGCGCTCGAGACCGGCCCACAGTTCGTGCGCGCGCAGCAGGAGCGGCACGTACTCGGGTCCTTCGAGGTAGGCCTGGCGCGTGATCCGCGAACCGCCGTGGCTCGACCCGCGGTTGTGCACCGGCGCGAACTGGTCGACGCCGAGGACCCGTTGACCGCGTTGCGCGAGCCGGTAGGCCGCGGCGCTGCCCATCCCGCCGAGGCCGAGCACGATCACGTCGTAGTGCGTCATGCGACCCTCCCGGCCACGCGCGTGCCGAAGTGTTCGATCTCTATCAGTGTTCGGGAAACGCTGTGCTCCACGGGAAGCCAGGCGAACGCGAGGGCTCGACCCAGGGTGTGGCCGTAGCCCGCGCTGGTGACGTACCCGGCGTGGCGACCCTCGACGTAGACCGGTTCCTTACCTTGTAAGGCGGACTCGGTCGTCAGCCGGGTCAGCCGCCGGCTCACGGTCGCCGCGGACCGCCCCGCCAGCGCGTCGCGGCCGAGGAAGTAGCCCTTGTCCATCCGGACGGCGGCCCCGAGCCCGGCCTCGTAGGGATCGTGCTCGGTGGTGAAGTCGACGCCCGCGACCGGAACGCCGGCTTCCAGCCGCAAACTGGTCAACGCTTGATAACCCGCGACGGCGATGTCCCGAGAGCGCAAGGTGTCCCACAGGCGCCGGCCCAGGTCCGCCGTCGTGTGCAGCTCCCAGCCGGGCTCGCCCACAGTGGACAGTCGCAACGCGACGACCGGGACGTCGCCGACGTACGTCTCCTCGGCCGAAAAGTCCGTTGTGGACAGTTCGGGCAAGATCTCCGCACTGCCCGGGCCCCACACACCGACGCAGCAAGTACCGGGCGTGGTCTCGTGGAGCTGCACCGAGCCGTCGCCGGGCAGGTGCCGCCGCAGCCAGGCGAAGTCGAGGCGCCCGCCCGCGCCGACGTGGAACCGCTCGGGACCCAGCCGGGCCACGGTCAGCTGTCCCCGCACGCCGCCGTCCTCACCGAGCAGCAAAGCGGACACCACCGTGCCCGGTTCCGCCGGATCGCCGGTCGTCATGGCCCGCAGGAACGGCAGCGCGCCGGGCCCGGTGACGGCCAGCCGCGGCACGGACGTCAGGTCGAACATCGCGACGCGCTCCCGAGCGGCGCGCGCCTCCGCGCCGGCGTCGGGCCCGTACCGCTCCGGCCGCGCCCAGCCGTCCGCGGCACCGAAGTGCGCGCCCAGCGCGAGCTGCCGTTCGTGGAAGGGACTCGTCCGCACCGGTGCCGCGGCGAACCGGGCCGACGGCGCGAACCGGGCGAGGTCGCAGCCGTGCAGGGCGAGCGACGGCTGCCCGTCGACGAGCCAGCGCGCCAGCTCGCGCGCGACACCCGCGGAGTGTTCGGGCCGGACCTCTTCGGCCACCCAGAAGCCGTCGAGGTCCGGGTGCTCGCCGAGCAGCGGCCGCCCGTCCGGGGTGCCGGGGAGCACCACCGTCGTGGTGGTTTCGAAGCGGGCGCCGTGAAGTGCGGGGAGCAGCTCAGCCGCGGTCACGCCGACGCCCAGCCGGTCGACGTGCTCGCGGACGTACATCCCGGACTCGAGGTGGCGCAGCACGGGTTTGCCCGCCTGCACGTGTTCGTCGTTGTCCCCGGCCAGTTCCGGCAGCGGCGCGGTGATCGAGTACTCGTGCGTCACCGGCACCCGCGGCACGTTCAGGTCGGCGAGACCGCCCGTGCACGACACGACGACGTCGGCGCGGTACCGCCCGGCCGCAGTGACGACGCCGGTCACCCGCCCGCCCGACCGGTCGACCGCCACGACGTCTTCGGCGGCGAACCGCGCGCCCCGGGCTTTCGCCCGCCGGGCCTGCGCTTCCGCCGCGCGCCGCGCGTGCAGCAGGCCGTCGCCGGGGACGTGCAGCCCGCCCAGCACCCGGGTTTCGTCGAGGAGCGGGTGCAGGTCGGCGCACTCGCGGGGCGTGCGCGGGTAAGCGCGCACACCCCACGACGTCGCCCAGCCGTGACGCTGCTTCAGCTCCTCGAGGCGCTCAGGAGTGGTCGCCACTTCGAGGCTGCCCACCGGGTTGAAGCACCACGGGCCGTCGAGGCCGCTGTACTTCTCGACGGTGTACTTCGCGAACTCCGTCAGCGTGCGGTCCGCGTCGCCCCGGAACACCAGCCCCGGGTGGTCGTCCGCCTCGCCGCCGCCCAGCACGGTGACGTCGGTCCACCCGCGTTCGGTCAGCTCGTCGGCCAGCGCGCAGCCGAGCAGGCCGGCGCCGACGACGACCACCCGGGGCCGTCCTGCCATGCGTTCCCTCCGGGCGACGAAGTTGCGTCTTCGGCAACAACGTGCGTGATGCGCGACGCGGTGTCAAGCGCCCGAAAAGGTGCCCGCTCAGGCGCGGGCGAACTCCATGACCCAGTTGGCTTCCCAGGTCTGGCCGCCGTCGGCGGAGAACTCCTGCTCCCAGCGCGGGGTGGCCGTCTCGATGCCGGTCCAGGCGTAGTGCACCTTGATCGGCGCGCCTTCGTGGGTGTCGTCGCCGTAGAAGTCGCCGCGGCCGCCGGCGAAGGTGCCGGCGACCGGCGGCTGGAGCACCCCGGTCCGGCTGTTGGCCCAGTACAGCGACCACTCCTCGCGCTCGACGTCGAAGAGGCGGAAGGTGCAGCCCCGGCTGCCGAGGGTCGGGAAGACGATCTCGTCGACGTTGCCGCCGCCCTCGAAGAGCGACCAGCAGGTCGAAGTGCCGGGGAAGACGTCCCAGTCGTCGCTGCCGGTGAGCGGCTTGGCGAGCCGGCGGTTCGTCACGGTCCAGGAGCCGATGAAGAAGTCGAAGTCGTTCATGTCGTCGATCCTGGGACGCCACCACTGACATCTTTTGTCAGTGGTTGCTGGCAGACTCCGCCGGGTGCGTGCGAGCCGGCTGGTGTCCCTGCTCCTGCTGCTGCAGAACCGCGGGCGGATGAGCGCGGCGAAGCTGGCGGCGGAACTCGGCGTGACCGCGCGAACCGTGTACCGGGACGTCGAAGCGCTCACGGCGGCGGGCGTGCCGATCTACGCGGAAACCGGTCCGGACGGCGGTTACCAGCTGGTGGACGGCTACCGGACCCGGCTGACCGGGCTCACCGCAGGGGAGGCCGGCTCGCTGTTCCTCACCGGCCTGCCGCAGCCGGCCGCCGAGCTGGGCCTCGGCGCGCAGGTGGCCGCGGCCGAGCTGAAGCTGATGGCGGCGCTGCCGACGCCGTACCGGGACGCGTCGGTGCGCATCCGGCAGCGCTTCCACCTCGACGCGCCCGGCTGGTACCGCGAAGCCGACCCGGTGCCGCAGCTGCTCGCGGCGGCGGAAGCGCTGTGGCAGGACCAAGTCGTCGAAGTCTCCTACCGCCGCTGGTCGCCGACGCCGGGGGTGGTGACGCGGCGGCTGCACCCGCTCGGCCTGGTCCTCAAGGCCGGCGTCTGGTACCTCGTCGCGGGCCCGCGCGTGCGCACTTACCGCGTCGGGAACATCGAAGAACTGCGGACGCTCGACGAGCACTTCACCCGGCCCGACGGGTTCGACCTGGCGGACTTCTGGCGCGTGAACGTCGAAAGCTACGAAGACGGCGACGTCGGCGAGACCGCGCTCGTGCGGCTGTCGCCGGCGGGAATCGAGGCCCTGCCGGACATCCTGGGCCCGCGAGCCGCCCGGCTGGTCGCCCGCACGCTCGAACCGGCGGACTTCGAAGGGTGGCAACGCGCCCGCGTGCCGATGGAAAGCGTGCCCCACGCGGCCGCCGGATTGCTGCGCCTTGGCGCGGACGCACAGGTGCTCGAACCGCCGGAACTGGTGGCACACATGGGAAACACGATCCGCACGATGGCGCGGCTGTACCCCTAGGCGTGCGGCTCCGCCTGGCACCGGCGCACTTCGCCGACGAGCTGGTCGAGAGCGTCGAGGGCACCGGCCGGGACGTCGAGGCGGTAGACCCGCTGCGCGCCCGCGCGGCTGACCGCCAGCAGGTGCGCGTCCAGCAGGATCCGCAGGTGGCGCGACACCGTGGACTGCGGCAGCCCGAGTGCCGCCTGGACCTCGCCGACCGTCGCGGCGCCGTCGCGCTCGAGGAGCACGCCGATGATCTGCACGCGGGTCTCTTCACCGAGGGCCCGCAGCACCGGCAACGCGGTCGTGAGCGCGTCGTGGATCATTCGGCCACCGCCGAGGGGAGCAGCGCTTCGAGTTCGTTCACCGGGAGATCGTGCCGCCGTCCCAGCTCGACCCAGTCGCGCACCATGCGGACTGTCTGCGCGCTGTGCCCGCCGAAGTGGCTTCGCAGGTATTCCGGCACGTCGAAGGGCGCGAGGCGCGGCAACACCGTCAGCGCGGCACGGACAGCGGCCGGGCGCACGGCTTTCGGCCGCCGGACCCCGAACTCCGCCGCGACCGCCGCGCGGGCTTGGCTTGCGGCGATCGCGAGGGGCCGCGAAGCCCGGCGAGCCGCCGCGAGGTCGAAATCCGCGGCCTGGAGCCCGGCCACCACCGGCATCATGCTCGCGGCGGAAACCAGTGGTGCGGCCGGAGATGCGGCGCGCGACCGGGCGAACAGGGAGCGCAGGGACGCGGGACCGGTGGTCGTGAACCGGAACCGTCCCGGCTGCCACCACCAGTCGTCCGCGGCGAAGAACCCGGGCACCACCAGCCCCCACGGCCGATCGCCCGCCAGCTCACGCAGCCGCGTCACCTCCGACGGCACCTGCGTGACCGCGGCGACGACCGCGGCGGACCCGCCGAGGAGCCGGGCCACCGCGGGTTCGGCGGGCGAGGCCGTGCTGATCACCACGTCCCAGTCCTGAGCCGGGCCGTCGACCGGTGTCACGCCGACCCGCCGCTCGACGCGCCGCGCCCCGCGCAGCCGGTTGGTCGTGACGACCAGGGAATCCGCCGCCGGCTCGCGGACCGCGAGCGTGACGTCGTGGGCCGGCGCCATCGACGTCACCAGCACCCGGGCCACCGGGCCGCGCCTGATCACGAGAACACGCATGCCGCCAATATATCCGGATATCCGGATGTGCGGCTACTCCCGGAAGTAACCCAGCTGCGCGGAAAGCTCGTCCGCCGCGTCGGTCATCGGCCGCACGATCTGCTTGACCCGCTGCTTCGAAAGCCGGTACGACGGACCGGAAGCGCTCATCGCCGCGACGACGTCGCCGCCGGGGCCGTGGATCGGCACCGCGACCGCGTGCATGCCGAGCTCGAGTTCTTCGTAGCAGGCGGCGAAACCGTCTTCGAGCACCCGGTCGAGCTCGGTCATCAGCTCGTCCGGCTCGACCGTCGTGCGCGGGGTGTACTGCTCCAGCTTCCGCTTGAGCACCCGCTTGCGCTCGGTGTCGCCCATGTGCGCCAGCAGGATCTTGCCGCTGGACGTCGCGTGCAGCGGCGTCCGCTGGCCGGTCCAGTTCTGCGTCGTGATCGCCGCCGAACCGCGGGCCTGGCTGATGTTGATCGCGACGCCGTCGTCGGCGATGGCGATGTTCACCGTCTCGCCCAGCTCTTCGGCGAGCGACAGGCAGCTGGCGCGGCCCAGCTTGGCCAGGTCCATCCGGCCGGTAGCGGCGCCGGCCAGCCGTACGATGCCGAACCCGATCGCGTACTTCCCGCGTTCGCCGAGCTGCTCGACCAGGCCTCTCGCCTCCAGGACGCTGAGCAGCCGCGACGCCGTCGACTTGTGGACGCCCAGCTCGCCCGCGATCTCGGTGATGCCGGTTTCGCCGTTGCGGGCGAGCAGCTCCAGCACGCTGATCGCCCGGTCGACCGACTGCACCTGGCTTTGAGTTGCGTTGCCCGAGTCCTGGTTCCGCATAGCGCAACAGTATCCGTTTCGCGCCGTTCCTATCGGCTGAGTGGGCGAATCTCTTGACGCGGGTGCCGCCGGAGCCGGATTGTTGCGCGGTGGGCACGGAGGCGCGCAATGCGCAACTTTCACGCACTGCCGAGCCAACCGGCCAGCCGTTTCCCCCGAACTCGCCCCGCAGGTCCGCGGAGGCCGCGCCGGAAACCCGCGCGGCCTCCGCGGACCGTCCAAAGCCGCCGGTGGGGGCACCCGGATGGAGCAGGCGCGCGTGCCGATCTTGATCTTTCTGGTGGTCAAACACGCGGGTCGTGCGTGCGGGCGCCGGAACTAGTGCGAATATGTGGACATGAAGGCACGTGTTCTCGTGGTCGACGACGACCCCGCACTCGCGGAGATGCTCACCATCGTGCTCCGCGGGGAGGGGTTCGACACGGCCGTGGTCGCCGACGGTTCCCGCGCGCTGCCCGCGCTGCGCGAGCTGAAACCCGACCTCGTCCTGCTCGACCTGATGCTGCCCGGGATGAACGGGATCGACGTCTGCAAGGCGATCCGCGCCGAGTCCGGGGTGCCGATCGTCATGCTGACCGCCAAGAGCGACACCGTCGACATCGTGCTCGGCCTGGAGTCCGGCGCCGACGACTACGTCGTGAAGCCGTTCAAGCCGAAGGAGCTGGTCGCCCGGGTCCGCGCCCGGATGCGCCGCACCGAGGCCGAGCCGGCGGAGTCGCTCACCATCGGCGACCTGGCGATCGACGTGCCGGGCCACGAGGTCACGCGCGAAGGCAAGGCCATCCCGCTGACCCCGCTGGAGTTCGACCTGCTGGTGGCGCTGGCCCGCAAGCCGCGTCAGGTGTTCACCCGCGAGGTGCTGCTCGAGCAGGTGTGGGGCTACCGGCACGCGGCCGACACCCGGCTGGTGAACGTGCACGTCCAGCGCCTGCGTTCCAAGGTGGAGAAGGACCCGGAGCACCCCGAGGTGGTGTTGACCGTTCGCGGTGTCGGGTACAAGGCCGGCCCGCCGTGATGAGTCGATGACCTCGGAGACTCCCAGAGGGCTCCCCGCGTTCGCGCGTTCGACGGCACGCCTGGTGCGGCGTGTCGTCGTTTTCGCGCGCCGGCGCGCGGTCGCGTTCAACGAGCTGTGGAAGCACTCGCTGCAGTTCCGCGTCACCGTCTCGACGCTCGCGCTGTCCTCGGCCGTCGTGTTCGTGCTGGGCATGGTCCTGCAGAACCAGATCACCGAGCGGCTGCTGGACACCAAGCGCGAAGCCGCGATCGCGCAGACCCGCGCGGCCGCCGACACCGCCGCCGGTGAGCTGGTCGGCCTCGGCGGCGAGACGCCGGAAGCGCTGAGCAACCGCCTCCAGAACGCGCTGAAGAAGATCGCGATCACGCCGACCAGCCAGGACGCGGCGGGCTCGGCGGCGGGCACGTTCGTCCCGGTGCTCGCCAGCGGTGGCCGAGACCAGTCCGGCGAAGACCCGTCGTCCGCCGGGCCGTACGACAGCGTGCCGCCGCGGCTGCGCCAGTTCGTCGAAGCCAACGAGATGAGCTGGCTCGAGCACACGGTCACCGACCCCGACGGCGGCCGCACGACGTACCTGATCGTCGGCACGCCGCTCAACACCGTCGCCAGCCCGCTGCAGCTGTACTTGCTGTTCCCGCTGACGACCGAGCAGAACACCGTCGCGACCGTGCAGAACACGCTGCTCGTCGGCGGGCTCGTGCTGCTGCTCCTGCTGGCCGGCATCACGAACCTGGTGACGCGGCAGGTGGTCCGGCCGGTCCGGCAGGCCGCCGCGGCGGCCGAGCAGTTCGCCGGCGGCGACCTCGACCAGCGCCTCACCGTGCTCGGCGAGGACGACCTGGCGAAGCTCGCGGTGTCCTACAACGGGATGGCCGCCAGCATCCAGCGTCAGATCCGCCAGCTCGAGGACTTCGGCGGGCTGCAGCGCCGGTTCACTTCCGACGTCTCGCACGAGCTGCGCACGCCGCTGACCACCGTCCGGATGGCCGCGGACGTGCTGCACGCGTCGCGCGAGCAGTTCCCGGCCGGGCTCGCGCGCTCGACCGAGCTGCTGGTCGACGAGCTCGACCGGTTCGAGTCGCTGCTCGGCGACCTGCTGGAGATCAGCCGTCTCGACGCCGGCGTCGAAGAGCTGTCCGCGGAGTTCATCGACGTCCGTCCGATCGCGACCCGCGCGGTCGAGCAGGTGCGGGTGATCGCCGGCAACGCGGGCAGCTCGGTGGAGCTCGTGCTGCCCGACGAGGAGATCATCGCCGAGGTCGACGCCCGGCGCGTCGAGCGGATCCTGCGCAACCTGCTGGGCAACGCCGTCGACCACAGCGAGGGCAAGCCGGTGGTGCTCACGGTCGCGGCCAACGAGACCGCGGTCGCGGTGACCGTCCGGGACCACGGCGTCGGTCTGCGCCCCGGCGAGGCCGACCTGGTGTTCAACCGGTTCTGGCGCGCCGACCCGTCGCGCAACCGGCGCACCGGCGGCACCGGGCTCGGCCTGGCGATCAGCCAGGAGGACGCGCGCCTGCACGGCGGCGGGCTCGACGCGTGGGGCGAGCTGGGACAGGGCGCGTGCTTCCGGCTCGTGCTGCCGCGCCGCCAGGAGGTGCCGGCCGGCGACCCGCCGCTCGTGCTGCCGCCGCCCGACCGCATCGCCGCCGAGGTGCCGCTCGGGCTGATCGAGATCACGCCGGCGCCGGAGGCGATCTTCGCCGAACGTGAGGAAATCGGGCAGTGAAACGGCTTCTGATTGCGGTGTTGTGCCTGCTCCTGGTGGCGGGGTGCGCGAACGTCCCGCTCGAATCGCAGCCGGTCGTCGTCTCGGGTGAACGTCAGGGCCAGGGCTCGGGAGACGTCGTCCCCGAGCCGGACAAGGACATCGACCCGCTGACGCTGGTCCGCGGCTTCATCGGCGCGACGCTCAAGCCGGGCCAGAACAACGCGGCCGCCCGCGCCTACCTGGACGACCAGAGCCGCGCGGCCTGGCGGCCCAACCGCAGCCTGACGATCATCCAGAACACCTTCGGCACGGTCTACGACCCGGCTCCGCAGCCCGACCCGAACACGCTGGTCGTCAACGTGCGCGGGTTCGACGTCGGCACGCTCGACCAGAGCAGCGCGTTCGTCCCGGACTACAGCGCGGCGGCGCTGCGGATCAAGGTGCGCAAGCAGGCGAACGGCCAGTGGCGGATCACCGACCCGCCGCCCGACCTCTACGCGACCGAGTCCGACTTCAGCGAGAACTACACCGCGGTGCCGGTGAACTTCTACTCGGAGCAGTCGGCCACGTTCGTCCCCGACCGCCGCTACGTCGTCGCGAAGCCGCAGTCCGGGCTGCCGAGCCGAGTGGTGAACCTGCTGGTCAGCGGGCCCTCGACCAGCCTGGCCGGCTCGGTGAAGAACCTGCTCGCCGAGCCGATCGAGGTCGACACGAACGTCAAGAGCCTCGACGACGGGACGCTGGTGGTGCCGCTGACCGGCCTGTCCGGGGCCGCCGACGACATCCGGAACCTGATCGCCGCGCAGATCGTCCTCACGCTGCAGTACGTGACGTCGGCGCGGATCCGGATCCTCGCCGACGGCGCCCCGCTGGTCGCCAACCACCCGGACTGGCGGGCGAACGAGCTGCCCGCGTACGACGCGACGCTGTCCCCGCGCCGGGAGCTGCCGGGCCTGATGACGGTCGGCGGCCGGGTCCGGTCCCTCGAAGACGGCGCGCCGGTCGGCGGCCCGGCGGGCAACGGCGGCTACGACGTCGTGAGCGCGGCCCAGTCGATCGACGGCAAGCGGCTGGCGGTGGTCGAGCGTGACGGCGACAAGGTCCGCCTGCGGATCGGCGACCTCGGCCACGACCTGGCGCTGGTCAACCTGGGCGGCACGACGCTGAGCCGCCCGACGTGGCGGCCGGGCACCGGCGAGGTCTGGACGGTGGTCGACCAGACGTCGATCGGCCGCATGGTGGTCAACCAGAACAACCAGTGGACGGCGCTGTCGGTCAACGCGACGGACCTGATCCAGCAGGGCGACATCACGGAGCTGCGGTTTTCGCGCGACGGCGCCCGCGTGGCGGCGGTGGTGAACGGCCAGCTGTGGGTGGCGTCGGTGACCGGCAGCGGCGATTCGGTGGCCCTGCGCGAGCCGAGGCTGCTGCAGCCGCACGACCTCAAGGACGTCGTCGACGTGGACTGGCTGGCCCAGGACCTGCTGGTGGCGGCGACGAAGTCGACGTCCCAGCCGGTGGTCCGCGTGACGGTGGACGGCCAGCGGATGGACGCGTTCAACAGCTCCAACCTGACGCCCCAGGTCCACGGAGTGACGGCGGCGCCCAGCCGCCCGATCGTGGTGGCGGACGCGAGCGGCCTGTGGACGGCGTCGGTGCTGGGTGAGGTGTGGCGGCCGCAGAACCACTCGATGAAGGACGCGGATCCCTTCTACCCGGGCTAGTTCCCGAAACTGTCGGTGGTGGCGGGGACACTGTCCGTGTGGTGCTGCTCGATTTGCTGATCCCCGCCCGGTGCGCCGGCTGCGGGGCCCGTGGGACGCCGTGTTGCGAGCGGTGTGCGGCGGTGTGGGGTTCGGTGTCCGAGGTCGTCCGGGTGCCGGTGGCGGGGCTGGTGCGCGTGTTCGCGCTGTCCCGGTACCGCGGGGTCGGACGCCGGTTGCTGATCGCGTTCAAGGAGCGCGGGCGGCGGGATTTGGCTGCGTCGCTGGGGTTGGCGTTGGCGCGGGCGTTGGTGGTGCTGCCGGTTCGTGGGTCCGCTTTGTGTCTGGTGCCGGCGCCGAGCCGCCGGTCGGCTGCGCGGCTTCGAGGTGGTCCGCACGTGGAGCTGCTGGCTGCTGCGGCGGCTTCGGTGCTGGCCGGGTGGGGGTTCGAGGTCGCGGTGGCTCCGGCGGTGGAGCTGGCGGGTGGCGCGCGGGACGCGGTCGGGTTGGACCGCGCGGCGCGAGTGGCGAACCTGGCCGGGCGGTTGCGGTTCCGCGAGGCGGGGCGGCCGCCGCCGGGGATGCCGGTGGTGGTGCTGGACGACGTGATCACGACGGGAGCCACGGCCGCGGCCTGCGTGCGGGCTTTGCGGGCGGAGGGGGTGGAGGTGGCGGCGGTTTTGACGTTGCTCGCGGCCGGGTGAATTCCGGGCGCGCTGGGGCTGCGCGGCCCTGGCCCGGCTGGGGCCGGCCCGTCGCGGTTGGCGGGCTGCGCTGACGCCCGTCGCGGACGGCGGGCTGCGCTCGCGCCCGCCGCGGTTAGTGGCGCGGGCGCACGCTCGCCCCGTTCGCCGACGTCATGAACGACCCGTTCAGCGCGTCCGACGACATGAAAGGGTCGTTCATGACATCGCGGCACCGCCCGCGCTTCCGGCCATGATCACCGCATACCCGCCCAACCCTCACTTCACCCGCCCCCGGGTGAACCGGCACGTCACCTACACGAGTGACATCCGCGGGGAACGCACCCGACCTCCCGGCCGTTGTCCCGGCATGAGGGTGTCGATCAAGACCACCTGGCCGCCACACCACTCCACCGGAGTGGCGGCTGCCGGAGACCTGGCCGTCACCCTCGGCTTCCACCAGCGGCCGGTGCTGCGCCGTCCGTGTGATGTGACGCTCCGGAGCGGGCGTCCGACCAGCGGGTGTTTTCTGGTGTTCACCCTCCGCTCACTGCGCGGGGTGACGGAGTCTCATTCCTCGACATCCCCCGGCTCGGGGGCTGTTGCTCCGGGCGTGAGGAAGCTAACGTGCTCCGCAATCAGCAATCCCCGCAGGCAGGGAGGTGACGAGCCCATGTCCCTGGCGCCGGAGGTGCGCTGAGTCCGCGCTCGGGCTTCCGGCACGAGACGTCGTGAACCGCTCCCGAGTTCCTTCTCAGCCCGCGATCCGGGCTTACGTCCCCGCAATACCGGCGCCGTGTGTGAACTCAACAGCTCGCAGTCATCGAAGCGAGGGAGGTCGTGTATGGATATCGTCGTCAAGGGCCGCAACGTGGAGGTGCCCGACCACTACCGGGCGCTTGTCAGCGAAAAGCTGGCCCGGCTCGAGCGCTACGACAGGAAAGTCATCCGGTACGACGTGGAGCTGTTCCACGAACCCAACCGGCGCCAGGCCAAGAGCTGCCAGCGCGTCGAAATCACCGGAAAGGGGCGGGGCCCGGCCGTACGCGCTGAAGCGTGTGCCGCCGACTTCTACGCAGCGCTCGATTCCGCAGTCACCAAGCTGGAAAACCGGCTGCGGAGGACACACGACCGGCGGCGCGTGCACTACGGCCGCAGCCGCCCGGAATCGGTCGCCGAAGCGACCTCGGCACTGCCGGGTGGCGCATCCCCGGCCGCGGCCGCACCCGTCGCGGGAACCGCGGTGCTCGAAGCACCGGAACCGCAGGCGAACGGCTTCGCGAGTGCCGAAGAGATCCACTTGCCCCAGCAGCAGAGCTGGGCCGACGACGACCTGGGTCACCAGCCCGGTCGCGTCGTTCGCGAAAAGCAGCACACCGCGGAACCGATGACGGTGGACCAGGCTCTCTACGAGATGGAGCTGGTCGGCCACGACTTCTACCTCTTCAACGACTCGGAGGCGGGCCGGCCCAGCGTGGTCTACCGGCGGAAAGGCTTCGACTACGGCGTGATCCGGCTCGGCTGAGCCGGTCCTAAGGAGGCCCGCCGGATGGCCCGCACGCGGCTCGCGTGCGGGCCATCCGCATGTCAGAACCTTATTCTGGTTAGGTCGGCGCTACGGACCGCAGGCCCCCGCCCGCGGTGACATTCGCGCCGGCCGACGGCTGAATAAGGTTCTCAGGACGTACGGCGTGTGCACACGACGGCCACCGTTCCCTACGATGGGGGTGGGAAGGTGGCGCCGAACACGGCCGCCACCGCGGGAGAACCTGCCCGGGACCGGCCTGGGCGTGCTCATATTCAGCTAGTGAGGTCGACCGGATGGTGCTGAACCGCCTGCTCCGCGCGGGTGAGGGCAAGATGGTGAAGCGGCTGCGCAACATCGCCGATCACATCAACACCCTCGAAGACGACGTCAAGGACCTGACCGACGCCGAGCTGCGGGCCAAGACCGAGGAGTTCCGCAAGCGGAACGGCGACGGCGAATCCCTCGACGAGCTGCTGCCGGAGGCCTTCGCGGTCGTCCGGGAAGCGGCCAAGCGGGTGCTCGGCCAGCGCCACTTCGACGTCCAGCTGATGGGCGGCGCGGCGCTGCACCTCGGCCAGGTCGCCGAGATGAAGACCGGTGAGGGCAAGACGCTCACCTGCGTCCTCCCGGCCTACCTGAACGCCATCCCCGGCAAGGGCGTCCACGTCGTCACGACGAACGACTACCTGGCCAAGCGCGACTCGGAGTGGATGGGCCGCATCCACCGCTTCCTCGGCCTCGAGGTCGGCGTGATCCTGTCGGAGCAGCAGCCGGACGTGCGGCGCGCCCAGTACAACGCCGACATCACCTACGGCACGAACAACGAGTTCGGCTTCGACTACCTGCGCGACAACATGGCGTGGAGCCTCGACGACTGCGTGCAGCGCGGGCACAACTTCGCCGTGGTCGACGAGGTGGACTCGATCCTCATCGACGAGGCCCGGACGCCGCTGATCATCTCGGGCCCGGCGGACCAGTCGTCGCGCTGGTACGTCGAGTTCGCCCGGCTCGCGCCGCTGATGAACGGCATCGACACCACGACGATGGGGTCGCGCGAGCGCACCGAGAAGACGAACCTGATCAACTCGAAGTACCACTACGAGGTCGACGTCCGGAAGCGCACTGTCGCCGTCACCGAGAAGGGCGTCCGGTTCGTCGAGGACCAGCTCGGCATCGAGAACCTCTACGAGGCCGCGAACACGCCGCTGGTCGGCTACCTGAACAACGCGCTGAAGGTCCAGGAGCTCTTCCACAAGGACAAGGACTACATCGTCCGCAACGGCGAAGTCATGATCGTCGACGAGTTCACCGGCCGCATCCTGGTCGGCCGCCGCTACAACGAGGGCATGCACCAGGCGATCGAGGCCAAGGAAAAGGTCGAGATCAAGGCCGAGAACCAGACCCTCGCCACGATCACGCTGCAGAACTACTTCCGCCTCTACGAGAAGCTGTCCGGCATGACCGGTACGGCCGAGACCGAGGCCGCGGAGTTCCACCAGACCTACAAGCTGGGTGTGGTGCCGATCCCGACGAACCGGCCGATGATCCGCGTCGACCAGGCGGACCTGATCTACAAGACCGAAGAGGCGAAGTACGAGGCCGTCGCCGAGGACATCGCCGAGCGGCACGAGAAGGGCCAGCCGGTCCTGGTCGGCACGACGAGCGTCGAGAAGTCCGAGCGGCTGTCGAAGCTGCTGGTCAAGCTGAGCGTCCCGCACGAGGTGCTGAACGCGAAGCACCACGACCGGGAGGCGCTGATCGTCGCGCGCGCGGGCCAGAAGGGCGCCGTCACGGTCGCCACGAACATGGCCGGCCGCGGTACCGACATCGTGCTCGGCGGCAACCCCGACCTGATCGCCGACCAGGTGCTGCGCGAGCGCGGCCTGGACCCGGTCGAGCACTCCGAGGAGTACGAGGCCGCGTGGCCCGAGGTCCTCGAGCAGGTCAAGGCGGAGTCGAAGGCCGAGGGCGAAGAGGTCCGCGAGGCGGGCGGCCTGTACGTGCTGGGCACCGAGCGCCACGAGTCGCGCCGCATCGACAACCAGCTGCGCGGTCGCTCCGGCCGTCAGGGCGACCCGGGCGAGTCCCGCTTCTACCTGTCGCTCGGTGACGAGCTCATGCGCCGCTTCAACGCGACGATGGTCGAGCGCGTCATGACGACCATGCGGCTGCCCGACGACGTGCCGATCGAGCACAAGATGGTCTCCAAGGCCATCAAGAGCGCGCAGACCCAGGTCGAGCAGATCAACATGGAGCAGCGCAAGGACGTCCTCAAGTACGACGAGGTCATGAACGAGCAGCGCAAGGTGATCTACGCCGAGCGCCACCGCGTCCTCGCCGGCGAGAACCTCCGCGAGCAGATCGAGGGCATGCTCGTGGACGTCGTCAACGCCTATGTGGACGGTGCGACCGCCAACGGCTACGCCGAGGACTGGGACCACGAAAAGCTCTGGACCGCGTTGAAGCAGCTCTACCCGGTCAGCGTCGAGTGGGACGACCTGATGGAGGACGGCGACCTCGACGAGCACACCCTCCGCGAGGCGCTCGTCCAGGACGCGCGCGACGCCTACGACAAGCGCGAGGCGGAGATCAACGCGCTGGTCGGCCCGGAGGGCATGCGGACCCTGGAGCACCAGGTGATGCTGACGGTCCTCGACCGCAAGTGGCGCGAGCACCTCTACGAGATGGACTACCTCAAGCAGGGCATCGGCATGCGGGCGCTCGCGCAGCGCGACCCGCTGATCGAGTACCAGCGCGAGGGCTTCGACATGTTCCGCGCGATGCTCGACTCGTTGAAGGAGGAGGCCGTCGGCTTCCTGTTCAACCTGCAGGTCGAGCGGGCCGAGGCGCCGCCGGCGGAGGCCGCGGCCGCGGTGCCGACGGGCGTCGCTTCGGGCAACGGCCAGGCCGCGGAGGGTCGGCACGCGCGGCCGGCGCCGCCGCAGCCGCCGACGACCGACACCGAGTCCGTCCCGGCCGCACTGCGCGGCAAGGGCCTCGGCGGCGGTGGCCAGCAGGGCATGACGCTGTCGGGTCCGGGCGAGGACGGCGAGGTCGAGTCGCACGCCGAGGGCGGGGCGCAGGCCGCGGGCGGTGGCGCCGGCGGTACCCGCCGGGACCGTCGCGCCGCCCAGCGCGACGCCCAGAAGAAGGGCAAGAAGGGCCCGCGTCGCTGACGTTGGTTTCCAGGACCGGGGTGCGTGCTTTCGCGCGCACCCCGGTTCTTCCATGAGGGGACGAGAAAGTGGATCCGCAGGAGTTCTTCGCGCTGTTCGCCGCCGAGCGGCGCCCGGACCCGTACCCGGCGTACCGGGATTGGCGCGAGCGGTTCCCGGTGGCGCGGTTGTCCGAGCAGATGTTCGCGGTCAGCGGTTTCGCCGAGGCCACGAAGGTGCTGCGCGACCCGGCGTTCGGCCACCCGGAACCGGAGTACCTGGATCCCGCGGACCGCCTTCCGGACCAGCCGGTCGACGAGTCGGGACGCGTGGTCCGGGCGTTCCTGTCGCTGAACCCACCCGACCACACACGCCTGCGGCGGCTGGTGGCGAAGGCGTTCACCCCGCGCATGGTCTCGCTGTTGGCGCCGCGGATCGAGAAAATCACGGCGTCGCTCATCGACGGCTTGCACGGGCCCTTCGACCTGATGACGTCGCTGGCGAAGCCGTTGCCGGTGGAGGTGATCGCCGAACTGCTGGGCGTGCCGCTGGACGACCGCGAGAGGTTCGCGGAGTGGTCGCACGCGATGGCGCGGGCGCTGGACCCGCCGTTCCTGCAGCACCCGGACACGATCGAGCCGGCGGTCCGGGCGCGGCAGTCGTTCGTGGCGTACTTCCGTGCGCTGGCGGAGGAGCGCCGCCGCTCGCCGGGGGAGGACCTGCTGTCGGCGCTGGTGGCGGTGTCGGACGCGGGCGACGTCCTGACCGAGGGCGAGCTGCTGGTGACGTTGACGTTGCTCCTGATCGCCGGCCACGAGACGACGACGAACCTGATCGGCAACGGAGTGCTGGCGCTGCTGCGCAACGGCGGCTTGACTGCGGCGGATCCCTCGTCGGTGGTGGAGGAAGTGCTGCGGTACGACTCCCCGGTCCAGCTGACGGCCCGCACAGCGTTGCGGGACACGGAGTTGGGCTCGTTCGCGGTGCCGGAGGGCAGCCAGGTGATCGTCCTGATCGGAGCGGCCAACCGCGACCCGGCAACGGGCCCGGAGTCCTTCGACCCATCGCGGCCGGCCGGACGGCACCTGGCGTTCGGCCAGGGAATCCACTTCTGTCTGGGTGCGCCGCTGGCGCGCTTGGAGGGCAGGATCGTGTTCCGCGAGCTGGCGAGCAGGTTGCCGGGGTTGCGGTTGGCAGGCGACCCGAGCTGGAACGCAACAACAACTTTGCGCGGCTTGGCATCGCTGCCGGTCGTGAGTGACAGGTAGGACTCCCGACCAGGCGCCAACGCGCGGCTTGGCCCGCGGAGCAAGCGCCCCAAGGCGGCCTTGGTTGCGTGAGACGCACCGAAGGCCGCCTTGGGTGCGTCTTACGCACCGAAGGCCACATTGGGACGCTCGGCCCCGGCGGTGCGCGAGCCGCGTTTCACGCCGCGCCAGGCGATGTATCCACTGGGCGGCCGCCGTGCCGGAGTGGGCGGTGCGCCGGTCTGTCGGGTGCGGGAACCCCGACCGGCGCACCACCGCCAGCCGCCAGGGGCCGGCGGTGAGCGGGCGCGTTTCACGCCGCCGCCTGGCGGTGGCGCGCTGGGGTCGGATCGCCTGGCGTCAACGGCGCGAGCCGCAGGCATGGCCGCCGTGCCGGACTGGGCGGCGCGCCGATCTGTCGGGTGCGGGAATCCCGGCCGGCGCACCGCCGCGAGTCGTCGTTGCCGGTGGCGGGCGTGCTTGGTGTGCCTGCCGCACCCTGCGGCCAGGTGGTGCGCCGGTCTGTCGGGGTGCGGGAACCCCCACCAGCGCACCACCGCCAACCGTCGGGGGCCGGCGGTGCGCGGGCTGAGCGGGCGCGTCTCACGCCGCCGCCTGCCGTGGCGTCCGCTGGGCCGGACCGCTCGGCTTCAACAGCGCGAACCGCACGCACTGCCACCCCGCCGGGGTGCGCGTGAAGCGGGCCGCCAGTGCGAACGACCGGCCGTCCGCCTCCACGCGGGTGCACGCCTCGATCACCTCCGGCGCCGGCGTGCACGTGTGGACCCGGCACAACCGGTGCCGTGGCCGCGTCCACCGTGGCCCGCTCAGGCTCGCGTACACCTCCGGTGCCACCAGCCCGCGGATCTGCGGCACCGGGCGGCGACCGTCGTACGCCTCCAGCAGCATGGCCAGCAGCCGGCCCACCTCACTCGCCTCGAGCTGCCGGGGCGCCGGCCACCGGGCGTCGCCCCCGCGGTTTTCGTGCGGGGGCACCGCCGGCGGCCGCTCGGCCCGGCGCGGTACTTCGGCGTGGATCAGCGTTCTCACGCGGTGTTCCTCGGACATTTCCTCCCCTCCCGGACGCGGCATTTCGCCGTCGCCACCGCTTAGAGTGCGGAACCGGCCGGAAAGGCGCCGGGAATCGCCCGATTCGGCAAAGAACCGCCGAAGCTGTGGATTCGCGCGAGCACGTGCGGTAAGCGCCGTGTCGCGTTGTTGCGCTATGCGAGACAACGCGTCGCCGCCCCGGCTATGGTGTGCCGGGTGCTGAAGGGGTTATTGGTCGATTTCGCCGGAGTTCTCACGGATCCCGACGCCGGCCGCTTCTACGACTACCTGGCCGCGGCGCGCGAGCGAGGCGTCCGCACCGCGCTGCTGTCCAACGCCCCCGGGGCGTCGGCCGAGGTCAAGAACACGATGTTCGACTATTTCGACGCCCTCGTGTTTTCCGGCGAGGTCGGGGTGGCCAAACCGGATCCCGCGGTCTACCTCATCGCGGCCGAGCGCCTCGGCCTGCCCGCCGTGCGCTGCGCGTTCGTCGACGACTCCGCCGCGAACATCCGCGGCGCCGTCCAGGTGGGCATGGTCGGCGTACACCACCGGTCGGTCGGGGAAACGCTCACCGAGCTCGGCGTTCTTTTCCCGGATCGGTGAGGCGTCAACGGGCGCGGCGGACCAGTTCGAACGACAGGACCGCCGCCGCGGCTGAGACATTCAGCGACTCGACGTCACCCGGCATGGGAATCGACACCCATTCCGTGACGAGCTCGCCGACTTCGGCGCCGACCCCGGCCGTCTCGCCGCCGAGCACGAACGCGGCGCGCTGCGGCAGGTCGACGTCGAACACGGTCGTGCGCGCCGACGCGCCCAGCGCGTAAAGGCCGTAACCGGCTTCGCTGAGCATTTCGGCGGCTTCGCGCGCGGAGCCGCACCGCAGCACCGGCGCCCGGAAGGCGACGCCGGCCGAAGCCTTGACGACCAGCGGGTCCAGTGCCGCGACGCCCCGCCGCGGCACGATCACGCCGTCGAGCCCGGCGGCGGTCGCCGTCCGCAGGATCATGCCGACGTTCGCGGGTGTGGTGATGCCGTCGAGCAGCAGCACCCGCGACGGCGGCCGCCGGTCGGCCAGCGCCGCCGAAAGCGCGCGCATCCGCGGCGCGACGACGTCGGCGAGCACGCCCTGGTCCTGCTTGCCGTTGCCGGCGAGCACCTTGACCCGGTGCGCGCTGGCGCGCTGCACCGGCACGCCGGCGTCCTTCGCGGCGCGCTGGATCTCCGCGGCGCCGGGGCCGCGGGCGGTGTCGGCGAGGATCACCTTGTCCACGCGCAGGCCGTCGTCGGCCAGCGCTTCGAGCACCGGCTTCCGGCCGTACACCGTAAGAAAGCGATCCTTCGGCGAGATCGTCGACTCATCACCCACACCCGGCAGTCTCGCACTGTGCAACGATCGGCTCATGCCCGACCGCCTTTCCGCGCTGGACGCCTCGTTCCTCTACGTCGAGGACCACGCGACGCCGATGCACGTCGGCGGGGTGGCGATCTTCGAGCGCCCGCGGTCGGGGTTCAGCTACGCGCAGCTGCTCGACCTAGTCGGTGCGCGCCTGGCGTACCTGCCGCGCTACCGCCAGCGCGTGGCGGAGGTGCCGGGTCACCTGGCGCGCCCGGTCTGGGTGGACGACGTCGACTTCGACCTGAACTACCACGTCCGGCGTTCGGCGCTGCCCCAGCCGGGCAGCGACGAGCAGCTGTTCGACCTGGTCGCGCGCCTGATGTCGCGGCGGCTGGCGCCGGAGCGGCCGCTCTGGGAGGCGTACTTCATCGAGGGCCTGGCCGGCGACCGCGTCGCGTTGGTGACGAAGACGCACCAGTCCGTTGTGGACGGCGTCGGCACGATCGAGCTCGGCCAGCTCATCCTCGACCCGACGCCGGCCGAGCCGGAGCCGTTCGAGGACCTCTGGACGCCGCGGCGCGAGCCGAGCCGCACGCAGCTGGTGCTGGACGCGGTCAGCGAGGGCGTCCAGCGGCCGGGCGAGGTGGTCGAGAACGTCCGGTCGGCGGCGAACGACGCGTTCGCGGCGGCGGGCAAGTTCGCCGAGACCGTCGGCGGGGTGGCGTCGACGCTGCGCACGCTGGTGAAGCCGGCGCCGGTGGGGCCGCTGAACGTCCGGGTGTCCGGCGGCCGCGTGTTCTCGGTGGTCCGCACGCGGCTGGAGGACTTCCGCAAGATCCGCGCGGCGCACGGCGGCACGGTCAACGACGTCGTCCTCGCGGCGATCACGGGCGCGCTGCGCGAGTGGCTGCTTTCGCGCGAGGAGCAGCTGACGCCGGAGACGACGGTCCGCGCGCTGGTGCCGCTGGCGGTCCGCGACGCGGAGACGGCGGAGTACTCGACCCCGGCGCTGGTCGGCAACCAGGTGGCGGCGTACCTGGTGGACCTGCCGGTCGGCGAGCCGAACGCGGTGCTGCGCCTGCAGCACATCGGGCACGCGATGGCCGAGCACCTGGATTCGGGCCGCCCGGTGGCGGCGCGCGGGCTGCTGAAGGTGGGCGGCTTCGCCCCGGCGACGCTCCATTCGCTCGGTGCGCGGGCGGCGGGGTCGCTGTCCGGGCGCATCTTCAATGTCATGGTGACCAATTCGCCGGGCCCGCAGGTGCCGATGTACGCGGGAGAGGCCAGACTGGTCGAGATGTTCCCGGTCATGCCGCTGATGCGCACCCAGGCGCTGGCGATCGGGGTGACGTCCTACCACGGTGGCGTCTACTTCGGACTGAACGGCGACCGCAAGGCCGCGTTCGACGTGGACCTCGTGGCCGGGATGATCGAAGAGTCACTGGAAGAGCTGAAGGGTGCGCACTGGTGAGGGTTTATCTGCCTGCGACCATCGCGATGCTTCGCGACCTCGAAGCCTCGGGGGAGTTCCGCGCCCGCAGCGGAACGGCGTTCGCGTTGACGCCGGCGTTGCGCGAGGCGTACGTGAGCGGTTCGGACGAGGAGCTGGAGTACGCGGCGCTGCTGGACGCGGCCCGGGCATCGTTGCGCTTGATCGCGGCGGAGGAGAAGGGCGAGCCGCGCCGGGTGGTGGTGTCGGCGGACGTCGCGGGGGTGACGTTGCGCCCGGATCTGGACGCCCCGGTGGTCCGGATCGGCGGACCGATCCCGCTGTCGGCGGTGGCGGCGATCCACGTGGACGCGGCCGAGGCGGCCGACGCGGTGGCGGCGGCCGCCGCGGTGATCGATGCGGCGGACCTGGGGGATCCGGACGCGGAATTCACTTTGGGGGACGCCGAGGACCACGAATTGGCTTGGTACGCGCCCCAGGAATTGCCTTTCTTGCTGGAGTTGCTCTGAGTTGTCCACAGGTGGGTCGACCTGTGGACAACCCGGCTTGGGTCGGGGTTCGCGTCGGGGGTGGCCGATAGACTGGGACCGGGGACGCCCCCCGGGAAGGGCGGGGGCTGTCCGGTGGGGTCTGAGGGGCTGCCTCGCAGGCGCACTTTGCTGCTTTGACCGGCGGTGATGATCGCCGCCGGTGCTGGGGCAACGTCGCGTCCTTCGCTACCGGAGTTGTTGCGTGTCGGCCCTCTCTATCGGTGATCGAGAGATCTGCGTCGCAGCAGTCTTGGGGAGACCACGGGACTTCGTGTCGGCCGTCGGTTCGCGATGCCGGCTGCTGCGGGCTGGCGTCTCAACGCCGCTGTGAACAGTCCCGGACGTCCCTATCGATGATCGAGGAACCGCTCGGCAACCTCGGCCAGTCCGCATCAGTCCTCCGTGAACCAGTCCGGTCCCGGCGTCGGCCGTTCGCACTTCCACCCGGTCGCCGCCATCAGCTTCCCCGAGTCCACCCGCTGCGAACGCCCCATCGGCTCGGCCAGCGGGATCCGCGAAACCAGCCACTTCGGCAGCGCCCGGGCGTGCCGCACGCCGGCCGCTGAAGCCAGCGCCGCTCCCAAGTCACCCTTCAGAACCGGCGGTGCCCCCACGTTGTAAACCCCCGAGGGCGCCTCCAAAGCCGCCACCGCCGCCGCGGCCGCGTCTGATGGGTGGATCGCCGTCGTCCAATCCGAACGCGAGCCCAAGATCAACGGCCCTCCTCGCCGCGCCGCCGCCAGCAACGCCGATGTCATCGCGTCGGGACCCACCAGCGTTCCGATTCGCAGCCGCACCACCGTGCGGTCCGTCAACGCCGCCACGTTCGCGTGCGCCGTCACCGAGGATGCCGTCACCCTGCCCGGACGCAGCGGTGCGTCCTCCGTCAGAAGCGCCGCACCCCCGTCCGCGTACACGAACGAGATCCCCTCCTGGACCACCGTCCGCACGGAGTCGACTTGCCGGACCGCCGCCGCCAGCGCCGCGCTCCCCGAAACTCGGACCTGGTCGTTGGCAGCCCACGCGGACGCGCGAGTCATCTTCTGCGGGATCCGCGTCGCCAGGTTCAGCACCGCGTCATGCCCGCGCAACGCCGTGACCAGCGAAGACGTCGAGAACAAATCGCCCGCGACCGGCTCGGCGCCGGTCGCGCGCACCGCCTCCAGCCGCGGCTCGGACCGCGCCAGGCCGCTCACCGAATACCCCGCGTCCAACAGCCGGGCCACCGCCGGCCGCCCCAGCACGCCCGTTGCCCCGATCACCATCACTCGCTTGCTCATACGGCCTGGACGAGACCGCGAACCCAAACGTGACTAGCCGACCTCGCCCGGGGGCGGCGGCTGGACGTCGACGGGCACGCCCCAGTCCGAATACCGCGTCGTGATGCGGGCGTCAGCGCCCTGCAGGATCGGGGAAAGGTCCAGCACGATCTGCAACGGCCGGTGCGAGTCGTCGAGCCACAGTTCCACCGGGAACTTGCCGAGCCGCCCGGCCGAGTCCGCCGGCAGACCCGCGGGCAGGTCCGCACCCAGGCGCGCCAGGTCCAGTTCGACGCGGTAGTGCTCCGCCGTGACGCCGTCCAGCTGCCCGCGCTCGGCCGACACGATCGAGCCCGCCGTGCGGATCTCGCCCAGCGTGTGCGCCGGGTCGTTCTGGGCCGCCAGCTGGGCCAAGCTGCCGCCGAGGACCTGGGAAAACGGGTCCGTGCCGTCCGCCGCGACCGTCACCCACGGCTTGCCCGCGCCGACCTCGTCGCGCGATCCCTCCGGCACCTTCGCGTACAGCTTGCCGTCGACCTGCCGCAGCTCCATCGGCTCGCCGATGAAGTCGGTCGTCAGCACCTGCGCCGTCCCGCCCGCGCCGAACCGCGCCTGGCCCTGGCTCTTGGACCGGACCTGGCCGACCGCGACGTCCGTGCCGAACTTCGCCGAGCCGCCGCTCGTGGTCGCCGCCGTGGCGGCGTCGGCCAGCGCCCGCGCGTCGGTGAACGCGGGTGGCGGGGACGGCGGGCCGGAGCAGCCGGTGAGCAGGACGAGCAGCAGCACGACGGCGGCTTTGCGCATGACGCAACAAAAACACAGCGGCTCCCCCGAACCCGTTCGGGGGAGCCGCTTTTACTCAGAGTCTCAGCGACCGGCCTTCTTCATCAGCTCGCCGAGGTCGACGACCTGGTCGGCCGGCGGGGCCGCCACGTCGACCGTGGTGCCCCAGTCGCTGTACTTCATCGTGAACTTCGCGTCCCCGGCCGGCGCGCCCAGCGCCTGCATCATCGGGCCCTGGTCCATGGTGACCTGCACCGGCAGGTTGTCCTTGTCCAGCCACAGCTCGGCCGGGATCTTGACGTCCTTGCCCTTGAGCATCTCGGTCAGCTTGTCGCGCGAGGCCGCCGGCAGCGAACCGGTGAACTGGTCGACCGCCTTGGCGACGTCCAGCTCGACCTTGTAGTGGTTGACCTTCTCGCCGTTCAGCTCGGTCTGGTCGGAGGAGATGATCCGGCCGGTCTTCGAGATCTGGTCGAGCATCTTGCTCGGGTCGCTCTGCTCGGCCGACTGCGACAGCGAGCTGCCCAGCGCCTGCGAGATCGGGTCGTCGCCCTCGGCCGAGATCTTGGCCCACGACTTGTCGGTGCCCATCTGCTTCTGCTGCTCGGCGGGCAGCTTGATGTACATGACCTTGTCGACCATGCGCATCTCGGTGGTCTCGCCGGCCGCGGTGCTCGTCATCGAGAACTTCGTGTTCGCGCCGTCGATGGCCATCGCGCCGGTGGCGCTGATGGTCTGGCCGGCGGCCGAACCCTCCATGGTGAACTTCGCCGACTTGGACTTCTCGGTGCCCTGCTTGGACGCCGAGGCCAGCTGGATCGCGTCGGTGAACGGCGAGGCGAGGAGGCCGCCGCTCCCGGCCTGGGTCTGGCTGCCGGCGGCGGCCGGCTCAGCCGTGCCGGAGTTGCCACTGCACGCCGTCAGCGTCAGCGCCAGGACGGCGGCGCTCGCGGCGACCAGGGTGGTCTTGCGCATCGAATTCCCCTCAGAGTCGGATGGGTCCGCTCGGCATATCGCCCGAACGGGCGAATAATTACATCTCTGACGGTGACGATCCGCAGCCGGTTCCCGGTTGTCTCAGGATTCTGTGGTGCGGGTCACCTCGTGGCCGCCGCGGGAGGCCAGCAGGCGTCGTAGCGACGCGAGCCGTTCAGCGCCTGCTCGGCCTTCGGTGACGACGTCGTCGAGCGCGCAGTCCGGGTCTTCGGGCGGCCCGAGGTGCCCGCAGCCCGACGGGCACTCCTCGGCGGCTTCGGCGAACTCCTCGAAGGCGTCGACGATGTCGTCCGCGGTGACGTGCGCCAGCCCGAACGACCGGACGCCGGGCGTGTCGATCACCCAGCCGCCGTCCGGCAGCGGCAGCGCGACCGCGGCCACGGAAGTGTGGCGGCCCTTGCCGACCGCGCTCACCACGCCGACGGCCAGCTCGGCGTCCGGCACCAGCCGGTTGACCAATGTCGACTTACCGACTCCGGAGTGGCCGACGAGCGCCGTGAGACGGTCTTTCAGCAGCTCGTCCAGGCCTTCGGGCTGTTCGTCGTACCGGCTGACGATCACCGGGATGTCGAGACCCGCGTAGCCCGCCAGGAGCTCGTCCGGGCTGGCCAGGTCGGCCTTCGTCAGGCACAGCACCGGCTCGACGCCCCCGGCGTAGCAGGCGACCAGGCAGCGGTCGATGAAGCCGGTTCGCGGCGGCGGGTCGGCGAGCGCGGTGACGATCAGCAGGCGCTCGGCGTTGGCGACGACCAGCCGCTCGTACGGGTCGGTGTCGTCGGCCGTGCGCAGCAGCGAGCTGGTGCGCTCGTCGACGCGGACGATCCGGGCGAGGGTGTCCGGCTTGCCCGAGACGTCGCCGACGATCCCGACCCGGTCGCCGACGACCACCGGGGTGCGGCCCATCTCCCGGGCCCGCATCGCCGTGATGACCCGCTGCGGATCGGCGTCGATCGCGCAGGTCCAGCGGCCGCGGTCCTTGCCGATGACCATGGCCGTGACGGCGTCGGCGTGCTCGGGACGGCGCTTGCTGCGGGGACGGGTGCCCTTGCCCGGACGCACGCGGACGTCGGACTCGTCCAGCTTGCTCCAGTCGTTGCGCGCCAAACCCTCGTCCTCTCGTGCGCCGGTGCCACCCGAATGATCCCACGTCGCTCGCCACGGCCCTGGCCTGCGTGTAACGATGGCGTCCCGGACGTATCCGGCACTAGGAGGTTGGTCATGTGCGGGCGCTACGCCGCCACGAAGGACCCGGCGAAGCTCATCGAGGAGTTCGAGGCGATCGACCTCACCGAGGGGCACGCGCGCGCCGACCACAACGTCGCGCCGACGAAGAACGTGGTCACCGTCGTGCAGCGGCACCCCCGTGACGAAGACGGCCAGGTCCTCGAGGACGAGCCTGCTGAGCGCTCGCTGCGGATGATGAAGTGGGGCCTGGTGCCGTTCTGGGCGAAGGACCCGTCCGTCGGCTCGCGGATGATCAACACGCGCGCCGAGACGGCCGCCGAGAAGCCCGCCTTCCGCCGCGCACTGGTGTCCCGCCGCTGCCTGGTGCCCGCCGACGGCTGGTTCGAGTGGCGCCGCACCGGCAAGGAGAAGGAGCCGTTCTACATGACGGAGCCGGACGGCTCCTCGATCGCGTTCGGCGGCATCTGGGAGACCTGGCACCCGAAGGACGACAAGGACGCGGCGCCGCTGATCACGTTCTCGATCATCACGACCGACGCGGCGGGCCAGCTCACCGACGTCCACCACCGGATGCCGCTGATCGTGCCGCGCTCCCATTGGGACGGCTGGCTCGACCCGGACCGCGAAGACGTCAAGGACCTGCTGGTCCCGACGCCGGACGACATCGTCGCGTCGCTGGAGCTGCGGCCGATCTCGAGCAAGGTCAACAACGTCCGCAACAACGGGCCCGAGCTGCTGGAACGCGTCGACCCGGCGAACGAGGACGCTCTGTTCGACGTGCCGAAGTCATGACGGCCGTCTCGGTCGATACAGCGTATGGCCCAGCGCGGGTGTACCTGCACTGCGCGGAGGAGGGCGACGCGGTGCTGATGCTGGGCCACGGCGCAGGCGGCGGCCTCGGGGCGAAGGACCTGGTGGCGGTTACGCGCGCAGCCCAGGCGGCGGGCGTTCACGTGGCGCTGGTCGAGCAGCCGTACCGGGTGGCGGGCCGCCGCGCGCCGGCCCCGGCGAACCAGCTGGACACGGCGTGGCTGACGGTCGCCGACGAGCTGTCGGAACGCTTCGACTCCCTGCCGCTGGTGTTCGGCGGCCGGTCGTCGGGAGCGCGGGTGGCCTGCCGGACAGCCGCGGCCGGGCAGGCGGTGGCGGTGTTGTGCCTGGCGTTCCCGGAGCACCCGCCGGGCAAGCCGGAGAAGACGCGGCAGCCGGAGCTGGACGCCGTCGAGGTGCCGGTTCTGGTGGTGCAGGGGGAGCGGGACCCGTTCGGCCGGCCGGCCGCGGGGCCGCACCACGAGATCGTGGTGGTCGACGGGGACCACAGCCTGTCGAAGGACCTGGAGACGGTGTCGCGCGCGGCTACGGAGTGGTTGTCCCGGGTGCTGCGCCCGCTGGCCTGACTCAAGCAGCGATCGGGGCCACCACGGCGCCGCTCAGCCGGATCAGGTCCGCCGGTGCCAGCTCGACCTCCAGCCCGCGACGGCCGGCCGAGCAATACACCGTATCGAACTTAGACGCCGTATCGTCGATCACCACCGGCAGCCTGCTCCGGTGGCCCAGCGGCGAAATCCCGCCCAGCACGTACCCGGTGGCCCGCTGCGCCGCCGCCGGGTCCGCCATCTTCGCCTTCTTGCCGCCCGCCGCGGCCGCCAGCGCCTTCAGGTCCAGCTGGCCGGTGACCGGGACCACGCCCACCACCAGCCGGCCGTCGACCTCCGCGACCAGCGTCTTGAACACCCGGGCGCGGTCCAGGCCCAGCGCCTCCACCGCCTCCAGCCCGTACGACTCCGCGCGCGGGTCGTGGTCGTACGCGTGCAGCGTGTGCGCCACCTTCTGCTTCCCCAGCAACGCCGTCGCCGGGGTGCCCTTGCCTGCCATGCGGCGGAGTCTAGGGAATGCCCGCGTGACCCGATCGGTTGTACGGGGCGTGACCACAACGCTCGCTACCACACGCTCTCGCAGCCGCCGCCGCCCCGAGGCACCGGCGAACCGCGGTGTGCCCGGCCCCCGCGTAAACTCGGGTCCGCCGTATGCGCGTACGCGCATCGACGCCGAGCGGGAAGGGAACGGTTTGCCGAGCACGCAGAACTCAGCGCCGGAAGAAGCGACCGAAGCCGAGCGCGCCGAGCGCTTCGAGCGGGACGCCATGCCGCTGCTCGACCAGCTGTACTCGGCCGCGATGCGGATGACCCGCAACCCCGCCGATGCCGAGGACCTGGTCCAGGAGACCTACCTGAAGGCGTACGCGGCTTTCGCCTCCTTCAAGGCGGGCACGAACCTCAAGGCGTGGATGTACCGCATCCTCACGAACACCTACATCAACGGCTACCGCAAGCGGCAGCGGCAGCCGGTGCAGCAGCCCACCGAGGAGATCACCGACTGGCAGATCGCCAAGGCGGAGAGCCACACGTCCAGCGGGCTGCGTTCGGCCGAGGTCGAGGCGATGGACAACCTGCCCGACACCGACGTCAAGGCCGCACTGCAGAAGCTGCCCGAGGAGTTCCGGCTGGCCGTCTACCTGGCCGACGTCGAGGGCTTCGCGTACAAGGAGATCGCCGAGATCATGGACACGCCCATCGGCACCGTGATGTCCCGCCTGCATCGCGGCCGCGCGCAGCTGCGCGACCTGCTCGCCGACGTCGCCCGCGAACGCGGCTTCATCCGGGGTGCCAAGGAGGAGGTGGCGGGGCGATGAACGACATGTGCGAGGGCGCGTCCGACAAGGTCCGCTGCGAAGAGGCGCTCGCCGACATCTACCTGCTCCTCGACCGCGAGTGCAGCCCCGAGCGCGACGCCGCACTGCGCGCCCACATCGACGACTGCCCGCCGTGCCTCGAGGAGTACGGCATCGACGAGCACATCAAGCAGCTGCTGGCCCGCAAGTGCGGCGGCGACCACGCCCCGGCCGAGCTGAAGAGCCGGCTGCGCGCGTCGATCCGGCAGACCGTCGCCACGCGCGGCGGCGTCACCGTCGAACGCACCGAGATCACCCTCGAGCAGCGTTCCGAGTAGCGCCTGAGCACGACGAAGGCCCCCACCCGCTCGGGGTGGGGGCCTTCGTCATGCCGGACGCCGGATCAGGCGTTGGGCTTCTTGCCGTGGTTCGCGCCGTTCTTCTTCCGGTCGCGACGCTTGCGGGCGCGCTTCGACATGCTCACTCCTCGTCGTCAAAGCTGGTCAACCTCTCAAGTGTGTCATGACGTCCCGTTCTGGTTGGATGGGGTGGTCGGGCGAGCGCGAGGAGGGTGTCGATGGCGGAGATCAGGGCCGAGATGGTCGGCACCGTGCTCGCGGTCGTCGCGGAGCCGGGCGCCGCGCTGAACGCCGGGGACACCGTGCTGATCCTGGAGTCGATGAAGATGGAGCTGCCCGCCGTGAGCGAGCGGGCCGGCACGCTGACCAGCCTCGTCGTGGCGAAGGGCGACCGGGTCCAGCAGGGTGACGTCCTCGGGACGGTCGAGTAACCCGTGTCGACGCTCGCCGAACTGCTCGCCGACAACACCGGCCTCCCCGGTGAGGCGGCGGACCACCTGCAGACCGTCGTCGCCGAGTGGCAGCTGCTGGCCGACCTGTCCTTCGCCGACTTCCTGCTCTGGGTCCCGGTGACCGAGGAACTGCAGCCGGACGGCGGCGACTTCGTCTGCGTCGCGCACGCGCGCCCGACGACGGCACCGACCGCGCACCCCGAAGACGTCGTCGGCACCCGGTTCACGGTGGAGGAGCACCCGCAGCTGGCGAAGGCCATGCGCGAGGTGCGGATCTGCCGCGAAGAGGACCCGCACTGGTACCGCGACCTGCCGATGCGGCGCGAGGCGATCCCGGTGCGCTTCCACGACCAGGTGATCGCCGTGATGAGCCGCGAGACGAACCTGGCCGCGCCGCGCGTGCCGTCGCCGCTGGAGATCGCGTACCTGGGCAGCGCCGGCGACCTGTGCCAGATGATCGTCGACGGCACGTTCCCGCCGAACGGCAGCAACGCGACGGACACGCACACGTCGCCGCGGGTCGGCGACGGCCTGATCCGGCTCGACTCGAGCGGCACGGTGGTGTTCGCGAGCCCGAACGGGTTGTCCGCCTACCACCGGATGGGGCACGAGTCGGACCTGGTCGGGACGCGCTTGGCGCCGTTGACGCGGTCGCTGATCCGCGACCCGTTCGACGCGACCGAGGTGTCGCACCGGATCATCGAAGCCTTGGACGGGAAGCCGTCGAGCCGCACGGAGGCCGACTCGCGGCGCGGCGCGGTGGTGCTGTTCCGCGCGCTGCCGCTGCGGCCGGCGGGGCAGGCGGCGGGCGCGCTGGTGCTGGTCCGCGACGTCACCGAGGTGAAACGCCGTGACCGCGCGCTGCTGTCGAAGGACGCGACGATCCGCGAGATCCACCACCGGGTGAAGAACAACCTCCAGACGGTGGCGGCGCTGCTGAGGCTGCAGTCCCGCCGGACGTCGTCGGAGGAAGCGCGGCTCGCGCTGGCGGAGTCGGTCCGCCGGGTTACGTCGATCGCGCTGGTCCACGAGGCGCTGTCCATCTCGGTGGACGAGCGCGTCGACCTCGACAAGCTGCTCGATAACGTGCTGCCCATGGTCGGCGAAGTCGCCACGGCGGAGTCGCAGGTCGGCCTGACCCGCACGGGCTCGTTCGGGGTGGTGGTCGCGGAGATCGCGACGCCGCTGGTGATGGTGCTGGCCGAGCTGGTGCAGAACGCCATCGAGCACGCGTTCCCGGCGGGCCGGTCGGGCAAGGTCGAGCTGATCGTGGAACGCTCGGCGCGCTGGCTGGACGTGGTCATCCGCGACAACGGGCGCGGGCTGCCGTCGGGCTTCTCGCTGGAGCGCTCGGACGGGCTGGGCCTGCAGATCGTGCGGACGCTGGTGGAGTCCGAGCTGCGGGGGTCGCTTTCGCTGCGGAAGGTGCGGACGGAAACGTCGTCGACCCGGGTGACGGGAACGGAAGCCGCGCTGCGCATCCCGCTGTCCCGGCGGCTGTAGTCCCTCTTTCGAGGCTGCGCCGGACTGTCGCGTTTGGACTCGATCACCGCCGGGCATATCCGTTGCGGCGGAAGCGATCGGGTGCGGGTCGCGGGAGGGACACACGCTGAAGGCCCGGCACCTGGTGCGTGGTGCCGGGCCGTTCAACGTTTTGCGGAGGACTTGAAGTCCTGGTGAGGTTTCAGCACACCCGTCGTCAGGTGGTTTCGCCTCGGTTGTTAAGCTCGAACCGGGTAGGTATCGCCCCAGACGACGTGGGCACAACAGTGCTCCGCCGGGAGAATTCCTGTGCGGTTCGGGTGGTGCGGGAGAAACGTCAGGCGTTGGTACGCGTGCCGATGTGCGTACGGCGGCGCTTGAGCGCGCGTCGCTCGTCTTCGCTCATGCCGCCCCACACGCCGGCGTCCTGGCCGCTGGCCAAAGCCCAGGCCAAGCAGTCGGAAGCGGAGGGGCAGCGGTGGCACACGGCCTTCGCCTGAGCTACCTGCGACAGAGCCGGACCGCTGGTTCCCACCGGGAAGAACAGCTCGGGGTCCTCGTCTCGGCAGGCCGCGTCGTGGCGCCAGTCCATGTTCGTGAGCTCCTTACACATGGCGCGGGAGGGCCGCGCCACAGTCGTCAATGGCGGTCGTGTTCTTGGGTGCTTGTGAATGCTTTCACGAAGCACCGCGTTCGACAAGGGTTTCCGGAAGATCGGTGAGTCAGCTCACCCGGCCGAGCGACACGTCTGACCTGCGGTTTCTCTCCGAAACAGCCACTCGAAGGGAAGGCTGATGCGGTGAGTGGAGCTTCTGCGTCGACGAACGGCAGATTGCACTTTGCCGCAGGCGATCAGCGGTCCCGTCGTCACACGATTACCGTGAGTGCGTTCGGGACGCTGAAGAACTCCACCCTGGTCCGCTGGCCGACGAGGTCGCCGTCCACCTGGAAGTTTACCGGTTCAGCTGCGTCGATGCGGATCATCGGCACGTCGTCGTGACGCACGAGACGTTTGCCTTTTTGGTTGCTCTTCGTAGCCAAAGCGCGGCGTACATGCTTGAACACCGTCGGCAACCCGAGACCGTTCAGCGCGAACAGGCCCAATCCCGTCTCGAACGAGCAACCCGGGTTGAGGTGGACCGGACGCTCGCCCAGGTAGCTCCACGGATCGGTGTTCGACACGAAAGCGGTCAACGCCTCGGCGGGTTCCTCGCCAGGGACGCGGATGGTGAGGGCGGGCCGGCCCAGCGGCGGCCGGAAGTAGGAGCGGACGGCGGCCCGCATGTAGAGGCCGGCGGTCGTCTGCTTGCCGCGGCGCTTCGCCACCCGGCCGACGACGTCGGCGTCCCAGCCGAGGCCGGAGTTGAAGGTGAACCAGTGGCCGTCGGCCAGGCCGAGCCCGACCCGGCGCGAGCGGTCGTTCTCCAGCGCGTGCAGCAGCTGGTGGGTCGCTTCGACGGGGTCCGACGAGATGCCGAGGGCGCGGGCGAACACGTTGGCCGAACCGCCGGGCACAACGCCAAGGGCGGGCACTCGCCCGATCTGGGTGGGATCTCCGTCGGCGTCGGCGAGGAGGCCGTTGACGACCTCGTTGACCGTGCCGTCGCCGCCGTGCGCCACGACCAGGTCGATGCCGTCCCGCGCCGCCGAGCGCGCGACCGCCATGGCGTGCCCGCGGTAGTCCGTTTCGACCACGTCGAGCTTCACCTGGCTGGCCAGCGCGTGCGCCAGGACGTCCCGGCCACCGGCGGTGGTCGAGGTGGCCTGGGGGTTCACGACGAGGATTGCGCGCACCACCGCAGGGTAGGTGACTTCCGGCGGCCCGAGAACCTTCCGGACCCGCATGGTGACGGGCGCAACCCTGACCAACAGCACCTTCGGACCCTGTGCCGGGCGGCCCTCCTTCACGTGCGGGTGTCCGCTCGTCGTGACAAGTGCACCCGGGCCGACCGCCCGCTCATCGACGACTCCTGAATTCTCAGCGCCCGGGCGGTCCCGCGAAAACGGCCGACCGGGTGGCATACGATCGAATCAGCTCACGCACGGTGACTCGCCCTGGTCGAGTCCACTGTGCTCCCGCAAAGGACCCCCGGAAGGCCCCGCCGTGAAGCTCTCGCCCGCTCCCCGTGAGGTCCGCTGGGCCGGCGCGGTCACCGCGGTGCCGTCGCTCGCCCTGCTGGTGTTCGGGGTGGTCGTGCTGGTGAACGGGCTGGGTTCGCCCGCGCAGCCGGGCAACAACGTCTACGTCGAGTCGGGCACGTTCATCGTGGTCGCGCTGGCGTTCCTGGCCGCGTCGGCGGGGCTGGTCCTCGGCCAGACGTGGGCGCGCTCGCCGGGTGTGGTGATCGCGCTGATCGTGATCGGCCTCGGCTGGTACCTGCTCGGCCCGTCGGGCGAGCCGCTGTGGGGCGTGCCGGTGGCGTTGCTCGGCATCGTCGCGCTGGTGCTGCTGTTCCGCGCGCCGTCGCGGGCGTGGGCGCTGGGCCTGCGCGAAGGCGAGACGGAGACGGAAGCCGCCGAACGCGGCGGCCTGGCCGGCCGCCGCGCCGAGCGCGAAGGGCACGAAGAGGACTAAGCCTGCGCGGCCAGGGCCTTCAGCGGCTCGTCCGTCAGCCGGTTGACCGTCCACTCGTCCATCGGGACCGCGCCGAGGGCCTTGTAGAACTCCGTCGCCGGGTTCCAGTCCAGCACCGACCACTCGAGCCGCGCGTAGCCCTTCTCGACGCACTCCGCCGCCAGCGCCGCCAGCAGCGCCTTGCCCAGGCCGGAGCCGCGGTGGGACGGCAGGACGAAGAGGTCCTCCAAGTAGATCCCGTGCACCCCGCGCCAGGTCGAGTAGTTGAGGAACCACACGGCGAAGCCGGCGATCTCGCCGTCCACTTCGGCCACGTGCCCGAACAGCTTCGGCGCCTCGCCGAACAGCGCCTCTTGTAGCTGTGCGACCGTCAGGTGGCACTCGTCCGGGGCGCGCTCGTAGTCGGCCAGCGCGTACGCCAGGCCGACGGCGGCCTCGACGTCGTCGGGGCGGATCCGGCGGATGCGGTCGTCGGGCACGTCAGTCCTCCAGGGCGGGCGGCAGGTTGAGGTGTTCGATCTGGGGTTCGCCGCGCTCGTCGCCGAGCACCGCGATGCCGGCCGCGTCGAGTCCGAAGTGGACGCCGGACGTCGCGGGCAGCCCGAGCCACCGGGCCACCAGCACACGGCTGAAGTGCCCGTGGCCGACCAGGATCACGTCGCCGGCCTCGATGTCGCCGCGGGCGCGCGTCAGCACGCGGTCCGCGCGGTCGGACACCTGCGAAGCGCTTTCGCCGCCGGGGATCGGGTGGGTCCAGACGGTCCAGCCCGGCACGGTCTTGCGGATGTCCGGGGTGGTGACGCCTTCGTATTCGCCGTAGTCCCACTCGGAAAGGTCCTCGGTGACCTCGTCGACGCGCAGGCCGGCCAGCGCGGCCGTCCGCAGCGCCCGGGTCCGCGGGCTGGACAGCACCAGCGACGGCCCGCCGACCAGGCTCCGGAGCGTGCCGCCGGCGGCGAGCGCCTGCCCTTCGCCGGCCGGCGTCAGCGGGATGTCGGTGCGGCCGGTGTGCCGCCCGTTCACCGACCATTCGGTTTGGCCGTGCCTTAGGAGGAAGAGACGGTTCGCCACACGGGCGAATATATCCGGCGGTTTGCCCGGCGGCCGGTCGTCTGCTTAGCTACTGAACAGTAGCTTAGTTCGAGGAGACGCCGATGCCCGAGACGCCGACGTTCGCGCTGTGGCACAAGCTGGCCGCCAAGCCGGGCGGGAAGCAGCTGTTCAGCGCCGCGATGTGCCTGCGCGTGCCGTACTTCCGCACGGTGCTGCCGTCGGTGCGCGAGCTGCGGCCCGGCCACTGCGAAGTCACCGCGCCGAAGTGGTGGGGTGTCCACAACCACATCGGCACGTTCCACGCGATCGCCGCGTGCAACCTCGCCGAGATCGCGATGGGCATGCTCGCCGAAGCGACGGTCCCCGGCACGCACCGCTGGCTGCCGAAGGGCATGGACGTCCAGTACGTCGCCAAGGCCGGGACGGGCCTGCGTGCCGTGGCCGCGCTGCCCGAGCTGCCGGAGTTCGGCGACGAGGGCTTCGAGCTGGGTGTCCCGGTGACCATTTCGGACACGAGCGGCAAGCCGGTGGTCACCGGGACGATCACGATCTGGGTGACGCCGAAGAAGCGTTAGAGCGGCTTGTACTGCACGTACGTCGTCTGGTGGAACGTGTTCTCGCCGGCCGGCGACGGCAGGCCCAGCCGGTGGTCGACGAGCTTGCCGAGCACGCCGCAGCCGGTGGTCGCCGGCAGGGCCACATCCGGGTCGACGACGCCGAAGTACGCCGTCCGCGGGTTGTCGGAGATGATCCGCGGCGGCACGGCCGGGTCGTCGTGGACGATCGTGTGCAGCGGCTCGGCAGGCGTGCCGATCCGGCAGTCCTTACGCAGTAAGGGGTGCCGGACCACGGCGTAGACGTCGAGTGCGCCCCGTCGCTCGGCGGTGCTCAGGAAGTCCGAGTAGCCGCCGTAGCGCAACTGGATCGTCGCGCCGGGAATGCCCGGCAGAGGCGCCGGCTCGTGCCGCAGCGCGCCGAAGACCTGCGCGTACTGGCCGTTCACCTTGCCTTCGCTGAAGGTCAGCCGCATCTCGCCGAGCGGGACCTCCCGGTCGTGGATGGTCAGTTTTCCTTGCGAGACAAAGGCTTCACAGCGCCACGTGCCCGGGTCGGCGTTCGGGGCGGTGCCGGGCAGTCGGTGAAGTCGAATGCCGGCAGCTCGTCCGCGGACGCCGTCCCGGGCACGACCCCCAGTGCGGCCACGGCGGCCGCGGCCGCCCCCAGTGCGAGAAGTTTCATGCCGGTGAGCTTGCTCGCGCCGCCGGGAGCGGACATCCGGGATCGCCCCCAGGGGAAGGCCGGAATTTCCCTCGACCGGGTGAAACACGTTCTGAATAGTTAACGCCGTTTACCAAGATCGGGCATGCTCGGGCCCATGTCTGCCTTCTCCCGCCGCCGGTTCCTCGGCCTCGCCGCCCTGAACTCCGCCGCCGCCCTCGGGCTGACCACGATCTCGACGCGGCCCGCGACCGCGTCACCGCTCCCGGAGTACTCGCCGGCGGTGGTGGTCGGCACCGGTTATGGCGCCGCCGTCACGGCGTTGCGGCTCGGAGAGGCCGGGATCCCGACGCTGATGCTCGAGATGGGCAAGCTCTGGAACACGCCCGGCGCCGACGGCAAGGTGTTCTGCTCGATGCTCGCGCCGGACGAGCGGGCGATGTGGTTCAAGGACCGCACCGAGGCGCCGCTCGCGTCGTTCCTCTGGCTCGACCTGGCCAACCGCGACATCAAGCGGCACGCCGGCGTGCTCGACCGGGTGAACTTCGGCGACATGGCGGTGTACCTCGGCCGCGGCGTCGGCGGTGGATCGCTGGTCAACGGCGCGATGGCCGTGACGCCGAAGCGGTCGTACTTCGAGGAGATCCTGCCACGCGTCGACGCCGGCGAGATGTACGGCAAGTACTTCCCGCGGGCGAACGCGCAGCTCGGCGTGAACGTCGTCGACCCGGACTGGTTCGAGACGTGCCGGTCGTACCAGTACGCGCGCGTCTCCCGGAAGGCCGCGCGCAAGGCGGGCTTCGAGACGGTGTTCGTGCCCAGCGTCTACGACCGGGACTACCTGCGCCGCGAGGAAGCCGGGGAGGTGCCGCGCTCGGCGGACGCGTCCGAGGTCATCTACGGCAACAACCACGGGAAGCGCTCGCTGGACCAGTCCTACCTGGCCGCCGCGCTCGGCACCGGCACCGTGACCATCGAGACGCTGCGGGAGGTCCGCGAGATCCTCCACCAGCCCGACGGGACGTACACGGTGGTCGTCCGCGAAATCGACGAGCACGGCACCGTCCTGGGCACGCGGCACGTGAACACGAAGTACCTGTTCCTCGGCGCGGGCAGCGTCGGCTCGACCGAGCTGCTGGTGCGCGCCCGCGAGACCGGACGGCTCCCCGAACTGAACGACGCGGTCGGGCAGGGCTGGGGCACGAACGGGAACGTCATGTGCGGCCGCGCGAACCACGTCTGGGACACCACGGGCAGCCTGCAGTCGGGCATGCCGGCGCTCGGCATCGACAACTGGGCGGACCCGGTGCATCCCGCGTTCGCCGAGATCGCGCCGGTGCCGGCCGGGCTCGAGACGTGGGTGAGCCTGTACCTGGCGATCACGAGGAACCCCGAACGCGGGCACTTCACCTACGACGCCGCGAGCGACTCGGCGAAGCTGCACTGGACGGCGTCGCAGGGACAGCCGTCGATCGACGCCGCGAAGGCGCTGTTCGACAAGGTCAACCGGGCGAACAAGACGATCTACCGCTACGACCTGTTCGGCGACACGCGCACGTTCGAAAACCGCTTCACCTACCACCCGCTGGGCGGCCTGGTGCTCGGCGAGGCGACCGACGGCTACGGCCGGGTGAAGGGCTACCGCAACCTGTACGTCACGGACGGCTCGCTCATCCCGGGCAGCACCGGCGTCAACCCGTTCGTGACGATCACGGCGCTGGCCGAGCGCAACATCGAGCGGGTCATCGCCGAAGACGTCAGGGGCTGAGTCTCGCGAGCGAGTCGGTGAAGTCGTCGCCGACGCCGGCGAAGAAGGACGCGTCGGCGGCTTCGACGTCCTTCAGCGCCTTCGCGACCAGCTCCAGGCCGTCCGCGGTGATCCGGAGGCGCTTGGCACGGGCGTCCGCCGGGTCGTCGGCGCGGGCCAGCAGACCCCGGTCGGCCAGCTTGCGGACGACCTGGCTGGTCATCATCGTGTCGGTGCCTGCCTGTTCGGCCAGTTGCCGCTGGGTCGGGAGCTCGCCCGCGCGGGTGAGCCACCACGTGGTCGTGAGCAGCACGAACTGGACGTGCGTGAGGTCGTGCGGGGCCAGCGCGGCCCGCATCGCCCGCTGCCAGGCCAGCGTCACCCGCCACAGCAGGAAGCCGGGGCTGCGGTCCGGGCCGGGCAGGCGGGACTTCGGCGCTGTCATACCCGCAAGCTTGCTGTGTCAAGCGGGGCTTCGCCCCGGCCGGGGGCTTCGCCACCCGGACCCCCGGAGGATGCCTCGGCGAGCCGGGCCAGCGCGCGCACGGCGTCCGGGGTGTCCTCGGTGACCTGCGGGCCGAAGCCCTCCGGCCCGTCGATCGTGACGCGGTAGGTGATCCGCGTGCCGCTGTCGACGTCGGCCAGGACGTGCTCGAACCGCAGGAACGCGTCCGGCAGCCGGGTCTCGTCGGTGAAGCTCCGGCCCTCGGTGACCTCGGTGAGGGTGAACGGGATCGGCGGCATCCCGTCCATCGTCATGGTGCCGCTGGTGCCGGCCGCGAAGGGACCGTCGACGACCACCGAGCGGACGCCCGCGTCCCACTCGGGCCAGCGGCCGGTGTCGGCCCAGAGCGGCCAGATCGCGGCGGCGGGGGCGGTCGAAGTCTCGCGGTGCTCGTACTCGTAAAGTGACATGCGCGCATACTATATGTGCGCTGCCTATCGGCGCTAGAGCCTCTATCGGTGATCAGTGCGTGGAGCGCAGCTTGTCGTAGTACGCGACGCAGTCGTCGTACGACGGCAGCAAGTCCTGCTCCAGGGCCTCGGCCAGCGTCGGAGCGGTGCGGTCCTTCTCGGACAGGATCGGCTCGATGTCCGCCGGCCACGGCAGGCCGAGCGCCGGGTCGAGCGGGGTGATGCCGTGCTCGCCCGTCGGGTTGTACCCCTCGGAGCACAGGTAGGCCATCACCGTGTCGTCCTCGAGGGCGATGAAGCCGTGCCCGAGCCCCTCGGCGAGGTAGGCGGCGTTGAACCGGCGCGAGTCGAGCTGGACGGCGTCCCAGGTGCCGAAGGTCGGCGACCCGACGCGGATGTCGACGACGACGTCGAGCAGCGAACCGCGCGCGCAGTAGATGTACTTCGCCTGACCGGGAGGCGTGTCGGCGAAGTGGATGCCGCGGATGGCACCCCGCCGGGACACGCTGTGGTTCGCCTGCGCCAGCCGCAGCGGGTGGCCGGTCGCCTCGCGCAGGACCTCCTCCTGGAAGGGGGCGACGAACAGGCCTCGCTCGTCGGGGAACGCCCGGGGGGAGAACTCGAAGGCGTCCGGGACGCTCAGCCGGCGGAATTCCATGGCGTCACCTTATCGGGCGGCTTAAAAACCGAACGGACGTCTTGGCAATTGCCGGAATAGGGGTCCGGTGTGACATCAGCCGCACCGAGGGGTCCCCTTCCGGACCGGACCTGTCACAATGAGTGGACCGCCGCGTCCGCGGCCATCGCCAGACCCACGGCACCGATGGCCGACGTGACGCCTCGCCGACAGGCCGGCGCTACCGCGCTGGGCTGCCGTGCCGGAGGAACAAACCACGGGTTTCCCCTGTAGCCGTGGTCCCCCGCTCGCATGCCCAGGAGAAATTCCAGTGACCCAAGTCCGATCCGCGAGTTCCGTCATTCCCACTGGGGGAATGACGGAAACGACGACAGGAATCCCCATGAGCGACCCCACCGGTGCCGGAGCACCGGTCACCGACGAAGAGATCTTCACCGGGCACGAGGGCGGCAAGCTCTCGGTGGCGGCCACCCGCCCGATTTCCAGCCCGCGTGACCTTTCGATCGCGTACACCCCGGGTGTGGCGAAGGTGAGCCGCGCGATCGCCGAGGACGCCGCGAAGGCCAAGCGGTACACGTGGGCGGACCGGCTCGTCGTCGTGGTGAGCGACGGGACGGCGGTGCTCGGCCTCGGCGACATCGGCGCGAGCGCGTCGCTGCCGGTCATGGAGGGCAAGTCGGTCCTGTTCAAGACCTTCGGCGGGCTCGACTCGATCCCGCTGGTGCTGGACACCACCGACGTCGACGAGATCGTCGAGACGCTGGTGCGGCTGCGGCCGTCCTACGGGGCCGTCAACCTGGAGGACGTCTCCGCGCCGCGGTGCTTCGAGCTGGAGGACAAGCTCAAGGAGGCGCTCGACTGCCCCGTCATGCACGACGACCAGCACGGCACGGCGATCGTCACGCTGGCCGCCCTGCGCGGCGCCAACCTGGTCCTCGACCGGGCGATCGCCGACCAGCGCGTCGTCGTCTCCGGCGCCGGCGCGGCCGGGGTCGCGTGCGCCCGGATCCTGCAGGAGGCCGGCATCGGGGACGTCACCGTCCTCGACTCGCGCGGCATCATCCACGCCGGCCGCGACGGCCTGAACCCGGTCAAGGAACGCCTGGCCGCGACGACGAACAAGGCCGGCCTGAAGGGCGGCCTGGCCGAGGCGCTCGAGGGCGCGGACGTGTTCCTCGGCCTGTCCGGCGCGACGATCGACGAGTCCCTGCTCGGCCGGATGGCGGGCGGCGGCATCGTGTTCGCACTGTCCAACCCGGACCCGGAAGTTCACCCGGACGTGGCCGCGCGGTACGCGTCGATCGTGGCCACCGGGCGCAGCGACTTCCCGAACCAGATCAACAACGTGCTGGCGTTCCCCGGCGTGTTCCGCGGCGCGCTGGACTCCGGCGCGCGGGCGATCACCGAGGGCATGAAGCTGGCGGCCGCCGAGGCGATCGTGTCGGTGGCGATGGACGACCTGGGCCCGGACCGGATCGTCCCCTCGCCGCTCGACCCGCGCGTGGCCCCCGAGGTCGCGGCGGCGGTGGCGAAGGCGGCGGAAGCCGACGGCGTCACGGCCTGACGCCGGTCCGAAAGCGGCACTTTCACGTGAAAGTGCCGCTTTCGGCGTCTCAGAAGAGTTCCGCCAGGCGGTGGCGGGGGACGTCGACCAGACGCAGGTTCGTCAGGTCCTCGGGGACGTCCAGCGAGACGTTCGCCAGCCGGGCGTGAGCGCGGGTGAGGACCTCGTCCTGGTGCTCGACCGCGTCCGCGACCACCACCGCGTGCCGGTTGTCCGGCGTGCTCCGCAGGTACCGCAGCGTGTACTTCCCCCGGATGAGGGACGCCAGCGCCTCCTGCGACGCCTGGTCCGCCAGGTCCGGGTGCGCGTTCGGGACGAGCAGCGCGAGCCGGCGCGCGTTCGTACCCAGTAAGGTGCGCAGCAGCCACGGTCCCGGGTCGGCCGAAAGGTCCATCGCGACCGCGTCCCCCTCCGGTCCGGAGATCGACCAGTCGACCGGCCGCGACTCCAGCGCGAGCCCGCCGGCTCCCGCGATCTCCTTCAGCTTCTCCAGCAGCGCCGGCTTCGTCCCGGCCGCCTCCACGGACTGCGGCCCGTGCGTGTAGATCGCCTTGCCGGCGCGGACCTTCTTGGCCTTCGCCGTCGGCTGGCAGACGTACAGGTCCGCCGCGCTGCCGATCGCCTGCGCGCCGAAGTAGCGGTTGAAGTCCGGCAGGATCGCCTCGAACGTCAGCCCGAGCGTGGCCAGCGACCGCTGCACCTGCGCGCCCAGCGCCGGGTGGCGGGGGCTGTAGCCGTACGCGAACAGCAGCCGTCCCTCGCTCGGGTTCCGCAGCGCCTGCACCCCGCGCGCCGCGAACAGGCCCATGCCCTCCGGTGTGTACGGCGGATCGCTGAAGACCAGGTCGAACCCGCCGGTGACGGCCGGTGGGAGGCCGACGCGCAGGTCCGTGTGGGCGGTGGCGATTTCGCGGCCGCCGCGGTCGTCGAGGTAGGCCAGCACGCGCTCGTCGAGGTCGACGACCGTCAGCGACGCCGCCGGGCAGACCGCCCGCACGGCCAGCGACGTCAGGTCGTGGTCGCCGAGGAACAGCAGCCGCGCGGACGCGAGGTCGTACCGGGCGTCCAGCCAGAGCGCGCGGCGCAGCACCGTCTCCGGCGTCGCCTGCACGTGGTCGAGCGCGGCCAGCGGCGGCGGCACCTCGGCGACCCATTCGGCGACTTCGGGCAGCAATTCGTGGTTCGCGACGGCTTCGTCGAGCGGATCCGCGTACCGGGGCGCGCTGTACTGCAGGTAGGACGCGGCGACGCCGGGGGAGATCCGCAGCCGGTCACCGCTGCGGTCGAGGTCGTCGCCGAGCGCGGCGAGGACGTCTTCGACGCTGCGGCGCGGCGCCGTGGACAGCCGCACCAGCTCGCCGAGGTCGTGGTCGCCGGTGCGCAGCAGGTCGATGACGCGGTACAGCGGGCGGACGCCGACGCCGTGCGCGGCGAGGACGTCGTCGAGTGCCTTCACGGGCTCTCAGCGTAGTCACCACCCTGCGGAACACCGTGCCAACGGCCGCCGACTCGGCTACGGTCGGTTGCACCGGACTTGGGGAGTGGGCAGTGACCATCGAATTCCGCGACGTGACCAAGCAGTATCCCGATGGGACGGTCGCCGTCGACAAGCTGAACCTGACGGTCGAGGACGGCACGATCACCGTGTTCGTCGGCCCGTCCGGCTGCGGGAAGACGACGTCGCTGCGGATGATCAACCGGATGATCGAGCCCACCGGCGGCCAGGTGCTGCTCGACGGCAAGGACGTCGCCGAGGGCGACCCGGCGCTGCTGCGCCGCGGCATCGGCTACGTCATCCAGCACGCCGGTCTCTTTCCACACAGGACGGTGCTGGACAACATCGCCACCGTGCCCCTGCTGTCGGGGTGGGACAAGGCGAAGGCGCGCAAGCGGGCCGCCGAGCTGCTGGAGACCATCGGCCTGCCGGTCGAGGTCGGCAAGCGGTACCCGGCCCAGCTTTCGGGCGGCCAGCAGCAGCGCGTCGGCGTCGCCCGCGCGCTCGCCGCGGACTCACCGGTGCTGCTGATGGACGAGCCGTTCTCCGCCGTCGACCCGATCGTGCGCGAGGACCTGCAGAACGAGCTGCTGCGCCTGCAGTCGCAGCTGGGCAAGACGATCGTGTTCGTAACCCACGACATCGACGAGGCCGTCCGGCTCGGCGACAAGGTCGCGGTGATGCGCGTCGGCGGCAAGCTCGCCCAGTACGGCACGCCCGCCGACGTGCTGCGCCACCCGGTGGACGACTTCGTGGCGTCGTTCGTCGGCCGCGACCGCGGCTACCGCGGCCTGTCGTTCCTCTCCGCCGACGGCGTCGAGGTCAAGGAGATCGAGCTCGTCGAGATCGGCTCGCCGGTGTCCGCGAGCGACGGCTGGCGGCTCGCGGTCAACGCGGACAAGCAGCCGCGCGGCTGGCTGCCGCCGAACTCCACTGTGGACGGTTCACTGTCCGAAGACGACTTGGTGGCCGGCGGTTCGCTGTGGATCCACGGCACGCCGATCCGGGGTGCGCTCGACGCGGCGCTGTCGTCGCCGGCCAGCCTCGGCGTGGTCGTCGACGAAGACCACCGCGTGCTCGGCGGGGTCGTCGCGAGGCAAGTGCTGGACGTGATCGAGGCGACGCCCCAGGCGTCATGAGCTTCTTCGACGAGCTCGGCCGCTACCTGAGCAGCGGGAACACGCGCGCCGAGGTCCTCGGTGACCTGGGCGACCACGTCTACCTGGCGCTGCTCCCGCTGGTCATCGGCATCGTGCTCGCGATCGCGGCGGGCTGGCTCGGCCACCGCTGGCGGCCGGCCCGGCAGGTGCTGACGGTGCTCGCCAACCTGCTCTACACGATCCCGTCGCTCGCGCTGTTCGTCGTCATCCCCGGCCTGATCGGGTCGAAGATCCTGGACAGCGTCAACGTCGTCGTCGCGCTGACGATCTACACCACGGCGCTGCTGGTCCGCCCGGTGCTCGACGCGCTGGACGCCGTGCCGCCGCCGGTGACCGCCGCCGCGACCGCCGTCGGGTACAAGCCGGTGCGCCGGTTCTTCGCCGTCGAGCTGCCGCTGTCCGTGCCGGTGCTGGCGGCCGGTGTCCGGGTGGCGTCGGTCAGCAACATCAGCCTGGTCAGCGTCGGCGCGCTGATCGGCACCGGCGGCCTCGGCGTGCTGTTCACCGACGGCTTCCAGCGCGAGTACTTCTCGCCGATCGTCGTCGGCATCGTGCTGACGCTGCTGCTCGCGCTGGTCGTCGACCTGCTGCTGGTCTTGCTGCGCAACGTCTTGACGCCGTGGGAACGGGTGACCACCGCATGATCAGCGACCTCTTCCACTGGTTCGGCGACCCGGCGCACTGGTCGGGCCCGGACGGCGTTCCGCAGCGGCTGCTGGAACACCTCGGGTACACGTTCCTGTCGCTGGTGATCGCGCTGGTCATCGCCGTCCCGTTAGGACTGTTCGTCGGCCACACCGGACGCGGCGGCGTCGCGCTGGTGAGTGCGGGCAACGCGATCCGCGCGCTGCCGACGCTGGGACTCGTGACGTTCCTGTTCCTGCTCTTCACCGAAAGCGTCACTTCGACGGTCATCGGGCTCGTCGTGCTGGCCGTGCCGCCGATCCTGGCCGGGACGTACGCCGGGCTGCAGGCGACCGACCACGGCGTGGTCGACGCCGCTCAGGGCATCGGGATGACCGGCTGGCAGCGGCTGTGGAAGGTCGAAGTGCCGATCTCGCTGCCGCTCGTGCTGGGCGGCATCCGCAACGCCGTGCTGCAGCTGGTCGCGACCGCCGCGGTGGCCGCGTACGTCGGACTCGGTGGCCTGGGCCGGTTCCTGCTCGACGGACTGGCCATTTTGGACTATTCCGAGGTGATCGCGGGCGCGTTGCTGACGACGTTGCTCGCGATCGTCCTGGACCTGCTCTTCGCGTTGCTGAACCGCGCTTTGGTACCGCGCGGCGTCCGGCTCGCGGCGGCCGTGAAGAAGGTGACGGCGTGAAACGGCTGGCTGCTTTTGTTGCCGTGGTGCTGCTGGCCGCGGGCTGCGGCAACCCGCTGGCGGGCGGCGGCGAGGGCGGGACGTCCGGCGACATCATCATCGGCGCGTCCGACGTCGGGGAAAGCCTGCTGCTGGCCCAGATCTACGCTGGGGCGCTCCGCAATGCGGGCGCTTCGAACGTGACGGTCCGGCCGCCGGTGGGGAGCCGCGAGGTCGTCGTCAAGGCGTTGCAAGACAAGTCGCTGTCGGTGGTGCCGGACTACAGCGGGAACCTGTTGCGGTACTTCGACAAGGACACGACCGCGACGACGTCCCAGGACGTCTACGCGCAGCTGCGTCAGAAGGTCCCGGCCGGGTTCGAGGTGCTCGACCAGGCGCCCGCCGAGGACAAGGACCTGCTGGTGGTCGGGCCGCAGCTGGCCTCCTCGGGCGTCAAGACGTTCTCGGACCTGGGGCCGCGCTGCCGTGACCTGGTGTTCGGCGGACCGGGCCAGTGGAGCAGCCGCTGGAAGGACAAGATCAAGACGCTCTACGGCTGCGAGTTCAAGGAGATCCGCACGACGGACACGGGCGGCCCGGTGACGGTGGCGGCCCTGAAGTCGGGCGACGTCCAGGTCGCGGACCTGTTCAGCACGTCGTCGACGATCGCGGCGAACGGGTTCGTGCCGCTGGTCGACGACAAGAACATGTTCCCGGCGCAGAACATCGTGCCACTGGTGGCGCGCGGGACGTTGTCGCCCGCCGAAGTGGCCGCGCTGAACCGGGTTTCGGCCGCGCTGGACACTTCGCAGCTCACTCAGCTGAACGTCGAGTTCACCGAGCAGAAGCGCAACCCGCTGGACATCGCCGAGGACTTCTTGGCGCGCAACAACTTGAAGTCCTAGTCGAGGGCGAGTTTCACGCCGAGCCCGATGAAGACGCCCCCGGTGGCGACCTCGATGCGGCGCTGGTTCTTCTTCCGCCGGACCCACCCGCCGACGCGCCCGGCGAGGACGCCGACCGCACCGTCGACGAGGAACTCGAACACGATCATGATCGCGCCGAGGACCGCGAACTGCAGCCACACGTGCCCGCGCGCCGGGTCGATGAACTGCGGGAGGAAGGCGATGGTGAAGGTGACCATCTTCGGGTTGAGCAGGTTGGTGAGCAGGCCGCTGAGGTAGGCGCGGTCGGATTTCCGTTCGACGAGCGGCTTCCGGTTCCGGATGGCTTGGACGCCGAGGTAGATGAGATAGGCGGCACCGGCAACGCGCACGACGGTGAAGGCAACGGGAACGGCGGCGAAGAGGGCAGCCAGCCCGGCCGCGGCCACGGCGACGTGGATGGCCTCACTGGTGGCGACCCCGGCGGTGGCGAGCAGCCCGGCCTTCGGCCCGCCGCGCATGCCGCAGCCGAGGATGAAGAGCACGTCCGGACCAGGGGTGATCATCGCGATCATGGTGGTGACGACGAAGGCGACGAGGAGGTGCGGGTCGACCGGCATGGGCCGATCCTGACACGCGGGTGGGCCGGGGCGAAGTGCTTTTCGGCGGGGTTCACGACATGCCCGGAGCCCTCAGCGGGCTTTGGGTAGCGGCCGCGCCGGACAGCGCCCACCCGGGGGCCCCGGACAGCGCCCGCAGCCTCGGCCAGTGCCCGCCTCGGCCAGCGCCCGCCGGGAGTAGTGCACGCTCCGGATAGTGCCCGCGCCGGACAGCTCCACCCCAGGGGCGCCCCGGACGGCGCCCGCAGCCTCGGCCAGCGCCCGTCCCGGCCAATGCCTGCCGCGCCCGCCCTGAGCAGTGCTCGCTCCGGCCAGTGCCCGTCTCGGCCAGCGCCCGCCGCCCCGAGCAGCGCCCGCCCTCCCAGGGGGACCGTCCCGGTTCCAGCGTATCGAGTGCGCCCGACGAAACGGCCTGGGATGACCGCCGCGCGGCCGGGTTGTCCACATGTCGGCCGGGCTGTGGACAACGCTCCCCGGCGATGTCAGCCCGGTTGCGGACAATGCTCTTGGTCCGGTCGGCCGGGCGGATGGACATTGCTCTTGGCGCGGTCAGTCCGGTTGCGGACCACGCTCTCGGCTCGGTCACCCCGGCCGTGGACAACGCTCCCTGCGCGGTCAGCTCGGCTGGAAGAACTCGAGCAACCGCTGCGCGGCGTCCGGTGACCTCAGCAGCTCCTGCATGCCGGCGGACATCTTGGCCGCCGCGCTGGTGCGGGCGAACATCTCGCGTTCGTACTCCTCGATCGCCGCGGGGTAGTCGTCCGGGTGCGCGGCCAGCGCCCGGCCGAGCGACGCGCCGTCGAGCAGGGCCTGGTTCGCGCCTTCCCCCACCGCCGGCATCAGGTGTGCAGCGTCGCCGAGCAGCGTCACGTCCGGCTTCGACGGCCACGTCAACCCGATCGGAAGCGTTGTCATCGACCGGCGCGCGACCGTGTCGTCGCAGGCCTCGATCAGCGCCGCGAACCGGGCGTCCCAGCCGGGGAGCAGGTCGATCAGCCGCGCCCGGGCGGCGGCCGGGTCGTCGAACGGGATCCCGCTCGTCGCGAACCAGTCCTCGGCGGTGTCGTAGAAGCTGATGCCGATGCGGACGCGGCCGTCGCCGTTGCGCTGCGCCGCCAGGGACCGGCCGCCGCCGATCGCCCAGTACGTGCCGCGGCCGACCATCGCCGCGAGCTCCGGGTGCGTGCGGTCGACGTCCGGGATGCCGACCTCGACGACGTTCTGGCCGGTGTGCTCCGGGCGGGCGTCGGTGACCAGCGGGCGGACCCTGGACTGCGCGCCGTCCGCGCCGACCAGCAGTTCGTACGTTGTACTGCTGCCGTCGGCGAAGCGCACGACGCCGTTTTCCGCGGACTCGAACGCACGCCCCCACCGGACCGTGCCGGCCGGGAGCGAGTCCAGCAGCAGGTCGCGCAGGTCGGCGCGGTCCACCTCGGGACGCAGGAGCGGAGCGTCGTCCGGCGTGTCCTCCTGGAGCAGCAGGGTGCCGTCCGGCTCGAGGAGCCGCATGTCCTGGCCTTCGCCGCGCGCGATCGCGAAGAAGTCGTCGAGCAGGCCGGCCTCGCGCAGCGCGCGTTGGCCGGAGTGGATGTCGAGCATGCCGCCCTGCCCGCGCGCGTCCCGTGACGTCTCGCGTTCGTACACGACGGATTCGAAGCCGTGGACGTGCAGCACCCGGGCCAGTGCCAGGCCGCCCGGTCCGGCTCCGATGATGGCGATGGTCATGGGGCGTCTCCTTCGATACACCGTATTTTTCGATACAGCGTATCGCACCAGGCGCTGTATGGTCATCCGCGTGACGGTGTGGGAGCGGCCGAAGCCGCCGGAGAGGCCGACCCCGGCTCCGCTGAGCCGGGAGCTGATCGTCCGCGCGGCGATCCGGCTGGCGGACGCGGACGGCCTGGCGGCGGTGTCGCTGCGGAAGGTCGCCGGCGTGCTGGACGTCGGGCCGATGCGGCTGTACGGCTACATCGACACCAAGGAAGAGCTGCTCGACCTGATGGTCGACGACGTGTACGCCGCGATCCGGCCGGCCGGCGACGGCTGGCGGGAGGTGCTGCGCTCCCTGGCCGAGACCACCCGGCGGGCCGCGCACCGGCACGAGTGGTTCGCGGACCTGCTCGGCGGCAGGCCCCAGCTCGGGCCGCACGCGCTGGCCAGGGGAGAGGCCGTCCTCGCCGGGTTGACCGGTATCGACGTGGACGACGTGATGCCGGTGGTCAAGGCCGTCAACGCGTACGTGGTCGGTGCCGTGCGCCGGGAGATCACCGAGCGGCGTGCCGAGCGGGCCACCGGGATGAACGAGTCGGAGTGGCAGCGCACCCACGGGCCCTACCTGGAGCGGACCTTCGCCACGGGCCGCTACCCGGCGCTGGAGAAGGTCATCCGCGACGCCGTCCACCTGGACGTCGACGAGACTTTCCAGCTCGGTCTCGAATTCCTCCTCGACGGCATCGAAGCCCGCCTCTCGCGCTGACGGTCAGGCGCGCAGGGCGGCCGCGACCTTGCCGGCGTCCTCGATGCCGCGCTCCGGCGGCTCTTCCGGCAGCGGGAGCAGGACGACCGAACCGCTCCCGGCCGCGTGCAGCGCGCGGACCGAAGCCACGCACTGGTCGAGATCGCCGCAGATCGCGAGCCGGTCGAGCCACTCCGGCCGCAGACCTGCCGCCAGCTCGTCCACTGTGGACGCCGAGTCGACCAGCGCCAGCAGCTCCGAGGCGAACGGCAGGTCCTCGACCTGCACCCGCGCGCCCGGCGTGAGGGATTCGGCCACGGTGAGCCGCGCGCGTTCGCGGTCGCCCAGCGCCAGCCAGTTGTACGTGACCAAGGCGTGCGCGGTGGGCCGGCCGGCGGCGATGCCCGCCAGCGCCGTCCGCACGAACTCCGGCGGGGACGGCTCGGCGAGGATAGTGCCGTCCGCCGAGGAACCGGCCACCGCCAGCGACTTCGGACGCCGGACGCCCGCGAGCACCGGCGGCACCGAAGCGGGCGGGAACACCAGCTCGACCTCGTCCAGCTGCACGTGCCGGCCGCGCATCGAAACCCGCTCGCCCGCCAGCAGGCGGCGGACCGCCACGAGCGTCTCGTCCAGCGCCGCCAGCGGCGACGCCGGGTACGCACCGATCTGGCGCATCCACGAGGCGACGCCGTGGCCGAGGCCGCCGATGAGCCGTCCCGGGTGCAGCTCCGCCAGCGCGGCCAGCTCCATCGCGGCGATCGCCGGGTTGCGGGCCACCGCCGGCAGCACGCCGATGCCGACCTTGATCGTCGACGTCACCGCGAGCGCCGTCGCGACCGTGGCGATCCCGGCGGCCCAGAAGCAGTCTTCGACCAGCCAGACTTCGTCGAGACCCGCGTCCTCCGCCTGCCGCGCGAGGTCCACCAGCTTCGACGGGTGCTGTTCGCGGTTGATGCGGACGCCGACGGACGAGCTCGGTGCGTACATGCCAGCTCCTCAGATCCGGGAGAACGCCGGCGCGTACTCGAACGCGCCCGCTTGCGTGGGTTTGTAGCCGGTGAGCGTGCGGGCCTGGAAGTGCTTGCCCCAGGCGGGCTCCCTAGCGGTGATCGAGAGCGTCGACGCCGTGACGAAGCCGAACCGCGAGTAGTAGCCCGGGCTGCCGAGCAGGACGACGAGGCCGTAGCCGAGCGCGTCCGCGGCGCCGAGCACCGCGTGCACGAGCGCCGAGCCGACGCCGCTCCCCTGGTGCGCCGGGAGTACGCCGAGCGGGCCCAACCCGACGGCGGACGTCATGTCGTCGCCGATGCGGGCCCGGCTGCAGCAGACGTGTCCGACGACTTCGCCGTCGCGCACGGTCACCAGCGAGAGCGCGTCGATCAGGTCGCCGTCCGCACGCAGCTCGTCCACCAGTGGCGCTTCGACCGGGGTGACGCCGGGTTCGCGCCGGAAGGCTTTGCTGTGGATCGTGTGCACGGCGCTGCGGTCGGCGGGCGTCTCGCGGCGGATCAGCATGGTCGTCACCTTGCCGCGAACCGGCGGCCGCGGGCAAACAGGTTTGGGCTGCGCCCCCGACTGCCACGCTACCGGGCCACACCGACAGTTCCGGGGCCAGAGACGACGAAGGCCCCCTCGCCGGCGAACCGGGAGGGGGCCTTCGGCGTGCTCACGCGATCAGTCGAACGCCTTCGAGATCAGCGCCTTCTGCTCGACCTCGTGGACCTTCGACGAACCCGCCGACGGGGCCGCCATCGGGCGGCGCGACACCACTTCCAGCTTCGAGAACAGCTCCGGGAACTTCCGCGGCAGGTTGAGCCCGAAGAACGGCCACGCGCCCTGGTTCTCCGGCTCCTCCTGGACCCACGCCACCTGCGAAGCGTTCGTGTAGCGCTCGAGCGCCGCCACCAGCTTCTTCTTCGGGAGCGGGTAGTACTGCTCGATCCGCACGATCGCGACGTCGTCCGCCTCGCGCTTCGTCCGCTCGGCCACCAGCTCCCAGTACAGCTTGCCCGAGGTCAGCAGCACCTTGCGGATCTTCGCCGGGTCCGGGGTCGTGTCGTCGATGACCGACATGAAGCGGCTTTCGCCGGTGAAGTCCGCGGTGGCCGACGTCGCGGCCTTGTTGCGCAGCATCGACTTCGGCGTGAAGACGATCAGCGGACGCTGGATGCCGTCCAGTGCGTGGCGGCGCAGCAGGTGGAAGTAGTTCGCCGGGGTGGACGGCACCGCCACCGTCATCGAGCCCTCCGCGCACAGCGAGAGGAAGCGCTCGATGCGGCCGGACGTGTGGTCCGGGCCCTGGCCCTCGTGGCCGTGCGGCAGCAGCAGCACGACGTCGGAGCGCTGGCCCCACTTGGCCTCGCCCGAGGAGATGTACTCGTCGATGACGGTCTGCGCGCCGTTGACGAAGTCGCCGAACTGCGCTTCCCACATCACCAGCGACTCGGGGTTGGCCACCGAGTAGCCGTACTCGAAGCCGACCGCCGCGTACTCCGACAGCGCCGAGTCGTAGATCATCACGCGGCCCTGGCCGTCGGCCAGGTTCTGCAGCGGCGAGTACTCCTGGCCGGTCTTGCGGTCGATGAACACCGAGTGCCGCTGGGTGAACGTGCCACGGCGGGAGTCCTGGCCCGACAGCCGGACGAGCCGGTTCTCCATCGCCAGCGACCCGAACGCGAGCAGCTCGCCGAACGCCCAGTCGATGTCGCCTTCGCGCGACATCTTGTGGCGGCGCTCCATGACCGGCTTGACGCGCGGGTGCGGCGTGAAGCCCTCCGGGACGTTCACGAACGCGTCGCCGATGTGCTCGAGCGTCTCGCGGGTGATCGCCGTCGGCACCTTGGCCGGCATCGGCTGCTCTTCCTCGACCGAGGGGCTGGCCTTAGCCGGGTGCTTCTCCAGCTCGCGGACCTCGTTGAAGACGTGCTCCAGCTGGCTCGAGAAGTCGCGCAGCGCGGCCTCGGCCTCCTCGACGGAGATGTCGCCGCGCCCGATCAGCGACTCGGTGTAGGTCTTCCGCACCGAGCGCTTCGTGTCGATGATGTCGTACATCGCCGGCTGGGTCATCGACGGGTCGTCGCCCTCGTTGTGCCCGCGGCGGCGGTAGCAGATGAGGTCGATGACGACGTCCTTGTGGAACGCCTGCCGGTACTCGACGGCCAGCTTGGCCACCCAGTGCGCGGCCTCCGGGTCGTCGCCGTTCACGTGGAAGATCGGCGAACCGATCATCTTGGCGACGTCGGTCGCGTACTGCGACGAGCGCGAGTGCTCCGGCGCGGTCGTGAAGCCGACCTGGTTGTTGACGATGACGTGCACGGTGCCGCCGGTGCGGTACCCGCGCAGCAGCGCCAGGTTCAGCGTCTCGGCGACGACGCCCTGGCCCGCGAAGGCCGCGTCGCCGTGCATCAGGACCGGCAGCACGGTGTAGCCCTCGCCGCCCTTGTCCAGGAGGTCCTGCTTCGCGCGGACGATGCCCTCGAGCACCGGGTCCACGGTCTCCAGGTGCGACGGGTTCGCCGTCAGCGACACCTTCGTCTCGCCGTCGCCGAACATCCGGAAGTACTTGCCCTCGGCGCCGAGGTGGTACTTCACGTCACCGGAGCCGTGCGCCTGGCCCGGGTCGAGGTTGCCCTCGAACTCCTGGAAGATCTGGCTGATCGGCTTGCCGACGATGTTGGCCAGCACGTTCAGGCGGCCGCGGTGCGGCATGCCGATGACGACCTCGTCGAGCTCGTGCTCGGCGGCCTTGTCCAGCAGCGTGTCGAGCAGCGGGATCGCCGTCTCGCCGCCCTCGAGCGAGAACCGCTTCTGGCCGACGTACTTGGTCTGCAGGAACGTCTCGAACGCCTCGGCGGCGTTCAGCTTCGAGAGCACGTACTTCTGGACCGCGGGGTCCGGCTTCTCGTGCGGGATCTCGACGCGCTCCTGGATCCAGCGCCGCTCCTCGGGGTCGAGGATGTGCGTGTACTCGATGCCGACCGTGCGGCAGTACGAGTTGCGCAGCACGCCCAGGATGTCGCGCAGCTTCATCCGCTCCTGGCCGGCGAAGCCGCCGACCGGGAACTCGCGGTCGAGGTCCCAGAGCGTCAGGCCGTGGGACAGGACGTCCAGGTCGGCGTGGCTGCGCTGGCGGTAGTTCAGCGGGTCGGTGTCGGCCATCAGGTGGCCGCGCATCCGGAACGCGTCGATCAGCTCGATCACGCGGGCGGTCTTGTCGACCGGGCCGTCCGGGATGTCGGCGACCCAGCGGATCGGCTCGTACGGCAGGCGGAGGCTGGTGAAGACGTCGTCGTAGAAGCCGTCTTCGCCGAGCAGCAGCTGGTGGATGCGCTTGAGGAACTCGCCGGACTCCGCGCCCTGGATGATGCGGTGGTCGTACGTCGAGGTCAGCGTCATGATCTTGCTGATGCCGAGGTCGACCAGCGTCTTCTCGCTGGTGCCCTCGAACGCCGCCGGGTACTGCATGGCGCCGACACCGATGATGGCGCCCTGGCCGGCCTGCAGGCGCGGCACCGAGTGGTTGGTGCCGATGCCGCCCGGGTTGGTCAGCGAGATCGTGGTGCCGGAGAAGTCGTCGGCCGTCAGCTTGTTGTTGCGGGCCTTCTTGACGATGTCCTCGTAGGCCTGCCAGAACTGCAGGAACGTCATGTCCTCGACCGACTTCACCGAAGCCACGACGAGGTTGCGCGAGCCGTCCTTGCCCTTCATGTCGATCGCGAGCCCGAAGTTGACGTGCTCCGGCGTGATCGCGAACGGCTTGCCGTCGATCTGCTGGTAGTGCCGGTTCATGTTCGGGTAGTTCTTCAGCGCCCGCACCATGGCGTAGCCGATGAGGTGCGTGAAGGAGATCTTGCCGCCGCGCGTGCGCTTGAGGTGGTTGTTGATGACGATGCGGTTGTCGGCCATCAGCTTGGCCGGGACCGCGCGCACGCTGGTCGCGGTCGGGACGCTCAGCGAGGCGTCCATGTTCTTCGCGATGGCGGCCGCGGCGCCGCGCAGCTGCTTCGACTCCGGCTCGTCCTTCTTGGCGTCGGCCTTCGGCTCCGCCTTGACGGCCGGCTTGGGTGCCGCCTTCGGCTCCGGCTTCGGCGCCGCCTTCTGCTCCGCCTTCGCGGGGGCGGCCTGCTTGGCCGCCGACTCCGCGTTCCGCACGGCCGAGGCCGACGGCTGTGCCGCCTGGCCGTTGGTGGCCGGCTTGGCCTCGGCCTGCTGCCGGGCCGTGTCCGCCTTGGCCTGCGCGTTCTGCGTCGGCTTGAAGTCCGCGAAGAAGTCGTGCCAGGCGGCATCGACTGAGGAAGGGTCTGCGAGGAACTGGTCGTACATCTCTTCGACCAGCCACTCGTTGGGGCCGAACTGTGACGCAGGGCTGCTGCTGGACACGGCTTGGGCTCGCCTCTATCCGTCTCGATCTCGATCATGAATCCGCTGATGCGCCTACCAGGCTAACCCCCTCGGTGACCGCGATGTGATGGAACCGGCCTGTGTGAGGCGTGGCGCACTAGGGGATCGGTCACTGACTCGATCAAGATGTGCTAAGGGAACCTTAAGCGCTGGACCCGGTACAGGGTTCGCGGTCTCTTCTGTCGGGCTTCTCCCGGCGGCCGTCGGGCGTTCACCGCGGCGGGTTCCACTGGGGGGATGTGGCTGGTCGAATGTCCTTCGTTCTGGGACCAGGGCCTGGTGCGGCCGCTGGTGACGGAGTCCGGCACGGTCGTGCTGACGTGTGATTCGTGCTCGGCCGTGTGGCCGACGCTCGCGGACTTCGAAGAGATGGAGTGGGTCGAGCCGGACGAGCCGGATTGGCTGGTCGGCGCCGGGGTGCACGTCCGCCCGGGGACGGTCCGGTGGGCCTCGCGCCCGGACGTCGAGGCGGCGGGCATGGGCTCGCTGAAGTGGCGGGTGCTGCCTTAGGAGGCGCCGATCGCCTTCGCGACGTCGGCGGGCAGTTCGTACGGCGGCTCGTGGGGGACGAGCTTCACGGCCTTGTGGAGCTGGTCGGTCGCCAGGAGCCCGGAGATGTCGCGCATCACGGACGTGACATCGGTGACGTCGGTGATCCACCCGGTCACGTAGTGGTCGAGGGCTTCGCCGGTGAGGCCGATGCGGACGGCCTGGAAGTTCAGCGGCGTGTGGTCGAGATCTCGCTCGGCGTCCCACTGGATGAGCACGGGACCCGGGTGGGCCAGCGCCCATTCGAAGCCGTCGCGGCTGAGGTCGACGGCCAGGATGCGTTCGCGGCCGGGCTTGCTGCCGTTGCCGCTGTGGTAGGCGGCGGCGCGGAAGGACGGGTCGAGCCAGGTGGTGCCGGTGCGCTCGAAGGTCTGCTTCTCGAGCGCGGTGTCGGCGACCGAGGGCGGGCAGGCCTGGTAGACGCGGACGGTCGTATCGGTCCGCGCCGCGCGGACCTGCCGGTCGGGGACCCGCTTCTCTTCGAACATGCCAGCCATGGTTCCAGTGGCTCGGCCGGCGGGCCACGAACTTTCGGTGTTCAGGTGAGGCCCTCCTCAGCCCAGCGCCCACAGGCGGGCGTACAGGCCCTCGGCCGCCAGCAGCTCCTCGTGGGTGCCCGTCTCCGCGATGCGGCCGTGGTCCAGGACCACGATGCGGTCCGCCCTCGCCGCCGTCGCCAGGCGGTGCGCCACCACGAACGTCGTCCTCCGGCGGGCCACCGTCTCCGTCGCCCGCAGCACCGCCGCCTCCGTGGACGGGTCCAAGGCCGCCGTTGCCTCGTCCAGCAGCAGGACGTCCGGGTCCACCAGTTCGGCCCGGGCCAGCGCCACCAGCTGGCGCTGGCCCGCCGACAGCGAGCGGCCGCGCTCGCCCACCGGCTGCAGGAACCCCGCCGGCAACGCCGCCACCCCGTCGAACGCCCCCACCGCGCGGACCGCCGCCTCGACCTCCGCGTCCGACGCCGCCGGGCGGCCGTAGCGGACGTTGTCCGCCACCGTGCCCGAGAACAAGTGCGCCTCCTGGGGCACCACGCCCATCCGGCGCCGCAGGCCGGCCAGCTCGTACTCGCGGACGTCCGTGCCGTCGATGCGGACCTCGCCGCCGGTGACGTCGTAGTAGCGCGCCACCAGCTTCACCGCCGTCGACTTGCCCGCGCCCGTCGCGCCGACCAGTGCGATCGTCTCGCCCGCCGCGACGTCCAGCGAGAACTCCGCCAGCGCCGGTGCGTCCGTGCCGGCGTAGGCGAAGTCGACCTCCTTGAACGAGACCTCGCCGCGCAGTCGCGGAGGCACCGCCACGGCGTTCTCCGCCGCCGGTACGGACGTCGGCGTCCGCAGCAGGTCGCCGATCCGGTTCAGGCCGACGCGGGCCTGCTGGTAGCCGTCGAACACCGACGACAGCTGCTGGATCGGCGAGAAGAACTGCTGCAGGTACAGCAGGAACGCGAGCAGCACGCCGGCCGACAGCGTCCCGGCCGAGACGCGGTTCGCGCCCGCGACCAGCACGGTCGTGGTCGCCAGGTCGGACAGCAGCGCCACCAGCGGGAAGTACGTCGCGACGTACCGCTGGGCCCGCAGCCGCGAGCGCCGGTAGTCGTCGCTGCGCGAAGCGAACGCCTCCGCGGAGCGGTCCTCGCGCGTGTAAGCCTGGGCGACGCGCAGGCCGCTCACGTTCTCCTGCATGTCCGCGTTGACGACGCTGACCCGCTCGCGGGCCTCGTTGTAGGCCTTCGACGCCGCTCGCCGGAAGATCACCGTGGCCACCGCCAGCACCGGCACCATGGCCAGCGCGAACAGCGCCAGCCCGGCGTCGGTGACCAGCAGCGCCGCCGTGATGCCCGCCAGCGTCAGCGCGCTGACCACCGCGGTGGCCAGGCCGGTCTGCAGGAACGTCGACAGCGCGTCGACGTCCGTCGTCATCCGGGTCATGATCTTCCCGGACAGCTCCCGCTCGTAGTAGTCGAGCCCGAGCCGCTGCAGGTGCGCGTAGCTGCGGACGCGCAGCGCGTACAGCACCGTTTCGCCGACCCGCGAGGTCAGCCGCGTCTGCGCGAACACGACCAGCCAGTCGGCCGCGATCACCAGCGCGCCGATCCCGGCGGCGAGCCAGATCATCCACTCGACGCCCGGCCGCACGCCGTGGTCGACGCCGAACTGGTACAGCCCCGGGAGCGCGATCGAGGCGAGCGCGTCCGCCGCGACCAGCCCGATCACCAGAGTTAGGGGCCAGCGAACGGGCCGCAGCAGCCGGGCCAGCTTGAACCCCGGGTCGGGCGCGGTGACGTCCACATCGGACATCCGTGGCTCGTCGGCAGCGGCCGGGAGCTTGCGCACGCCTTCGATCAGCTCCGGCGTCGGCGGCACGTCGAGGCCGCCGCCCCCGCCGACGAACCCGCTGCTGTTCGGGTCGCCGCTGCGCGAGCGCGCCGCGTCCGCCAGGTCGTCGACCTCGTCACGGCTTTCGTCCCGCGGCCACAGCGCCGGGGTGACGCCGTCCTGGCCGCAGTCGAGGCCCTCGCAGCGGTGCTTCTCCTCGACGTCGTCGCCCGGGCCCGCGACCAGTTCGCGGAACAGCGGGCAGCGCTCCACCAGCTCGGCCTCGGTGCCGACGTCGACGACGCGGCCCTCGTCCAGCACCGCGATCCGGTCGGCCAGTGCCAGCGTCGAGCGGCGGTGCGCGATCAGCAGCGTCGTGCGGCTCGCCGTAACCGAGCGCAGGGTCTCGTGGATCGCCGCCTCGGTGACGGTGTCGATGGCCGACGTCGCGTCGTCGAGGACCAGGATCCGCGGATCGGTGATCAGCGCGCGGGCCAGCCCGAGCCGCTGGCGCTGGCCACCTGACAGCGTAAGGCCGCGCTCGCCCACCAGCGTGTCGTAGCCGTCCGGGAGGGCGCGGATGAACTCGTCGGCCTCGGCCGCGCGCGCCGCCGCGACGATTTCCTCCTCGCTCGCGTCCGGCCGGCCGTAGGCGATGTTCTCCCGGATCGAGGAGGAGAACAGGAACGCCTCCTCGAACACGACCCCGATCGCCTGGCGCAGCTGCCGCAGGGGCACGTCACGGACGTCGAGACCGCCGACCCGCACCGCGCCCGCGTGCACGTCGTAGAACCGGGGCAGCAGCAGGGAGATCGTCGACTTCCCGGAGCCCGCGGTGCCGACCAGCGCGAGGGTCTCGCCCGGGTTCGCGGCGACCGACAGGCCGGCCAGCACCGGCTCGGTGCGCGTGTAGCCGAAGCGGACGTCGTCGAGTTCGACCCCGAGCGGCCCCGAGAGCAGCGGCCGCGCGTCGGGGGAGTCGACGACCTCCGGTTGCGCGTCGATCAGCTCGTAGACGCGCTCGGCGCCCGCGCGGGTCAGCTGGGCCTGCACGACCAGGCCGGACAGCATCCGGGCCGGCCCGATCAGCGTCGCGAGGTAGGTCGCGAAGGCGAGGAACGTGCCGAGCGTGATCGAGCCGTTCAGCGCGAGGACGCCGCCGATGCCGAGCACGGCGACCTGGCCGGCGGCGGGCAGGGCCGCGGTCGTCGCCGTCGGCACCGCCGACAGCTTCGCCGCGCGAAGCCGCTCCGCGAACAGCTTGCGCGCGGTCCCCTCGAGCTTCGAGACCTCTCGCGCCTCCTGGCCGAAGCCCTTGACCACCCGGACGCCGGTGACGGTCTCCTCGACCTGCTGCGCGACGTCCGCCGCGCGCTGCTGCGCCGACCACGTGGCCGGGAACAGCCGCTTGCGGCTGCGGGCGATGACGATGCCGACGGCGGGCGTCACGACCAGCGCGATCAGCGTCAGCACCGGGGACATCCACAGCATCGCGGCGAACGACAGCAGGGCGAAGATCACCGAGCCGAACGAGAGCGGGATCTGCATGAGGATCCCGACGACCAGCTGCAGGTCCGAGATCGCGCGCGAGACGACCTGGCCGGTGCGCAGCGCGTCCTGCTTGCCGCCGTCCAGCCGCGAGACGGCGTTGAAGACGCGCTGGCGCAGGTCGTGCTGGACGTCGAGGGCGAGCTTCCCGCCGAAGTACCGGCGCAGGAAGGCGGTGGCGAACGCGACCAGCTGCAGCGCCACCAGGAAGACGGCGATCCCGGGCAGCGCGCCGGTGCGGCCCGCCACGGCGTCGTCCACCGCCGAGCGCACCAGCAGCGGGCTCGCGGCCTGCACGCCGACGCTGAAGACGGCGGCGAGCAGCGACAGCACGACGATGGCGCGGTGCTCCCAGGCCGCGGCGGACAGCCGGCGGACCCAGCCGGCGGTCTCAGCGGGTGGGAGCTCTTGACGGGAGCGGGGCGGAGCGGTGGTCACGTTGCAACACTAAGTGCCGCCACCGACAAAATATTTCCCGGAAAGCCGTGAAGGCCGTCTCGAAGACATCGAGACGACCTTCACGGACGGGTGAACCTACGTGATGTCGCGCTTCTGGTTGCCCGCCCAGCCCAGGCCGAAGAAGAGCATCGTCCAGCCGAAGAAGATCAACGCCGACGCCCACCACGAGAGCACGCCCGGCGCCGCGGCCGTGTACTGCAGCAGCAACTGCGCACCCGAGGTGACGTCGTCGGGCAGGTTCAACGAGTTGAACCCGAACGCGTCCGCCGCGATCCCGCCGACGATCCCGTTCGCGGTGCCGTTGGGCAGGATCCCGCCGAGGATGCGGACGTCGCCCCAGCCCCAGAACATGATCACCAGGACGTTCTCGATGATCAGGAACCACACCAGGAACAGCACCACCGCCAGCGGCACGCTGCGCAGCACCGCGCCGAACCCGATGCCGAACAACGTCACCAGCACCGCGGCCAGCACCGTCCCGCCGAGCGCGGCCAGCCACTGGCCCGCCGACGGCCAGCGGCCGGAGTCGACCGACGACATGACGGCGATCGCCGAGACGCCGAAGCTGACCAGACCGTAGATCGCGCCCCACGCGACGTAGGTGAGCATCTTCGCCGTCAGCGCCGAGATCCGGTTCGGCGCGGTCAGGAACGTGGTCGTGATCGTCTTGCTGCGGTACTCGCCGGCCAGCGCGAAGATGCCGAACAGCCCGGGGACGAGCTGCGCGATGTTCACGCCGTGCGCCAGCGCCAGCAGCCCCACCGGGACCTGGCTCGGGTCCAGGCCGATCAGCCGGGTGACCTGCCGGGCGTCGCTGTCGCTGCTCAGGAAGTCCGCGAAGTCGTTGGTGATCTTGCCCCACGCGAACGTCAGCCAGAACGCCACGAGCGCCAGCGGGATCAGCAGCACCCACCACGTCTTGAGCGAGAGCGTCTTGCGGAACTCCGCCTTGATCAGGTTGCCCATCACCGCTGCGGTCCTCCCCAGTGCTGCTGCTGTTGCGGGCCCGACGGCGGGTAGCCGGGCGGCGGCGGACCCTGGCACTGCGGCTGCGGCGGGTAACCGGGTGCGCCGCCGGTGAACTGACCCTGCGTCAGCTGGAAGAACATCCGCTCCAGGTCGGCGTGGTCCTCTTGCATCCCGTAGACGGCGATCCCGGCCTTCGCGGCGATGTCCCCGATCTGCTGGACGCTCGACCCGGCGACGGCGACCCGGCCGTCCGGCGTCGGCGAAACGGCGGTGATGCCGTTGTCCTGCAACGCTTTCACCAGCGCCGACGGGTCCGCCGGCTGCACCAGCACGCGCGACTGCTGGCTCTTGCGCAGCTGGTCCAGCGAACCGTAGTAGCGCGTGACGCCCTGGCTGATGATGACGACCTGGTCGATCAGCTGCTCGACCTCGTTGAGCAGGTGGCTCGACACGAGGACGGTCCGGCGCTGCTCACGCGCGTAGGAGCGCAGGAAGTTCCGCAGCCAGAGGATGCCTTCCGGGTCGAGGCCGTTCGTCGGCTCGTCCAGCACGAGGACCTGCGGGTCACCGAGCAACGCCGTCGCCAGCGCCAGCCGCTGCCGCATGCCGAGCGAGAACCCGCCCGCCTTCCGGTCCGCGGCGCTGCCCAGGCCCACCAGGCCCAGCACCTCGTCCGCGCGCCGGTCCGGCACCCCGATCGCCGCCGCGTAGACGCGGAGGTGGTTGCGCGCGGTCCGGCTCGGGTGGAAACCCTCGTTCTCCAGCACCGAACCCACCACCCGCGCCGGGTTGCCCAGCTGCGAGTGCGGACGCCCGTTGATCGTCGCCTGCCCCGCCGTCGGCGTCACCAGCCCGAGCAGCATCCGCAACGTCGTCGTCTTGCCGGCACCGTTCGGACCGAGGAAACCCGTCACCGAACCCGGCTCGACCGTGAAACTGAGGTTCTGCACGGCGTTCACCGCACCGAACTGCTTGCTCAGGTTCTGCACCACAATCCGGCCACTGCCGTCGTGCATACCGACCCCTTCCGCTGATGCGGCGTCATCCTGCCCTACCCGCGCGGCCCGCGCGCACGGAACGCCGGAACCCGCGCGAAGCGACGTTCGTCACGTTCCGCAACCGGGGCGAACGGGTCGCGGTGTCCTGACCTGAGTGTTTCCCGGTCCGGTCAGATCAACTTGGTAAAGAATTCGTGTGACTTGCCGACCCGGTGCAGCGCTGAGCGTCAGACACCTCTAAGCTAGGTATCGGCGGCCCGCTCCCAGTGACCCCCAGGCTGGTTGAGCGGGTCGCCCCTTCGTCTCTGCTTCGGGCTTCGCTCCTTCGCTCGGCTCATCCCGTTTCTCCCGGGGGCCGAGCCCCCGGACCCCCACGGTGCCTCCCCCGCGGCCTGGCGGGGTGGTTTGTGGGTCGTGGTTGCGTTGTGGGCCTTGGTTGCGTTGTGGGGTTGGCTATCTTTGGCCGGTGCGGATCTTGCTCGTCGAAGACGAACGGCGGCTTGCCGAGGCTCTGCGGGCCGGGCTGGGTGCCGAGGGCTATGCCGTCGATGTGGCCCACAACGGGCGGGATGCGCTCTGGCTCGCCGGGGAACACCCTTACTCCGCCATCGTTCTCGACATCATGCTGCCCGGGCTGAACGGCTACCGCGTCTGCCGCAGGCTGCGGGAGCGGGGCGATGCCACCCCGATCCTCATGCTCACCGCCAAGGACGGCGAGGACGACGAGATCGAGGCCCTCGACACCGGTGCCGACGACTTCCTGCCCAAGCCCTTTTCCTACGGTGTCCTGCTTTCGCGGCTGCGCGCGCTCATCCGGCGTGGCGGTGCCACCCGGGCGGGGGTCCTCAAACTGGGTGACCTCGAACTTGACCAGGCCGGGCGGACCTGCCGGCGCGGCTCCGCCGACATCACCCTCACCGGCAAGGAGTTCGCCCTCCTCGCCTACCTCATGCAACGGCCGGGGCAGGTCGTCACCAAGGCCGAACTGCTCGACAACCTCTGGGACTTCGCCGCGTCCGCGACCGCCAACCTCGTCGAGGTCCACGTCAGTGCCTTACGACGTAAGATCGATGTCCCCTTCGGCGTCGAGACCCTCCGGACCGTCCGCGGCGCCGGGTACCACGTGACGAGCGCCTGAACGAGGAAGAGCGGGCCCCTGCCGGCGGACGGCAGGGACCCGCTCGGGGGAGAAAGGTCAGGCGAGCACCGTCTCCAGCGCCGTGTGGGGCAGGTCGTGGGCCACCGCGACCGGGCCGTTCGTCAGCGCGCCCGCGTGGGTGTTGAGGCCCTTCGCCAGCGCCGCGTCCGCCTGCAGCGCGGCCTTCCAGCCGTGCTCGGCCAGCTGTACGGCGTAAGGCAGCGTCACGTTCGTCAGGCCGTAGGTCGACGTCCGGGGCACCGCGCCCGGCATGTTCGCGACGCAGTAGAAGACGGACTCGTGCACGGTGTAAGTCGGGTCGTCGTGCGTGGTCGGGCGCGAGTCGGCGAAGCAGCCGCCCTGGTCGATCGCGATGTCGACGAGCACGCTGCCCGGCTTCATGCGGGCGACGAGCTCGTTCGAGACCAGCTTCGGCGCCTTCGCGCCGGGGACCAGCACCGCGCCGATGACCAGGTCGGCCTGCAGCACGGACTCCTCGACCGACAGCCGGTTCGACGTCACCGTGCGGATGCGGCCGCCGAAGTCGTTGTCGATCTGGCGGAGGCGGTCGACGTTGGTGTCCAGGATCTCGACGTCCGAGCCGAGGCCCAGCGCGACGCGGGCGGCGTTCAGGCCGGCGACCCCGCCGCCGATGACGACGACGCGCGCCGGGTGCACGCCGGGGATGCCGCCGGGCAGCACTCCGCGGCCGCCGCTCGGCTTCATCAGCGAGAACGCGCCGACCTGCGGGGCCAGCCGGCCCGCGACCTCGGACATCGGGGCGAGCAGCGGGAGCGCGCCGTTCGCGGTCTGCACCGTCTCGTACGCGATCGCGGTCGTGCCGGCGTCCAGCAGCGCGTCGGTCAGCGGGCGGTCGGCGGCGATGTGCAGGTAGGTGAAGAGGACCTGGTCGGCGCGCAGCCGGGGGTACTCCTCGGCGATCGGCTCCTTGACCTTGAGGACGAGCTCGCCCTCGGCCCACGTCTCGTCGGCGGTCGCGAGGATCTTCGCGCCGGCGGCGACGTACTCCTCGTCGGTGATGGACGAACCGATGCCGGCGCCCGTCTCGACGAAGACGTCGTGCCCGCGGCCGACCAGCTCGTGGACCCCGGCCGGGGTCAGCGCGACCCGGTATTCGTGCTTCTTGATTTCACGGGGAACGGCGATACGCACGGTCGGCCTCCTGGGTCGGTCTGCGTCCGGGTGCAAGGCGGTGTTGCCACTCACGGTGAACCACCCGGACGGCGGTGTCATCGTGCTGAGCGGACATTTCTTCGCGGGTTTCGTGGTGCCCGGCGGACAAGTGCGTTGACTTCGACCTCACTGGAGGTTGCAGCGTGACCGCATGAGAGCTGTGTGGTTGCGGGAGTTCGGCGGGCCGGAAGTGCTGGTCCCGGGAGACGCGCCCGACCCCGTCCCCGGACCCGGTCAGGTGCTGGTCGAAGTGGCGTTCGCGAACACCACGTTCGTCGAGACGCAGTTCCGGGCGGGCGCTCCGGGGCCGTTCCGCGCGGAGCTGCCGCTGATCCCGGGCAACGGCGTCGGCGGCGTGATCAGCGCGGTCGGCGACGGCGTCGATCCGGGCCTGGCCGGGCAGCGGGTGGTGACGTCGACCGGCGGGTCCGGCGGGTACGCCCAGCGCGTGGCGGTGGACGCGGCGGCGGTGTTCCCGGTCCCGCCCGCCCTCGACCTCGACGCGGCGGTGGCGCTGCTCGCGGACGGCCGCACCGCGACCGGCTTGGTGCATGCGACCAGGGTGCGCCCGGGCGATCGAGTCCTGGTCGAGGCGGCGGCCGGTGGTGTCGGCGGCTTGGTGGTGCAGTTGGCTCACGCGGCGGGCGCGTTCGTGATCGGCGCGGCGGGCGGGCCGGCGAAGGTGGCCCACGTCGAGGGAGCTGATGCCGTCGTCGACTACCTGGAGCCGGACTGGGCCGCGCGCGCCGGCGAGGTGGACGTCGTGTTCGACGGCGTGGGCGGGGAAATCGGCACGACGGCGTTCGGGCTGCTGCGCCCGGGCGGCCGGATGGCGGTGTACGGCCTGGCGGGCGGCTCGTGGGCGGAAGTGTCCGATGTGGACGCCGCGGCGCGCGAGGTCACGCTGGTGCGCTCGATCGGCAGCCCGGCGGAAATGAGGGCGTTCACGGAGTCGGCGTTGGCGGAGGCGGCCGCGGGCCGGCTGGTCCCGGTGATCGGCCAGCGGTACCCGCTGGAGAAAGCGGCGGACGCGCACGCGGCGATCGAATCACGCGCGACGGTGGGCAAGACGTTGCTGGTGGCGTAACGGGGTTCTCGCTTTTTCAGGCCGGCGGAGGCGGAACACCGCGCCCCACCCATCCCTGGGGGACGAGCCCCGCTCAGTCTATCGGTGGCCGGTGACAGTTTCGCCGATTTGCCGGGTGTACGGCCGGACTTGTCCACATTCGCCGGGGGCTGTGGACAAGTCATTTGCCAGCGTGCCGCCGGGTGGCGACGAGGCCGCCGGGCGGTGTCTCGCGCCGCCGGGTGGCGACAACGCCGCCGGTGGCGACAACGCCACCGGGCGGTGATCCGCGCCGCCAGCAGTGACCGCGCCGGGCGGCGACTGCGCTGAGCACTGGCCGCGCCGCCGGGCGGTGATCGCGATGAGCGGCGACAGCGCGGCCGAGCGGCGAAATGCCCAAGACAGTGAGGTTCCGCGCGTACCGGCTCAACCACGACGACTCGCAACGACTGCACAACGTCGCGAAGGACCTCGCCATGAAGGGCACCCCATGGACACAAAGACCATCAAGGTGCCCTTCACGGACCGAACATCAAGCGCGATAAGCCGACCAAGAGCTGTTCATCCGCGTGGCCTGGCCGGCGGTGAACTCGTACATGCAGCTGTCATAGCTGTAGTCCATGAAGTTGTGCACCGGGTCCTTGCCCGTCGACGTGCACGTGTCCTTGCTCGCCGGGCAGCCCGACGTCGCCGTCTTCTCGGCCGGTGTGTCCGACACGTAGTCGCCCGAACCGGAGCAGCCGCCCTGGAACGTGTGGTACAGCCCCATCCAGTGGCCGACCTCGTGCGTTGCCGTGTCGCCCTCGTTGTAGTTCGTCGCCGAGCGGCCCGGGAGGGACTCGTCGAGGATGACCACGCCGTCCAGCTTGGGCTGCGAGCTGTAGTTCCAGGGGAACGTCGCCCAGCCGAGGAGGTCGTCGCCGAGGTTGGCGGTGTAGATGTTCAGCGCGTTCTTGCCGCCCTTGCGCAGCGCGTTCTTCATGTTGCGCTCGGCCGACGTGCCGTCGGTGATGCCGTTGTACCAGGTGGCGTTGTTCGTGTAGTCGGTGCTGACCAGCGAGAAGCTGTAGCCGCTGGAGGCGTACGCGCTGTTGAGCACCGAGATCTGCTTGGTGATCGTCGACGCCGGGAGGTTGCCCGTCGAGCCGCTCGTGATCACGTGGAAGTACACCGGGATCGAGACGGCGGCGGCCGCGAACACCGTGCGCTTGCCGGCGAGCTTGCTCTGCATGTCCGCCTCGACGCGGGCCGCTTCGGCCGGGGACAGGCTGTCGGCGTGACCGTCCTTGCTCCGGTCCGCGGACTGGGTCGGGGTGAAGCAGTCGCCCGACGGCGCCGCGACGGCGCTGCCGGTCGTGGTGCCCGGGACGACCAGGGCGACCAGGGAAAGCGCCGACACCGCGCCCAGCTTGACGGCCCTGCGGAACCGCTCCGAACTGCTCATGGAGACTCCTCTGCGACGACCCGGCCACCCCGGGTGCTGCGAAGAAGGTGCGCCAGGCGATCGTCGGAATCCACCACCTTTCGGCTGGAAAAGACAAGGGGAACGTTCGGCGCGATCCATGCGGAGTAGTGCATACGACGCGCGTTGGGCCGAACGGCCTAGCTCCAGCGCAGCGCCACCAGCTGGGTGATCAGGGCTAGCCGGACGTCCGGGTCGTCGAGGTCCAGCGGGACCAGTTCGAGGAGCTTGCGCATCCGGTACCGCAGGGTGTTCGGGTGGATCCGCAGCTCCCGCGCCGCCGCGCGCGGGTCGCCGGGATGGCGTAGCCACTCATACAGCGTCTCGACGTAACCGGCCTTGCCCGACTCGTCGTATGCGCGCAGCGCACCCAGCGGGCCGAGCTCCGCGACCTTCGCCCCGGCCGCCGCCGTCGCGCCGCGGTGCAGCGTCAACGCCGTCCATGCCTCGTCGAACGTGATCACGCGCTCGCCGAGCAGCTCGGCGCGCAGCAGACCGAGTGCTTCGTCGGCCTGGAGGCGCGACACGGACAGATCACCGATCTCGCCGGGCGCGCCGGCCGCGGCTCGCGGGGCGCCGCCGCGCCGGGACGACGTCGTCGACAACGCGTCGCGCAGCTCCGCCCACCCGCCGGGGCCCGGCCGGTCGGGGACCACGGCGTAAAGCAGACCGCCCAGCTCGGTCGCCACCGGGCGGTGGCCGATGCCCTGGGAAATCCGTTCGAGCAGGGCGAGCCGCAGGCCCTCGGCGTCGCGCCCGTCGCCGCCGGTGACCTCGATGACGACCACGCGGTGCGGCTCGTCGGACAGGTCCAGCTCGGCCATCGCCTTGCGCGGGTTCGCGCGGCCTTCGAGCACGCCGCGCAGCAGTTCGGCCGACGCGCGGCGTTGCGCGTCCGTGTGCGCGCGGCGGCGCAGCAGGTGCAGCGCGACGACCGGGGCGGCGTCGGCGAACGCGGCCGCGCGCTCGTCGGACACCGGCCCGGCGACCACCGCCCACATCGACCCGAGCAGCTCGCCGCCCATCCGGATCGGCACGATCAGCCGCGGCAGCGTGCCGTCGCGCTGGGCGGGGACGAAGATCGTCTGCCGGCCGCGGGACAGCTCGCGGAATACGCCACGCGACCGGAACCGCGCGAGGACGTCGTCCGGGATGCGCCGGCCCATGATCGTCGCGACGCGCGCGGGGTCGGTCAGGTCCTGGCGCGCGGAGTAGGCGAGCACGCGGGAGTTGGTGTCCTCGATGGTCACCGGCGCGTCCACAACGGACGCGACGGCATCGGCCAGCCGGAACAGGTCGCCGGAGCCCGGGTCGAGGTCTTCGGACTCGTCGGCGAGCGCGTCGAGGACCGTCCGCAGCAGCCACACCAGCTGCGCCCACGACGTCGCGGCGTGCACCTGGACGAGCGCGATCCCGTTGGCCTTCGCGGCGCGCTTGACGGCCGGTTTCGCGGCGAGCGGCGGTTTCAGCAACACGGCGGCAGCGCCCTGCTCGGCACTCTGCTTCACCAACTGGGCGGCGTCTTCGGGGCCGGTGGTGGCGACGCCGAGCACGAGGTCCCCGGCGGCCACGGCGCCGCCGGGCTCGGCGATCACGACGTCGGCGACGGCGGGCGGGTCGTCGGGCACCTGGAGCGCGTGGAGCAGCGTCGGCCCCACCCGGTCGACCACGCTGCGCACCGACACCACGGGCTCATTCTGGCCGAGAAACCACTGGACGGCTCGGTAGGGTCGAAACGGTGAGCGACCCGCGGAAGATCGTCGAATCCGGTTACGACAGCTCGGCGGAGCGGTACCTCGAGTGGAGCGCCCGGATCGCGGACGATCCCCGGCTGCGCTTCCTGGGCGAGCTGACCGACCGCCTCGCCGACGGCTCCGACGTGCTCGACCTCGGCTGCGGCGCGGGCGTGCCGTGCACGAAGCTGCTCGCCGAACGCCACGACGTCCTCGGCGTCGACGTGTCCGCGGCGCAGCTCGACCTCGCGCGGCGCAACGTCCCCGGGGCGCGGTTCGAGAAGGCCGACATGGCCGCGGTGTCCTTTCCGGACGGGAGCTTCGACGCCGTCACGGCGTTCTACTCGGTGCTGCACGTCCCGCGCGAGGAGCAGGGCGCGCTCTTCACGCGGATCGCGCGCTGGCTGCGGCCCGGCGGCTGGTTCCTGGCCGCGCTGGGGTGCAGCGAAGCGAACGGCGTCGAGGACGACTGGCTCGGCACCCCCATGTTCTTCAGCAGCCACGCCCCGGACGGCAACCGGCGCCTGCTGGCCGACGCCGGGTTCACGCTCGTCGTCGACGAAACCGTGACCATGCACGAACCCGAGGGCCCGGCGACGTTCCACTGGGTGCTCGCGCGCTGCTAGACGTCGTGCGGTTTGCGGGCGTCGATGTCCTCCGGGGTGTACTGCTCCCGCTTGGTCGTCAACGCCCAGCGGTGCCCGTCGGGGTCGACGACCCGGCCGTAGCGCTCGCCGAAGAACATCTCCGTCACCGGGGCTTCCACCGTCGCGCCCGCGAAGACGGCCCGCCGCGCGAGGTCGTCCGGGTCCGGCGTCTCCAGGGTCAGCAGCAGCGGGGTGCCGCCGATCGTCGACGGCGCCAGCGCGTCCAGCGACGCGATCTCCTGGCTCACCAGCAGCCGCGCTTCGCCGACCGCCAGCTCGACGAACAGGACCGTGCCGTCCGGCAGCACCGTGCGGAACAGCTCGACCGCGCCGAACGCCCTGCCGTAGAAGGAAAGCGCCGTCTCGACGTCCTTGACGAACAGGTGCGGCACCAGGCCGAGCGGGCGGCTCACGCCGACTCCGGGCGGGCCAGCAGGCCCGCGTCGCCGGCCGCGTCGACGAGCCGGCGCAACGACGTCGCCTCACGTGCGGCGGCGACGCGGCCGGCCGGCGTGATCCGGTAGTAGCGGCGGCGCGAGTCCTCGCCGGGGAGTTCTTCGGCCAGGCCGTCGGCGGCCAGCCGGGTCAGCGTCCGGTAGAGCGTGCCCGGGCCGAGCTGGACTTCGCCGCCGGTGACGTCGGCGACGAACCCCATGATCCCGTAGCCGTGCGCGCGCCCGCCGGGCCCGGCGGCCAGGGCCAGGAGCACCTGGAACGCCGCGGGGGTGAGCGGGTTGCCGTCGGCCATGGGGGCAGCCTACACTCCGCCCTGGTTATATCCATGGTGGATATAGAGAGGCGGGGTCATGCCCATCCAAGGGGTCAGCAAGGTCGTTGTCGGGGTCGAGGACCAGGCGCGCGCGAAGGAGTTCTGGTCCGAGACGGTCGGTTTCGCGGTGACGACCGACGTGCCCTACGACGACGAGGGCCGGCGCTGGGTGGAGGTGACCGCGCCGAACGGGACCATCCTCGTGCTCAGCGAGTCGCCCGAGGACCGGCGCCGCTTCGGCGACAACGACCAGCTGCCGACGTCGAACTTCTTCTTGGTGGCCGACGATCTCGAGAAGACTTACGGGGAACTGTCGGCGAAGGGCGTGGAGTTCCCCGCGAAGCCGGAGAAACAGCCGTGGGGCTGGTGGTCGATGTTCACCGACTCCGAGGGGAACCGCTTCGCCCTGCAGCAGCGCGACTAGCGCGACAACACGGCCGTCAGCACCCGCCACAGCTCGCCGGCGGGGTCGTCGACCGGCTCCTTCGCCCGCCACGCGACGACGCCGTCCGGGCGCACGAGTGACGCGCCGCCCGTCGAAAGGCCGTAGCGGGACGCGATGTCGTCGAGCGCGTGGCACTCGAGGCGGACGCCGGTCTCGGCCGCGATGTCCGCCGCGGCCGGGGCCCACCGCGTGCCGTCGCCCGCGCAGAGCAGCACCCACGACCGCCCGAGCAGGTCCACAGTGGATGCGAGGCCGGGCGCCCGGAAGCCGGGCCGCCCGGTCGGTGCGTGGACGTCCTCGACGCGCGCGCCGTCGTCCGGCTCTTCGGGCAGCACGGCCGTCGAGCGGTAGCGGAACCCGAGGATGGCGTTCAGCGCGTCCTCCGGCTCGCCGATGCCCGAGACGTCGAGGTCCGGGTGCATGCGCTGCTTCATGTTGTGCAGCGACGTGTCGATGATCATCCGCGCGATCGGCTTGCGCTCGGCTTCGTAGGTGTCGAGCAGGGCGGGGCCCGCTTCGCCGCGCAGGACGGCGGCGAGCTTCCACGCGACGTCCGCGGCGTCGCCGACCGCCGTGTTGCCGCCCTGGCCGCCGGTCGGCGGGGTCACCTTCGCGGCGTCGCCGACCAGGAACACCCGGCCCTCCCGGAACCGGTCGGCCAGCCGGGCCGCGACCTCCCACGAGCCGGTCCAGACGATCTCCGGCTCCAGGTCCGGCAGGTCGGTGGCCGCGCGGATCATCGAGACCAGCCGGTCGTGGGTGAAGTCCGCCGGGCTTTCGCCGCGTGAAGGGAAGTAGTCCGGCGCGAAGACGTACCGGTTCGGGACGTCGGTGTTGACCAGCCCGGCGGTGAAATCGCCGTGCTGCAGGTAGAACAGGTCCGTCACACCGGCCTGGACGCGGTCGCCGAGGTCGGCGTCGAACACGACGCCGAGGCAGTGGCTCAGCGCGTCCAGACCGGTGGTCCCGATGCCGAGGCGGGCCCGGATGCCGCTGCGGCCGCCGTCGGCGGCGACGACGTAGTCCGCGCGCACCACCGTCTCCTCGGCGGAGTCGCGGTGGCGCAAGGTCGCGGTGACGCCGTCGTCGTCCTGGGCCAGGTCGACCAGTTCGGTGCGGAACCGGACCCGTGCGCCCGCCTTTTCCGCGTGCGCCAGCAAGATCGGCTCGACGACGTCCTGCCCGGCCATGCCGGCCGGCATCGTCGTCGACGCCGAGATGTCGAACTCGCTGCCGTCCTCGACGAGCCGGTGCAGGACGCGGCCGGCCAGGCTGGTCGCGACGGTGATCCGCAGCCCCTGCGACGCCCGCGGGCTCACTTCCAGGACCTCGCGGTCGATTCCTGCCCAGTGGAACAGATCCATCGTGCGCCAGTTCTGCCCGGCGGCTCTTGAGTGGACCGACGTTCCGGCGTGCCGCTCGACGGTCAGCACGTCCACTCCCGCCTGCGCCAGGAACAGTGACGCCGACAGTCCCCCCAGCCCGGCCCCCACGACCAGCACCTGCACCCGCTCCGTCATGACTTCCTCCCAGTTCATGAATCTCTCTATGTGAATATCTTAGCTACAAAGAGATTAGATTGACAAGGAGACCGGTCTCCCAGGGCGTGGGAACGGTTGGGTACTCCGTTCGGCCCAAGTAGCTTCGGACCAACAGACCCCTTGAGCCGCAAGGAGAAACCGATGAGCGCGGACGACACCTCGGCATGGTCCTTCGAGACCAGGCAGATCCACGCGGGCGCCGCGCCGGATCCGGCCACCGGCGCGCGGGCGACGCCGATCTACCAGACGACGTCGTACGTCTTCCGCGACAGCCAGCACGGCGCCGACCTGTTCAGCCTCGCCGAGCCCGGCAACATCTACACGCGGATCATGAACCCGACCCAGGACGTGCTGGAGCAGCGCGTCGCCTCGCTGGAAGGCGGGGTCGCGGCGCTGGCGTTCGCGTCCGGCTCGGCGGCGACCACCGCGGCGATCCTCAACCTGGCGGGTGCGGGCGACCACTTCGTCTCGAGCCAGTCGCTCTACGGCGGCACCTACAACCTCTTCCACTACACGCTGCCGAAGCTCGGCATCGAGGTCACGTTCATCGACGACCAGGACGACCTCGAGCAGTGGCGCGCCGCCGTCCGGCCGAACACGAAGTTCTTCTTCGCCGAGACGCTCGCCAACCCGGGCAGCAACGTCCTCGACATCCGCGGCGTCGCCGATGTCGCGCACGAGGCCGGCGTCCCGCTGCTGGTCGACAACACCATCCCGACGCCTTACCTCGTAAGGCCGATCGAGCACGGCGCCGACGTCGTGATCCACTCGGCCACCAAGTACCTCGGCGGCCACGGCACGACGATCGCCGGCGTCCTGGTCGACGGCGGCGCGTTCGACTTCGGCAAGGACCCGGCGAAGTTCCCGGGCTTCACCGAGCCCGACCCGAGCTACCACGGCCTGAAGTACTGGGAGGCGCTCGGCCCGGGCGCGTTCGCGGCGAAGGCGCGCGTGCAGCTCCTGCGTGATACCGGCGCGGCGATCGCCCCGTTGAACAGCTTCCTCATCCTGCAGGGCATCGAGACACTGTCTCTGCGCATCGAGCGGCACGTGCAGAACGCGCAGGCGCTCGCGGAGTGGCTCGAACAGCGTGACGAGGTCGATACGGTGTATTACGCGGGACTGCCGTCCAGCCCGTACCACGCGGCGGCGCAGAAGTACCTGCCGCGCGGCGCGGGCGCGGTCCTGTCGTTCGAGCTGCGCGGCGGCGTCGAGGCGGGCCGGAAGTTCGTCGACGGCACCGAGCTGCACAGCCAGCTGGTCAACCTCGGCGACGTCCGCAGCCTGATCGTGCACCCGGCGTCGACCACCCACAGCCAGCTCGCGCCGCAGGAGCAGCTCGCCAGCGGCGTCACGCCGGGCCTGGTCCGGATCGCCGTCGGGTTGGAGGGGATCGAGGACCTCAAGGCCGACCTGGAAGCCGGCTTCCGGGCGGCCAAGGCGGAACTGTGACCGTTACCGGCGCTTGGCGGATCGGTGATCCGCCGGGCCGCCGTCAGTTCGTCACCGGCCCCGGCGCGCTCGCGCTGGAGGCCGGTGGCGTGCTGCCGTCCTTCACGATCGCGTACGAGACGTGGGGGACGCTGAACTCCGACGCGTCCAACGCGGTCCTCGTCGAGCACGCATTGACCGGCGACAGCCACGCGGCCGGGCCGAAGGTGCCCGGGCACCCCAGCGCGGGCTGGTGGGACGGGCTGATCGGGCCCGGCAAGGCGTTGGACACCGGCGAGTTCTTCGTCGTGGTCCCGAACGTGCTCGGCGGGTGCCAGGGCTCGACCGGCCCGTCGTCGGACCTGGACGGCAAGCCGTGGGGCAGCCGGTTCCCGGTCGTGACGGTCCGGGACCAGGTGGCCGCGGAAGCCGTGTTGGCGGACGCGCTGGGCATCGACCGCTGGGCGGCCGTCGTCGGCGGCTCGATGGGCGGGATGCGCGCGCTGGAGTGGGCGGTGACGCTGCCCGCGCGGGTGGCGTCGGTGCTGGTCCTGGCGTCGACGGCGCGGGCGTCGGCCGAGCAGATCGCGTGGGCGGCCCCGCAGCTGCACGCGATCCGGTCGGACCCGTTCTTCCATGGAGGCGACTACTACTCGGCGTCTTCGGGCCCCCAGGCCGGGCTCGGCATCGCGCGGCGGATCGCGCACGTCACCTACCGCAGCGAGCCGGAGCTGGCCGAGCGGTTCGGCCGGGCGTACCAGGGTGACGAGGACCCGTTGCGGGGCGGGCGGTTCGCTGTCGAGTCCTATTTGGACCACCACGCGGACAAGCTGGCGGGCCGATTCGACGCGAACAGCTACCTGGTGCTGACGGAGTCGATGAACACCCACGACGTCGGCCGCGACCGCGGCGGAGTCGCGTCGGCGCTGGGCCGGGTGACGGCTCGATCGGTGATAGGGGGAGTCGACAGCGACCGGCTCTACCCGCTGTACCAGTCGGCGGAGATCGCGGCGGGCATCTCGGACGCGCCGGAGCCGGCGGTGGTGACGTCGCCGTACGGCCACGATTCGTTCCTGATCGAGACCGGCCAGATCGCGGCGCTGGTGAAGCAGCTCATCGGCTAGAAACGCGCTCTCCCCAGCGAACCAGGGTGTTCGCCACCCGCCGCGACGCGCCCGCCGCGTACTCGCCGACGCGTTCGGCCGCGCGGTCGGACAGCTTCGCCACTCGCCATGCGACGTCGTCCGCGCGGTCGCCCGCTTCGTCGCCTGCCGTCGTGATCCGGTCGGCGAGCCGCCCCGTGCCCGCGGCCAGCAGATCCTTGAGCGCCATGGCTTTCCCCTCCGCTAGAGCATTCCGGCGCGGCGCCACAGCACCGCGCTCGGGCCGCCGATCAAGTCGTTCTCCCGCAGGAACCGGACGAGCTTCCGGGCCCCGAAGGCCAGCGTCTCCCGCCGGTGCGGGTTGGTCCGCGCGGCGGCCACCGCGACGCCCGGGTCGATTCCCGCGCGCAGGTACTGCCGTGGCCGCGAAAGCAAGCGGGACATCAGCAACGCGCCCACCGCGACGACGATCCGCGCGAATTCCTTGCGCCACCACGGCGCCCGCGCCAGCGACCTGACCAGGTCGTCGCGCGCGTACCGGACGTGCCGCGCCTCTTCGGTGACGTGGATGCGCATCACCGCGCGGACCACCGGCTGCACGGACTCGTCGTCGAGGTGTTCGCGCTGCAGCGCGTCGAAGATCTCCTCGCCGATCAGCGTCGCCACCCACATCGCCGGCCCGTGCAGGATCACCGGGAGCGCCTGCGCGGACAGCTGCAGCCAGCGGTTGTTGCGGTACGGCCGGCCGCCGACGCGCTCGATCAGCGTCGCGAACATCGTGGAGTGCCGGCACTCGTCGGCGACCTCGGTCAGCGCGTAGTGCACGTGCCGGGTCGTCGGGTCCTGGCGGTAGGACGCGCGCAGCAGCATCTGCATGAGGATCAGCTCGAACCAGATCCCGACGCTGACGGTGTTCACCAGTTCCTGGCGCGACAGCTCGATCCGCTGCGCGCGGCTCAGCGTGTCCCACACCGGCGTGCCGTACAGGGAAACGAGCTTCTCGGGGATGAAGAACTGGTCGTCGTTCAGCGGGGCGGCCCAGTGGACGTCGACGCCGGGGTCGTAGGAGAGCCGGGCGCTCGAGCGGAGCAGCCGTTCGGCGGTGGCTTCGCGATCACCCATCCGTGCCTCCCTGTGTCGTTTAACACTAGAACGCATGAAACAATCTCCGTCAAGATGTAAAGTCGGTACATGCGCGACCTCCTGAAACACGCACTCGAAGCCGAACTGCCCGGCGACGAGACCGCGGAACGGATCATGGGCGCGGCGCTCACCCAGGCCGAGGACTTCGGGCTGCGCCGGTTCACCGTGGACGACGTCGCGCGCCGCGTCGGCCTCTCGCGGGTGACGATCTACCGCTACTTCCCGAAGAAGGACCAGCTGCTCGGCGCGCTGATCCAGCGCGAGATGAAGCGGTTCCTGACGAAGGTCGACGCCGTCGTCGAGGCGCAGGCGACCCCGGAGGAGAAGCTCATCGAGGGGTTGAGCTTCTCCCTCGGGTACCTGCGGGGGCACCGGCTGCTCAACCGCCTGCTGCGCACCGAACCCGAGCTGATCCTCCCGCACCTGACCGTCCAGGCGGGCGGCCTCTTCGCGGCGGCCCGGGCGCGGATCGCGGCGCACTTCCACGCGGAGATCGCGGCGGGCCGGCTCAGCCTGCCCGCCGGGGACGTCGACGGCATGGCCGAGCTGCTGATCCGGATCGTCGTGTCCCTGGTGCTGACCCAGGAGACCGTCCTGCCGGTGGACGACGACGCCCAGCGCCGCCGGCTGGCCGAGCTGTACCTGGCGCCGATCGTCCGCTCGCTGCGTCCTTGACTCAGCCCTGTCGCGTGGGCCGGATGGTGAGGTCGCCGATCTCGACGTCGTCCGGCTGCTCGATGGCGAACGCGATCGCCCGCGCCACGGCGTCGGGGCTGATGCCGAGCGTCGCCATCGCCTGCTGGGCCTGCTCGCGCTGCGCGGGGTCCTCGACGTAGTCGACGAGTTCCGTGCGCACGTAGCCCGGCGAGATCGACGTCGTGCGCAGGGCACCGTCGGTGGACTCCTGGCGCAGTGCTTCCAGCAGCGTCCGCACGGCGTTCTTGGTCCCCGCGTAGACGGCCTGGGCCGGGACGATCTTCAGCCCCGACGTCGAGACGGTCGTGACGAAGTGGCCGCGGCCCTGCGCGCGGAACACCGGGAGCGCGGCGGCGATGCCGTGCAGGACGCCGCGGAGGTTGACGTCGATCATCGCGTCCCAGGCGTCGACGTCGAGGTCGGCCACCGGTGCGATCCGGGCGACGCCGGCGTTGCCGACCAGGACGTCGAGCCGTCCGAAGCGGTCGACGGCTCGCGTGACGAGCCGCTCGAGGTCCGCGCGCCGCGTCACGTCGACGTCCAGCACTTCCGCGCGGCCGCCGTCGTCGCGGATCTTCCGCGCGAGCGCTTCCAGCCGGTCGGTGCGCCGCGCGCCGAGCACGACGGCCGCGCCGCGGCTCGCCAGCTCCCGCGCGGTCGCTTCGCCGATCCCGCTGCTCGCGCCGGTGATCGCGACGACCTTGTCCAGTCCGTTCGTCATGGTGCCCTCCGTTAAACTGACAACTGTCCGTTTAACTGTAGCGGACACTTGTCCACTTATGTGAGGAGAGTGCCGTGGCCGGGCGTGAGCGCCGTTCGGACGCCGTCGCCAACCGCGACCGGATCGTCGAGGCTGCACGGGCGGAACTGAGCGAGTCCAACGGCGCGGCCGACGACCTGAAGCTGCACCGGGTCGCCAAGGCCGCGGGGGTCGGGCAGGGCACGCTCTACCGGCACTTCCCGACGCGCGAGCACCTGCTGGCGGAGGTCTACCGGGCCGAGCTGACCCAGCTCGTCGAGACGGTCGCGCCCCTGCTCGCGCAGCATTCCCCGCTCGACGCGCTGGCCCGCTGGCTGGAGCGGCTGGTCGAGTACGCGCGCGTCAAACGCGGGGTGATGGCGGCGATCGAGGTGCCGGCGTGGCAGGACCTCTACGCCGGCCAGCACCACCGGCTCGACGAAGCGCTCGAAACGCTGCTGGACCAGGGAAAGGCGGCCGGGGAGATCCGCGCCGGGGTCGACGCCGCCGACGTCATCCTGCTGCTCGGAGCGCTTTCGCGGATCCCGGAAGCCGAGTGGGACGACCGCGCGCCGCGGATCGTGGCGGTGATCGTCGACGGTCTCCGCGCCTAGTCGGAGACGGCTTCCGAGATCCAGGGGGCCACCGGCAGGTCGCGGTCCAGGCATTCGACCGACAGCCGGATCGTCCAGCGCAGTGCCTGCAGCACCAGGCTGTCCACCTCGTCGGGCGCCGCGTTGGCGAGGGCGATCTCGACCTGCTCCTGCGCGGCCTCGGTGTTGCCGTGGACCTCCGCCAGCAGCGTCCGGACGGCGGTCCGCACCGGCGGGTCGGCCTGGTCGATCGAGACCTCTTCGCCGTCCTCGTCGAAGACCTGGACCTTCACCGGCGCGCTGCCGCCGTCGCCGAGGGTGGAGACCATCGCGCTGCACTCGCCGAACAGCAGCAGCATCAACGCCTTCGTCTCGTCGGCCCGGGCCTGCGGTTCGGCGGCCGTCGGCGCGACCTCGACGAGGGCTTCGGCGTCGTCTCCGAGGCTCAACGCCGTCAGCGCGCGCTGAGCCTTCTCGACGAGCCCCTGCTCGTTCCAGTCCGCATCCACGTGCCCCATCAAACACCAGCGACGGCGGTCGTGGGGATACCTTGATCCGGGTCGGTCATCCGGCCGCGCGGAGCGCACCCAGCGCGAGCCGGGAGAGCAGCTCGGCGAGTTCGCCATCACCGAGATGGCGGTTGTACGGCGTCGAGTTGATCAGTCCGAACACGGCGTGTGCCGCCGACCGCGCGTGCCGTTCTCCCAGTTCCGGCCTGGCTTTCCGGATCGCGCCGACCCACACCTCGACGTACTGGCGCTGCAACGCGCGCACCTGCTTGCGGTCGGCGTCGGTGAGGTTCGCGAGGTTGCGTTCTTGAACGGTGATCAGGGCCGGGTGCGCGAGCGCGAAGCCGACGTGGAAAGCGACGAGCCCGGTCAGCGTGTCGTCCGCCGAGCCGGGCCGGTTCGCCCACCTCGTGCCGCCGTCGAGCAGGTAGCGGCTGATCGAGTTCAGCATCTCGCCGAGGATCGCGTCCTTGCTGCGGAAGTGCCGGTAGAGCGCGGGCCCGGAAATCCCGACGGCGGCACCGATGTCGTCGATGCCCACGCCGTGGAACCCGTGGTGGGCGAACAGCTCGGCGGCCGCGGCCAGGATCTGCTCGCGCCTGCTCGCCTTCTCGCCGTTGACGAGCGGGGTGGAGTTGGCCGCCATCCGGTCATAGTAGAGCGGCAGGTTAGCGAGCGCTAACACCCAGTGGCACCGGTCTCGGTCCCGGGGCGTCGGCGGTTACCCGTGGCGCGGCCGGAGCAGGTCGCGATCGCGACGGCTGCCGACACCGCGGCCGCGAGAGGCTGCCCTTGGGAAAGGAGGACTTCCACGAAACACGCGAGCAGGCCGAAGCGGATCAGCTGGAACGCGCTGGGGGCGGCGAGCAGTCGATCCGGCAAGTGCCGGCCCGAAGCCGGTGTCGCGGGATACTCGGAGGAGGCAGGGGACATCGCCGAGCCTTTCTCTACGCTGGGACGGGTTCTGCGAAGCCGACCAGGCGGTCGCGGTGACTACCGCGAATCTATGCGGCGAGACGCCTGAGTGGCGCTGCCGAGCGTGTCGAATCTCGCTTGCTCGGTTTGTAGGTTCTCTACAAACCTGATCCAGTATCGGGTCGCTGTAGCCATGCTGGATTATCCAGTTTCTACATATCAAGCTCTACTGTGACTCGGCCGCCGACCGCTGTCGCCAAGGCGCCACCTTCTCGTCTGAAGTCATCCGGCTAACACCCAGTGGCGCCGGTCTCGGTCCGCGGCGGGTCACCGGCTCGGGTGAATCTCCCCGCGCGCCGACGGCGTCCGGCCCGGACGGGCCCGTGAATCTGGCAAAACTCCCAGTCGGGGAACGGTGACACTGTTCCCGCCTTCCGGCGTGAGCCGAGTGGGTTACTTACAGGTAACTAGGGGTTCCTTGTGGGGCTTCCACCTGCTGTGCTTTCAGGGTCGGTTCTGTCACAAAGGAGTGGTCCATGGGGGTTCCGATCCGTCTTTCGCGACGGTTTGTCCAGAGGTTGAGCACGGCCCTCGGGGCCGTCGTCCTGTCCACCCTCGGCGTCGTGGGCACCGCGCACGCCGCCGGGACCGTCTACGCCGCGCTCGGCGACTCCTACTCCTCGGGAGTCGGCGCCGGCAGCTACGGCAGTTCCGGGAGCTGCTACCGCAGCTCCAACGCCTACGGCCAGCTCTGGGCCAACGCCCACAGCGGCACGTCGTTCACCTTCCTCGCCTGCTCGGGCGCGAAGACCGGCGACGTCATCAGCCAGGCCAACTCCATCCCCTCCAACGCGACCCTGGTCACGGTCACCGTGGGCGGCAACGACGCCGGCTTCAGCGACGTGATCCAGACCTGCACCCTCGGCAGCGACGCGACCTGCACCGCCCGCGTCAACACCGCGAAGACCTACGTCAACAACACCCTGCCCCCGTTGCTGACCAACACCTACAACGCGATCAAGGCCAAGGCCCCGGGCGCCAAGCTCGTCGTCCTGTCCTACCCGCGCTTCTACACCGTGCCCGGCTCCTGCTGGGTCGGGCTCAGCGACGCCAAGCGGACCGCGATCAACTCCGGTGCGGACACCCTCGCCTCGGTGATCCAGTCGCGCGCGGCGTCGGCGGGTGCGACGTTCGTCGACGTCCGGCCGTCGTTCGTGGGGCACAACATCTGCTCCTCGGCCGACGACTACCTGCACAGCCTCACCTGGCCGGTGATCGAGTCCTACCACCCGACGGCGGCCGGGCAGTCGGGCGGCTACTACGCCCCGCTGCGCAACGCCATCGGCTGACGTCCCTCCCGCGGAGGCCACCCCGGTTCGCCGGGGTGGCCTTTTCGGCATTCCGACGACTGGACACCCACGTTAGCGGTCGCTAACATCGGGACGGAGGTTAACGCCCGCTAACTTCGAGGGAGCCCATGGACACGCCGGCACTGGGGACTTCGGCTGCCCCGGACAGCGAGGCCTACGCCCGCAACGCCACATCCCACGCGGAGCTCGTCGAGGACCTCCGCAAACGCTTGTCCGCCGCCCGCCTCGGCGGGCCGGAGAAGTCGCGGACGCGGCACGTCGAACGCGGCAAGCTGCTGCCGCGCGACCGCGTCGACACGCTGCTGGATCCGGGTTCGCCGTTCCTGGAACTGTCGCCGCTGGCCGCGAACGGGCTGTACGACGACGAAGCGCCGTCCGCGGGCATCATCACCGGGATCGGACGCGTGTCCGGCCGCGAGTGCGTGGTCGTCGCGAACGACGCCACCGTCAAGGGCGGCACGTACTACCCGATGACGGTGAAGAAGCACCTGCGCGCCCAGGAGGTCGCGCTGCACAACAACCTGCCGTGCGTCTACCTGGTGGACTCCGGCGGCGCGTTCCTGCCCAGGCAGGACGAGGTCTTCCCGGATCGTGAACACTTCGGCCGGATCTTCTACAACCAGGCGACGATGTCCGCGCGCGGCATCCCGCAGATCGCCGCGGTGCTCGGGTCGTGCACCGCCGGCGGCGCGTACGTCCCGGCGATGAGCGACGAAGCCGTGATCGTCCGGAACCAGGGCACGATCTTCCTCGGCGGCCCGCCGCTGGTGAAGGCCGCGACCGGCGAGGTCGTCACGGCCGAGGAACTCGGCGGCGGCGACGTCCACTCGCGCCAGTCCGGCGTCACCGACCACCTGGCCGACGACGACGCCCACGCGCTGCGGATCGTCCGCCAGATCGTCTCGACGCTCGGGCCGCGCACCCCGCGGCCGTGGGACGTCCTGCCGACCGAGGAGCCCGCGGTCGACCCGGCCGAGCTGTACGGCGTAGTCCCGACCGACCCGCGCACCCCTTACGACGTAAGGGAGGTGATCGCACGGATCGTCGACGGCAGCCGGTTCGGCGAGTTCAAGAAGGAGTACGGCGCCACGCTGGTCACCGGCTTCGCCCGGATCCACGGCCACCCGGTGGGGATCGTCGCGAACAACGGCGTGCTGTTCGCCGAGTCGGCGATGAAGGGTGCGCACTTCATCGAGCTGTGCGACAAGCGTTCGATCCCGCTGTTGTTCCTGCAGAACATCACGGGGTTCATGGTCGGGCGCGCGTACGAGGCCGGCGGCATCGCGAAGCACGGCGCGAAGATGGTCACCGCGGTGGCCTGCGCGCGGGTGCCGAAGTTAACGGTCGTTATCGGCGGCTCGTTCGGCGCCGGCAACTACTCGATGTGCGGCCGGGCCTATTCGCCCCGGTTCCTCTGGATGTGGCCGAACGCGCGGATCTCGGTGATGGGCGGCGAGCAGGCGGCGTCGGTGCTCTCGACGGTCCGCCGCGACTCGATCGAAGCCCGCGGCGGCGAATGGTCCACCGAGGACGAAGAGGCGTTCAAGGACCCGATCCGCGAGCAGTACGAGGCGCAGGGCAGTCCGTACTACTCGACGGCGCGGCTGTGGGACGACGGCGTGATCGACCCGGCGGACACCCGCACGGTGCTCGGCCTCGCGCTCTCGACCGCGGCCAACGCGCCCTTGGCCGATGTCAACTACGGCGTCTTCCGGATGTGAGGCAGATGTTCGACTCAGTGCTGGTCGCGAACCGCGGCGAGATCGCCGTCCGGGTCATCCGCACGCTGCGGGCGCTCGGCATCCGCGCGGTCGCGGTGTACAGCGACGCGGACGCCGACGCCCGGCACGTCCGGGAGGCCGACGCGGCGATGCGCATCGGCCCGGCCGAAGCCGCGCGCAGCTACCTTGCGATCCCGGCCATCGTGGACGCCGCCGTGGCGTCGGGTGCGCAGGCCGTGCACCCGGGTTACGGCTTCCTGGCGGAGAACGCCGAGTTCGCGCGCGCCTGCGAGGCCGCCGGGCTGGTGTTCATCGGCCCGCCGGTCGCGGCGATCGACGCGATGGGCGACAAGATCCGCGCCAAGGCGACGGTCTCGAAGGCCGGCGTCCCGGTGGTGCCCGGAGCGTCCGATGTGGACATTCCGGAAGGCGGCTTTGCGGAAGCGGCCGGAAAAGTGGGCTATCCGCTGCTGCTCAAGCCGTCCGCCGGCGGTGGCGGCAAGGGCATGCGGCTGGTGCACGCCCCCGAGGAGCTGGACGCCGCGATCGAGTCGGCGCGGCGCGAGGCCAAGGGGTCGTTCGGGGACGACACGCTGCTGATGGAGCGGTTCGTCACGACCCCGCGGCACATCGAGATCCAGGTCATGGCCGACCGGCACGGCAACGTCATCCACCTCGGCGAGCGCGAGTGCAGCCTGCAGCGTCGCCACCAGAAGATCATCGAGGAAGCGCCGTCGGTGCTGCTGGACGACGCCACCCGCGAGAAGATGGGCTCGGCCGCGGCCGAAGCCGCGCGTTCGGTCGGGTACGTCGGCGCGGGCACGGTCGAGTTCATCATGTCGGCGAAGAACCCCGACGAGTTCTTCTTCATGGAGATGAACACCCGGCTGCAGGTGGAGCACCCGGTCACCGAGCTGGTCACCGGCCTCGACCTCGTCGAGTGGCAGGTCCGCGTCGCGGCGGGGGAACTCCTTGCCGTCAAGCAGGAAGACCTCGTCCTCAATGGACACGCGGTCGAAGCGCGCGTGTACGCCGAAGACCCGGCGCGCGGGTTCATCCCGACCGGCGGGACGGTGCTGGCGGTGCACGAGCCGGCCGGCGACGGCGTCCGCGTCGACTCGTGGATGACGCGCGGCGCGGTGATCGGCTCGAACTACGACCCGATGCTGGCCAAGGTCATCGCCTGGGGCCCGGACCGCGCGGCCGCGCTGCACCGGCTCGACCGCGCGCTGGCCGACACGGCGCTGCTCGGCGTCGGCACCAACACGGCGTTCCTGCGTGGGCTTCTGGCCGACGACGACGTCCGCGCCGGCCGGCTCGACACCGAGCTGGTCGACCGGCGGCTGGCCGATTTGGTCTCGTCGGACGTGCCCGCGGAGTTCTTCGTCGCGGCCGCACTGGACCGGTTCCTCGAACTGCAGCCGGCAGGGTCCATTGTGGACCCGTGGGACGTGCCGGACGGCTGGCGGATGGGCGGCTCCGGCGGGGTCGTCCTCCGGCTCAAGTCCGGTGCCGAGCGCGCCGTGGTCCGGGTGCAGGGCACGCCGGCCGACGCGACCGTCTTCGTCGACGACGGCGACCCGGTGCGTGTTTCGGCCCGCCGCGACGGCGACGTCCTGGAGGTCCGCCACGCCGGCGGGTTCCACCGCTACCGCCACGCCTGCGGTCCGGACCGGACGGTCTGGCTCGCGCGTGACGGGCGGAGCTTTCCCTTCGGGGAGCAGGAGTTCGTGCTCTCGTCCCGCGGCGAGGCCGCCGGGGCGGGGCCGGTCACCAGCCCGATGCCGGGCACGGTGCTCGTCGTGAAGGTCGCGGCCGGCGACGTCGTCAAGGCCGGCACGCCGCTGCTCGTGGTCGAAGCGATGAAGATGGAACACACGGTCACCGCGCCGATCGACGGCGTCGTCAGCGAACTCCCCGTCCGGGCCGGCCAACAGGTCGCGCTGGACGAAACCCTTGCCGTAGTCACGCCCCAAGAGGAGCAGCAGTGATCGACTTCCGCCTGGACGAGGAGTACGAGGCCCTCCGCAAGACCGTCGAGGACTTCGCGCACGCCGAGGTCGCGCCGGTCATCGGCGAGCTGTACGAGAAGGAAGAGTTCCCGTACGCGATCGTCGCGAAGATGGGGGAGATGGGCCTGTTCGGCCTGCCGTTCCCCGAGGAGTTCGGCGGCATGGGCGGCGACTACTTCGCGCTGTGCCTGGCACTGGAAGAACTGGCCCGGGTCGACTCGTCGGTCGCGATCACCCTGGAGGCCGGGGTTTCCCTCGGCGCGATGCCGATCTACCGCTTCGGTTCCCAGGAACAGAAGGAAAAGTGGCTGCCGTCGCTGTGCGAGGGCACGGCGCTGGGCGGCTTCGGGCTGACCGAGCCGGGCGGCGGCTCGGACGCGGGCGCGACCCGCACGCGCGCCACTTTGGACGGTGACGAGTGGGTGATCAACGGCAGCAAGGCGTTCATCACGAACTCGGGCACGGACATCACGCGGCTGGTCACGGTCACCGCAGTCACCGACGTGATGGAGAACGGCCGCAAGGAGATCTCGGCGATCATCGTCCCGTCGGGCACGCCGGGCTTCGAGGTGGCGCCGAAGTACTCGAAGGTCGGTTGGAACTGCTCGGACACGCACGAGCTGTCCTTTTCGGACGTCCGCGTTCCGGCGGAAAACCTAGTCGGGGTCCGGGGCCGCGGGTACGCCCAATTCCTGTCCATTCTGGACGAAGGCCGCGTCGCGATCGCCGCGCTGTCAGTAGGTCTGGCGCAGGGCTGCGTCGACGAATGCCTGAAGTACGTCAAGGACCGCGTCGCGTTCGGCAAGCGGATCGGTGAGTACCAGGCGATCCAGTTCAAGGTCGCCGACATGGAGGTCCGCACGCACACCGCGCGCCTGGCGTACTACCAGGCGGCGTCGAAGATGCTGCGCGGCGAGCCGTTCAAGAAGGAGGCGTCGATCGCGAAGCTGGTCGCGTCGAACGCGGCGATGGACAACGCGCGCGACGCGACCCAGATCTTCGGCGGTTACGGCTTCATGAACGAGTTCCCGGTGAGCCGCTTCTACCGCGACGCCAAGATCCTCGAGATCGGTGAAGGGACGAGCGAGGTGCAGAAGATGCTGATCTCCCGGCACCTCGGCGTTGCCTGAAAGTCGTGAAGGCCTCCTCGCCGGCTTTGTGACCGGCATGGAGGCCTTCACGGGCGCTTTCTAGTGCGGCTGCTGTTGCTGCTGCTGTTCCTGCTGCTTCTTGTCCTCTTCGGCCCACGCGGCTTCGGCCTGCATCTGGATGTCGGTCAGGCCGCGGTCGACCTGCACGATGTCCTTGCCCACCCAGCCCACGAAGTTCTTCGAGCTCTTCGCGTCGGAAAGCGCCTTCAGCATCGGGTAGTAGTCCGGGGCCTTGGCCTTCAGCCAGTCGTCGACGAACTTCATCTTCTTGTAGCTGTCGCCGAACTTGGTCTTGAGCCAGTCCTCGTGCTTCTTGATCGTCGAGATGTCCTGGTCGCTCAGGTGCGACTTCGGCGGCGCCGGCTTCGGCGCGGGGGCCGGCTCCGGCGGCTTCGGCAGCGGCCGCGAGAAGTTCGGCGTGGTGCCGTCGCCCGGCGGGCGGGTGCTCGGCGTGGCGCCGCCGCCCGGGGTGTCGTGCGTGACCGCGGTGCCCGGCGGGGGCAGCGGCCGGGAGAAGTTCGGGGTCGTGCCGTCGCCCGGGGGCCGGGTGCTCGGCGTGGCGCCACCACCACCGGGACCGTCGTGGGTGGTCGCCGTGCCCGGCGGCTTCGGCAGCGGCCGCGAGAAGTTCGGCACCCCGCCACCGTTCGGGGGCAGGTTGCTCAGCTCGTGACCCGCGCCCGAGGAGCCCGGCTTTCCCTTGACCAGCTTCGAAAGCCCGGTGAGGCGGGCCAGCGTGCGGCCGGCGTAGGCGACGACCTTGGCGAGCTTCGCCATCATCGCCGCGACCTGCACCGACACGGTCGCGACGCACTTGGTCACCCCGACGGCGATCGACGCGCCGAAGGTCGGGATGGCGAGCGCGAGCGCGATCAGCATCGTGGAGATGATGTCGCCGAGGATCGTCGTGATGATGTCTCGCAGCAGCGAGCGGACCGCGCCGATCAGCGCCCCGGTGGTCTCGACCATGTAGCCGGCGACGTCGGCCGCCTTGGCGTTGGCGTCGATCCAGCCCTTCCGGTCGTTGATCGACTTCAGGAAGCTGTCGTAGCCCTTGCCCTGCCACTGGGTGATCGTCGACTTGAGGGTCTCGTCCAGCGAGGTGCCGGTGTTGCGCAGCGACTCGCCGATCTTGTGCAGCTCGTTGGCGACCTTCGTGACCTCCGAAGGGTTTCCCGCGACCTGGTCGAGCGGCCACTTGAGGAACGAGACGTGCTCGATGAGCCAGCCCAGGCCCGCGGCGATCAGCTTGGCGAGGGGGTCCATCGCGAACGCGACGGTGTCGAGGACGGCGCTGATGACGTTGATGCCCAGCTCGACGCTGACCGCCGCGAGGTCGCCACCGTGTTCGGTCTGGACCTTGCCGATCGAGTCGCCGACCTGCTTCCAGCTGTCGAAGACACCGGCGCCCGTCGTGGAGTTCGCGGACGTGATGGGGACGGTCACTTGCCCAGCTCCGTTTCGAAGGTGCTCAAACCCTGCGCCGTGTTCGAGTCGTGGGTCTGGTACGTCTCGGCGGCCTTCTTCACGTCCTCGGCGGACTTGCCGATGTCGCCGACGAGCTTGTTGATCTCCCCGGTGATCACCGCCATCGTGACCCGCGACGGGACGGCGAGGACCTGCGCGAGCAGGATGCCGAACGCGGCGTTGTCGAACCCGTTGGCCGCCTGCATCCGGTTCGCGGCGTCCTGCACCGCCGGTTGCGTGGTGCCCGACAGGAACTGGCTGAACTTCTGCAGCTCGGCCGGGTCGACCGAGAAACCTTCTCCGGAAACCACTGGTTTCTCCTCCTGCTACCAGGGATTGCTGTCGCCGTCGTCCTCGTCCGGCGCGGGCCGGGGACGACGACGCGGCTGGTCGCGCTGCGGCTGCGGCGGGCCCGCCGGCGGGCGGTGCGGGGGCGCGGGCGGCCGCGGCGGGCGGTCTTCCGCTTCCTGCTCCGGCATGAACACGTCACTCTTGTCCGCCGGCGGTCCGGCGTCCGGCTCGGGCGCGGGCAGGAACTCGTCCAGCAGTTCGCGGGCGGCCGAGCTTTCGCCGACCATGCCATCGAAAGCGCTGGCGACCTGGGCCGAAACCTTCTGCTGCGCGCGGCCGATCAGCTGCATCACCAAGCCGGACAACGCTTGCGGCGGGCGCTCGTACGCGCGGGGGCCGAACCGGAGCTCCTGCAGCACGCCGCTCGGGCCGACGGTCACCGAGACCGCCCCGTCCGGCGACTGCACGCTGGCGGTGGCTGATCGGAGCGCTTCCTGCGCGGTTGCGGCTTTTGCCCGGATTTCTTCGAGTTCGACGGTGAACGCGGCCAACGGATCGCCCGGGGGCACTGACTGAGTCAATTCGTCCTCGTCGCGGGAGAGGTGGGGAACGGCCGAAGTCAATCAGCGCTCTTTGAAGCTCGGATGACGCGCACCGAGCCGACGGCTTAACGCGGCGTGGATCGCCGAAGTCGGCCCGCGCGTACGCGTGGTGCGGTAAACAAGGGCATGGACAACACCGTCATCCGATCGGGTGACTCTGGGGACGCCGAAACGCTGCTGGGCTTCTTCGACGAGGCCGTCGAATGGCTCGTCGCGCGCGGCAGCTCGAAGCAGTGGGGAACCGAGCCGTGGAGCCGGGTCCCGAAGCGCGTCGAACGCGTCAAGGGCATGGCCGCGGACCCGGGTCTGCGCATCGCGGTGGTCGACGGCGAGCCGGCCGGTGCGCTGATCGTCTCCGAGGAGCACGATCCGCACGTACCGCCGGTTAACGAGCGTGAACTGTACGTCCGGCTGCTGATCACGTCGCGGCGGTTCACCGGACGGCGCGTCGGCGGGCGGCTCATCGAGTACGCGCTCGACGAGGCGCGGCGGCGCGGCATCGACCTCGTGCGCGTCGACTGCTGGGCCGGTGGCGACGGTGCCTTACAGCGTTATTACGAGAGTCAGGGCTTCAAGCCGACTGTGCGGTTCCACGTCGACGAGTGGGTCGGGCAGGTCCTCGAGCAACGCGTGGGGTAGCGCGATCGCGGGCCAGGGGTGACACTGTTGACGCGGTGCCAACAGACGAAGGAGTCGCCATGGCCGAGGAGCTCGCGGGCAAGGTCGTCGTCATCACCGGCGGCGGGCAGGGGATCGGCGCGGCGACCGCGTCGGCGCTGTCCCGGCTGGGCGCGAAGGTGGTGATCGGCGACCTCGACCAGGTCCGGGCCGAGAAAACGGCCGGCGAACTGGACGCCGAGGCGCTCCCGCTGGACGTCACCGACATCGCCGGCTTCACCGAGTTCCTCGACGAGGTCGAACGCCGCCACGGCCGCATCGACGTGCTGATCAACAACGCCGGGATCATGCCGCTGGCGCGCCTCGAAGAGGAGAGCGACGCGACGACCCGGCGTCAACTGGAGATCAACCTGCACGCCGTGATCCACGGGACGCGCGAGGCGGTGAAGCGGATGCGGCCGCGGCGAAGCGGCCACATCGTCAACGTCGCTTCCTTCGCGGGCAAAGCGGGCTTTCCCGGCGCGGCGACGTACTGCGCGACGAAGCACGCCGTCGTCGGGCTGTCCGAGGCGGTGCACCTGGAGTTGCACGGCAGCGGGGTGCACGTTTCGTGCGTGATGCCGGCGATCGTGCGGACGGAACTCGCGAGCGGCCTCGGCGAGGCGAAGTTCTTCAAGTCGTCGCGGCCGGAAGATGTGGCCGACGCCATCGTATCCACGCTGCGCAAGCCTCGTTTCGAGGTCTTCGTGCCCCGGTCCGTGGGAACTATGGGCAAGCTCACCCGGCTGCTCCCGCGACGAGCCGGCGAAGCGCTCTCCCGCGTGTTGAAAGCCGACCAGCTTTTGGCTTCAGCGGCCCATTCGCCGGCTCGCGCGGAGTACGAGGCGCGCGCGGCGGAAAGCGCGCCGGGGGCGGCCCAGGAGTAACTCGGACGGCCTAGCGACTGTCCGAATTGGACGTGACCGGTGTTGAGTCCACCGGCCTGACCGGGCAAGATTGACCGGAAGTGCCCGGGGGACGTCGCAGGAGGCTTTCGCAATGGTTTCACCGCCCGCACGACTGGCCGCGGCGGCGTCGAACGTGGTCGGCAAGGTGCTGCACGGCGGGGTCGCCGACCTGCGCCCGATGCCGCGGGTGCTGATCGACCAGGGCCCCAACCGCTCGGTGTACCGGATGACGCACAGCAGCCGCCCGGTGTCCGGGCCGCCGGTCCTGCTGGTGCCACCGCTGGCCGCGCCGGCGATCTGCTTCGACCTGCGCCGCGGCTGCAGCCTCATCGAGCACCTGGTCGAGCGCGGCCGCAACGCCTACCTCGTCGACTACGGCATGGTGGCGTTCTCGGACCGCCGTCTGGGCATCGAGCACTGGATCGACGAGGTGCTGCCGCGGGCGATCCGGAAGGTGAGTGCCGACGCCGGCGGCCAGGACGTCCACCTGGTGTCGTGGTCGCTGGGCGGGATCTTTTCGTTGCTGGTGAACGCCGACCAGCCGGACCTGCCCATCGCGTCGATCACCGCGATCGGCTCCCCGGTGGACTTCACGGCGATCCCGATCGTGGCGCCCTTCCGCCCGCTGGTCGACCTGACGAACGGCCACCTGCTGACGCCGATCTACCGCGCGTTCGGCGGCGCACCGTCCTATTTGGTCAGCCGCGTGTTCCGCGCGACGGGCATCAGCAAGGAGATCACGAAGCCGATCGCGATCCTGTCGCACCTCGACGATCGCGACTACCTCGCGCAGATCGAGGCCGTCGACCACTTCATGAGCAACATGTACGCCTACCCCGGGCGGACGTTCGGCCAGCTGTACCACCGGTTGTTCCGCACGAACGACCTGGCGGAGGGCAAGGTGGACTTGAACGGACGGATCATTTCCCTGTCGTCGGTGCGGGTCCCGACGCTGGTGGTGGCGGGCGAGAACGACACGATCGCGCCGCGGCCGTCGGTGGAGCGGGTCGTGGAGCTGCTGGACAAGGCCCCGGAGGTCCGTTTCAAGACGGCGCCGGGCGGGCACCTGGGCGTCCTGACCGGCCGCAAGGCCCGCGGGACGACGTGGCGCTACCTCGACGAGTTCCTGGACGACCGGATCCCGGCCTCAGCCGACTAGGTCGATCTCGAACGGCTCGGCCGCGCTGTAGCGGACGTCGGCCCAGACCGCGCCGGGCACGTCGTACCGCCGGTGCGACGTCAGCCGCGCGTCGTACCCCGGCAGCTGCGCGGGGTTGTGGCCGACGCCCTCGTGGTCGGACCCCCACGCGAGGATGCCGCCCACCCACATCGGTTTCGAGGAGCCGTCCCCGCCCAGCCGCGGCCGGACGACGATCGCGGAGCCGGCGCTGCCGGACAGGAAGACGCGCACGGTGTGCTCGCCGCCGTCCGGCGGGGTCACGGTGATCCGTTCCAGGATCTCGACGCCCGCCGCCTGGAGCGCGGCGCCGGGGTTGGCGGCGCGCTCGCGCAGCCAGGCGGTGTCGATCCCGACGGGGTCGATCTTCCGGCCGACGGGCAGGCAGACGTCCTTGTGCCCGGCGTAGCGTTCGACGCCGCGCGACATGTAGCGCAGCAGCGCGGCGACGAGCCGGGGGTAGGCGTCCAGCTGGGCGTCCGTCCAGCCGCCGGCGCCCGCGGATTCGGCTTCGATACCGAGGAATTCGTCGTTGACGTCCAGGAACCCGAGCCACCGCGAGGCCCCGGCGTGGTAAGCACAGCCGGCGGCGACGACGTAGATGGTGCCGCTGCGCCCGAGCCCGAGGTTGCACAGCGGCCCGGCGAGATCGGGGCGGCCGTTGGTGACGATGTCGAGCGAGGGGTAGTCCCCGGGAGCGGAGTCCGAGGTGGCGGTGTGGTGCCCGACAACGCCTTCGACAACGCGCATGCCGCCGTGACCCCGGGTCTGCCACCCGGGAACCTCGACAACGGGATAACCGGTGCTCCGGGCGGCGTCGACGAGCCAGGGAACGTACACGGATCAGCCCTCCAGCCCGTCGTAGGCCCCGGACTCGGCCTCGGTGTCGGGAGCGGCCGGATCCGCGATGCGGGCATCGAGAGCGGACCGGGCTTCCTCGAGGTCTTTGGGACCTCGCCGATCGGCGTCCCAGCCTTCGGCGTCCCATTCCGCGGGTGTCTTGATGGGCGTGGAGTCTTCGGGCTGGTGAACGATGAAGTCGGTCACGATCGGCCTCCCTGGACCCCGAGGGTACCGGAGGCCGACCGCGCGCGACGTCACTTCAGTTCGGCGGAGGACTTGCCGAGGATGCGGCGGGCCACGATGAGCTGCTGAATCTGCTGCGTCCCCTCGAAGATGTCCAGGATTTTGGCGTCCCGGGCCCATTTTTCGAGCAAAGACTCTTCACCGTAAGCCCCGGTGAGCTCGACGCACTTCAGTGCGATCTCCACCACCGACCGGCCCGCCTTGGCCTTCGCCATCGATGCCTGCAGCGAGTTCGGCTTGCGGTTGTCCGCCATCCACGCCGATTCCAGCGTCAGCAGGTACGCCGACTCGTAGTCCGCTTCCAGGCGCAAGAACTCCGCCGCCGCGGCGTGCTGGGAGTTCGCCGGGCGGTCGTAGTCGATCGAAACGCCCGCGTCGGACAGGATCGTGCGTGTTTCGTCCAACGCTGCACGGGCGACGCCGATCGCCATCGCCGCCACCAGGGGGCGCGTGTTGTCGAACGTCTGCATGACGCCCGCGAAACCCTTGGCCGTCTCGATCTCCGGCGTGCCCAGGAGGTTCTCCTTGGGAACGCGGCAGTTCTCGAAGCGCAGCACCGCCGTGTCCGAAGCGCGGATGCCGAGCTTGTGCTCGACGCGCACCACCTCGAAGCCCGGCGTGCCCTTCTCCACCACGAACGACTTGATCGCCGCGCGGCCCTGGGACTTGTCCAGCGTCGCCCACACGACCACCGCGTCCGCGCGCTCGCCCGACGTCACGAAGATCTTCTCGCCGTTGAGGACGTAGTGGTCGCCGTCCAGCTTCGCCGTCGTGCTGACCGCCGCGGAGTCCGAGCCGAACGAGGGCTCGGTGATCGCCATCGCCGCCCACATGCCGGAGAAGCGCTCGAGCTGCTCGTCCGTCGCGACCGAGCCGATCGCCGCGTTGCCGAGGCCCTGGCGCGGCATCGACAGCAGCAGGCCGACGTCGCCCCAGCACATCTCGATCGTGCCGAGGACGACGTTCAGGTTGGCGCCGTTGCGGTTGCCCTTCTCCTTCTCGTCCTTCGAGCGGCGCACGCCCGCCGCGCCCGCGCCGCCCTCGCCGGAGGAGTTGAGGCCGTCCAGCAGCGCCGCGAACATGTCGAGCTCGCTCGGGTACGTGTGCTCCGCGCGGTCGTACTTGCGCGAGATCGGCCGGAACACCTCGGCCGCGGCCTGGTACGCCTGGTTGATCAGGGCGCCGGCCTTCTTGGGAGCTTCCAGGTTGATCATGAGTCAAAGCCCTTTCTAAAGAAGGACGGCGCCTTCCATGACGCCGATGGCGCGCAGGTCGCGGTACCAGCGCTCGACCGGGTGCTCCTTGACGAAGCCGTGCCCGCCGAGCAGCTGCACGCCCGCGCTGCCGATCTGCATGCCCTTGTCCGTGGCCAGCTTCCGGGCCAGCGCGACCTCGCGCGCGTAGGACTTGCCCTGCTCGGCCCGCGCCGCCGCGCGCAGCGTCACCAGGCGCAGGCCTTCCAGCTCGATCGCGATGTCCGCGACGGAGAACGCCACCGCCTGCCGGTGGCTGATCGGCTCGCCGAACGCCACCCGCTCGTTGACGTAGGGGACGACGTAGTCGAGGACGGCCTTCGCGGTGCCGGCGGCCAGCGCCGCCCAGCCCAGCCGCGAAAGGCGGACGAGGTCGGTGAAGACGTCGAGCTTGCCGCCGCCGAGCAGTGCGCCCGCGGGCAGGTTGACGTGCTCGAGGTGCAGCTTGCCGGTCGCGGCGCCGCGCAGGCCCATGGCCGGCTCGCCCTCGATGGACACGCCCGCGGTCGACGACTCGACGAGGAACAACGCTGGGCCGCGGCCTTCGAGGTCGGCCGAGACGATGAACAGCTCCGCCTGCGCCGCGCGCGGGACCAGCGACTTCACGCCGTCGAGCTGGTAGCCCTTCGGGGTGCGACGCGCCTTCGTCGCGGGCTTGAACGGGTCGTAGAGCGCTTTCTGCTCCTGCAGCGCCAGCGCCGCGGCGGGGACGTTCTCGCCGACGAACGCGGGCAGGTAGTCGGCCTGCTGCTGCTCGTCGCCCCAGCTGACCAGCGCGGTGCTGACCGCGGAGGGCGCGAGGACGGCCACGGCCAGGCCGAGGTCGCCGTGCGCGAGCGCTTCCGCGACGAGCGCGTTGGTGACGACCGAGCGTTCGGTGCCGACGCCGCCGAGCTCCTCGGGGATGCCGACCAGGCTGATGCCCAGCTCGGCGGCCCGGGTCAGCAGGCCTTCGGGCGCCTCGAGCTTGGCGTCGGCGTCCGCGGCGGCCGGGCGCAGCTGCTCGGCGGCGAACTCGGTGACCGTCTCGACGATGAGCTGCTGGTCCTCGCTCGGCGTGAGGTCGAACAGCCCGGTGTCGGCGGACGGCGCGAGCCGGGCGGGCTTGCCCAGCTTCTGCACCGACTTGAACGACCGGGTCGCCGCGCCGGCGACGCGGAAGCCGTTGCGCGTTCCCGCGGTGACCAGGCCTTCGATGGGCTTGCGCAGCCCTGCCCGATCGACGACCTTGCTCCCGGCCAGCCGGGTCAGCGCGGAAAGGCCCCAGCCCATCGCGTCCCGTTTCCTTGGCGCAGCCATGTGGCCCTCCATCCGTTACCTACTCGCCAGTAGGTTAACCGGTGGGGCGGGATCGCGCCAGTGTGGGCTCACTTACGGGTGCGCGGTATGCACCTTCCTGCGCCACTCGGCGAACCGGAGTCGTTCGAAAGTGATGAGCCCGAGCACGACCGCGGCCACGACCAGCAGCAACGCGGCGGCGGGCACGTGCTCCAGCACCGGCGTCGCGGCGACCAGCAGCACGCCGACGACCAGCCGCTGGACGTTCCAGCTGCCGAGGTTGCGCTTGCGCAGGGCACTCAGCGCGATCAGGTAGACCGCGAGCCCACCGGTCAACGCCCAGATTGGGACGCCGTGCAGCGCTTCGCCCGGCGTGTGGTGTTCGGTGTCGGCGATGTAGACGAAGGACTTCTTCAGGCCGAGCGCGACGAGCACGATGCCGGCGATCAACGGCAGGTGCAGGAAGGTGTAGGAGTCGGTGGCGAGCTTGGTGCGTTCGGTGCCGGTGGCCTGGGTGAGCCGGTGCTCGGAGACGCGCGCGACGACGTCGAAGTAGGTCCACCACATCCCGGCGGCGAGCGCGAGCCCGCAGACGGCGGCCCCGGTGACCAGCCACGACATGGGCAGCGGCCCGATCCCGATGCCGATCGCGACGATCGACTCCCCGAGCGCGATGATCACGATGAGCCCGAACCGCTCGGCGAAGTGCGCGGGCGAGTTCAGCCGCCAGCCATCGGGGCCGGCGAGGTAGACGTTGAGGTAGTCGGCCAGCAGCGCGACGACCCACAGCGCCAGCTGCCACGGCCCGCTCAGCGCGGTGCTGACACCGAGTAGCACAACGGACGGCAGCAGCCCGACGAACATCCGCAGCAGTACTTTGCGCAACCCGGGGTCATGCTTCGCGGCGCCCAGGTAGGCGACGAGGTGCAGCAGCCGCACGAGTGCGTAGCAGGCGACGAAGAGAACGGGCGCGAACAGCCCACCGGGCCGGTCGACGAAGGCTTCGGGGATGGTCAGCGACACGAGGAACATCACGGCCATGGCCCCGAACATGGCCAGCCGGGCAACACCGTGGTCGACGTGGATGGTGGTCCCGAGCCAGGCGTAGGAGCACCAGCACCACCACAGGACGGCGAGCATGACGAGCCCCTGCCCGACGCCGGTGACGCTCAGGTGGTCGGCCATCAGCTGGGTGGTCTGGGTGATGGCGTAGACGAAGACCAGGTCGAAGAAGAGCTCGATGGTCGAGACGCGGTGGTCCTCATCCGCGCCGACCAGGTGCAGTCGTCTCGTGGGCACGCCGAATTATGGACGAAACAAGGACAAGGAGGACCGGTTTCCGGGTAACGCCCTGCGCGAACATGGCCGAGCGTGCACGTGTCTGGGACAATGAGCGACGGGACGTGGGGAGGTGGGTCGTGCATTCCTATGCGGCCGCGCACCACAAGACGATCATGGCGGTGGACATCGCCGGCTACAACGACCCGAGGCGCACGACAGCGCACCGGCTGGTCGTCCACGAGGGTTTCTGGAAGCTGATGCGCACGGCGTTCGCCGAGGTGGGCATCCCGTGGGACGTGCTGTTCATGGAGAACACCGGCGACGGCGCGTTGATCCAGCTGCCTCCGGAGGTGGCGAAGGCGGACTTGGTGGCCCAGTTGCCCGACCGGATGCTGGCGGAGCTGCGCCGGCACAACGAGGTCCACGCCGACGGGGCCGCGGTCCGGTTGCGGGTCGCACTCCACGCGGGGGAGGTGTACCAGGGCAGCCACGGAACGATCAGCGACGCGAACAGTTTTGCGTGCCGCCTGTTGGAGGAGCCGGCGGCGAAGAAGGCGCTCAAGGACTCGGGCGCGGCGATGGTCCTGATCGTGTCGGATACGTTCTACAAGGACGTGGTGCGGGCGGATCCAGCGGCGGACGCGGGGTCGTACGTCCGGATTCCGGTGTCGGTGAAGGAAACGAAGACCGAGGCGTGGTTGCGCTTGCTCGGCGCGGTCACCAACAGCTTCCCCATCCGCGCTGCCCGGCCACCGACACCGGCGGAGTTGACCGTCTTGGTGGAGGCGCTGCTCGCGGTTGCCTGCGTACGCAAGGCAGAAAGCCGCCGGCTGCTGCTGGAGCTTTTTCCTCGCCGGGAGATCGCCGACCTGGTGCCCCATCACGCCGAAGACCGCTTGCACGTGATCGCGTTGGCGAGGACGTGCCTGCGTTTCCCCCATGGTCTCGATGATCTTCTCGACGCGATCAAGACGATCGAGTCGGAATCGCCGCAGGTCACCGCGCTGGCCGAGATCATCCGGAGTTTGCCGGGCTGACCTGTCATCGTTCTGTCCAGTGACCGGCGACTTCAGGGCTGGGTAAAATCGCCTTTTCGGCACGGTCGGCGAGGGGGTGAGCCATCAGGTGTCGACGGGACTGGGGCGACCCGAAGTGGCGATCGGTGCGCACAAAGCCTTGGTGGACGTACTCGTCGACGCTGGCTTCGCCGACGACAGGTCGGTTCGTTCGCTGATGGTGAGCGAACTCCGGCAGGAGCTCCGCCAGCCGCTGACCGTTTCGGATCAGCTGACCGCGCGTGACCAGCTGATCGAAATCGTCGGTTTCTGCAGCCGGGTGGACGAAGGCATGGGAGCGCTCGTATCGGTCCTCGAACTGATGCGCCCGGGGAGCCCGGAATGCCTCAAGGCTCGCCTGCTCGTCGCCACCCTGCCGGTCCAGGAGCTGTTCTCCGAATCGGACCTGGTCATGGTGAAGGACTGGTTCGCCGGCCTGGTGCCGCCGCGCCTTCCGTCGTTGGTTCAGCGAGCGGCCCGCCACTCGGCCCAGTCGCCGCCGCGCTTCGACGACGCGTGGAGTGCGTTCTTCTACCTCACCGACCTCAACACCTCGCCAGGCGAGCTGCCGCCCGCGTTGACCTTCGCCGAACTCGTCGCCGCCGGCTGTCCTGAGGTGGCCCGCCTTCGCCTCAGGGAATGGACTTCCGCACAAGCGCACAGGCTCCACCGCGAGGACGCTTTGCGCACCCTGCGGATCGAGATCGATCAGGTGCGGCCCGAACGGGAACGACTGCATCTGGTGATCGTGATCCGCCCGGATCAGATCGAGCCCGGCTGCTATCGGGTGTGCGCGTGGCGGCAGGACGAACCGGATCTGTGGCCACCGCCGTGCGGGAAAACCGTGCTCGTCCGGGGAGGTGACCTGGAGAGTCACGTCGATTCACTCGTCGCGGCGTCGGAAGAGGCATGGTCCGGGAGAGCGGTCGACGTGGCCCTGGAGTTCGTGCTGCCTCGGGCACTGGTCAATACACCCGTACACCTGTGGTCCGAGGAGATCCGATCCGGCGCACCGCAGCCGTTGCACTTGTCCTATCCGATCGTGATCCGCTCGCTGGAACGGATGGCGTACCCCCGCTGGCACCGCCGCTGGCGGGTGCGCTGGTCGGCGCTCCAGGACCAGCCGGTTCTGGGGCGTGTCTACTTCTGCCAGGAGAAGGACACCGAGGAGCAACACCGGCTCGACGCCATTCTCAGCGACGAGCACTGGGTGGCGATGGTGCTCACCGGATCGCCGTCGAGTCAGGTGGTGCCCGGCCGGGACCAGCTGCTCTCGGCGTTGCGTGCCGGCCTCCCGGCGCTCGTCTGGCATCCGACGGCCAGCGCGGACGCCATGCAAAAGGTGGTGTCCTGGCTGGTCGACGACGACCGCTTGAGCGACCTGCCGGCTCGTACCCAAGCCTCTCGCCAGGCGGCTTTCCGGAACCGGCAAGGGCCGGACGAGCTGGACGTTCTCCGCGATCTCGTGATCATGTGGGATGACCCCGGCAGGCTGCTCTTCCTGGCCGACCCGTCGGCGTACTCGGCGTAGGAGGCCTGCGATGGGAGGTGTGCCGGACGCCTGCGGTCTGACTCAGCACGATCTCGTCGATGCACTCCGGCCACTGGTCGCTTGGAGGAGTTCAGGTGGGCAGGATCCGGAACTCGAGCTCGCGGTGGTCGTCGACGACACCCCGTCGATGTCCGTGTGGCGGCCGACTGTGGCGAGTTTCGTGGAGGCGATCGAATCCGCGAACGTCTTCCGCGCCGTCCACCAGTGGCGGCTCGAAACGACGAAGGACAGCCGCACGGACGGGAGTTCCGTCGACAGGCTGGTGCTCCGGGCCGGAGGATCGGACTCGACGGCGCACCGCCCGGCCGAACTGCTCGACCAGCCGAAGCGGCAGCTGATCCTCGTGGTGACCGACGGCCTTGGCAGCCAGTGGGACAATGATCTTGTGTCGCCCGTGCTCGCGGACTGGGCGTTAGCGTTACCGATTGCCATTCTGCACTTGCTCCCGGCGAGAATGTGGACTTTTCACGGTCCCGAACTGCACCAGGCTGCATTGACGGCAAGCGAACCACTTGAGCCGAGCCGGCGTTATCGGTTGAGTCTCGTGGACGCTTGGATAGACCCGGCCGAATATGATGAACTGGCGGATCTGGCCGTCCCGATTCCCGTTGTCGAGTTTTCCCGGCGCGGGCTGATCTGGTGGTCGACGCTGATAGCCGAAGGCGGCCGTGACTTGGTCGCAAACGTGTTTCTGGCGTACGACCGGCCGATGCCGCTCCCTGAATACTCGTCAACTGAAAGTGTGAACCAGACGGCGCGCGATCGGGTGACCTGCTTTCGCAGCGTGGTTTCGCCATCGACATTCCGGCTGGCGGCACTGCTTGCGGCGGTTCCCGTCAGCATCGGTGTGGCACGGGCGGTGCAGGAGAATCTGCTCAAGGAGAATGATCCTTCTCGCCTGGTCGAGCTCTTCGCCAGCGGGCTTGTGGAGTCGTCGCAGCCAGGGCTGCCGTGGGACGTCGTGGACTGGCGGTACCCGAACGACGTTCGAACGATCTTGCTCGGTAGCGCTCGTCGGACGGAGACGGCTGCGGTTGTCGAGGTCGCGTACCGCCACAGCGGGGCCGCGGACGCGACGCTGACGAGGCTTCGCGATGTCATCGCCGAACCGGGCAGTGCGGCTGACCTCGCGTCTACGGATGCCGGTGCCAGCGAACACCACTTGCAAGAGGCCGTGCTCAACGCGTTGTCTGGGGTCGCCTATGCGGTTAAGGCAAATCAGTTTAGGATCGACCCAATGAGAGAGGGTACGACCTATGCCCAAGAAGGTCCCCGCGGTCTGACCGAGTTACCGGATGACGACGCCGACGACGACATTGGCCGGAAGAAACCACAGACGCAGGCCAATGCGGCGACGATTCAGCGGCGCAAACCGAGACCAGACGGGGAGGCTCCACCGGTCTGGGGGCAGATTCCACAGCGAAACGCCAACTTCACCGGAAGGGATGAACTTCTAGCCCGACTGGTTGAAAGTTTGAGTGTGGGCGCCACCGCGGTTTTGCCCGCTGCGCTGCACGGAATGGGGGGAATCGGTAAAACCCAGATCGCCGTCGAGTACATTTATCGTCAACAGCAGAATTATGACATGATCTGGTGGATTCAGGCAACCCGGCAGACTCAGATTCGCAAGTCGCTGACCGAGCTGGCGCAGCGGCTGAACTTACTGGAAGCCGAAGATGCGCTCACGGCTGTTCCTGGCGTGCTCGAGGCTCTCCGAATCGGTCGGCCGCACAACCGGTGGCTTCTGGTCTTCGATTCCGCGGAAGACCCGGACGTGGTGCGTCAGTTCTTTCCGCGCGGAATGCCACCCAACGTCACTGGCCACATCCTGGTCACTTCGCGCAATCCCAGTTGGACCGGCGATGCCCGGCCCCTCGAGGTGGCGGTGTTCGACCGGGCCGAAAGCAAGCAATTGCTCAGTGTCCGTGGATCCGAGCTCGACGACGATGCCGCCGACCGGATCTCGAGCAAACTGGGCGACCTCCCGTTGGCGGTCGAGCAGGCGGCGGCGTGGCTGGCCGAAACGGGCATGCCGCCCGGTCAGTACTTGGAGCTCTTCGACGGCAAGGTTGCCGAGCTGCTCGATACGCCGGCGCCGCGAGATTACCAGGTCTCAGTGGCGGCCGCGTGGAACGTGTCGCTCGACGAGCTGAAGGAAAAGAACCCGGCTGCCGACCAGCTACTGCAGGTTTGCGCGTACTTCGCACCCGAGCCGATCGCACGCAATCTCTTCACCGTGGTACAGCACATCGACGTGCCACCGGAACTTGCCGTCGCGCTCCACGACCCGATCCAGCTGGGTCGCGTCGTCCGCGACATCAACCGGTACGGACTCGCCAAGATCGACCACCGCACCGACACGTTGCTCCTGCACCGGCTCGTCCAGCTGGTACTGCGCGGCCGGATGAGCGAGCAGCGCAGGGTCGAGATGCGCGGCGTCGCGCACCAGCTGCTGACCAACCTGGACCCGAACGAGCCGACGGCTCCCGGAGTGTGGCCGCGGTACCAGCAGATAGTTCCGCACATCTATGACGCCGAGCTGATCAAAGCCACCGACCCCGCCGTGCGAAGACTTGTGGTGAACCTGCTCAACTTCCTCTACCACTGGGGAGACCACCAAGGTGCGCTGGTGCTGGCCGAAGGGGCGGTCGAAGAGTGGAAGCGCAACCGGAACGAACGGCTGGAGCGCGCGGAGCAGGTCCCCGAGGCGGAGCTGCTCCTGGAGTTGGAGGCTGCCGAGCGGCTCGCGTTCTTCCAGTGGGCAATGGGCCGGTATGTGCACGCTGCAAATACAATGAAGGAAACACGGGACACCTACCTGGCAGCTATCGGACCAGAGCGTGAAGAGACGCTCAAGGCCCAGGTCACCTATGCGCTGATTCTCAAAGCGCGAGGAAAATTCATTGCGGCGCGAGATCTCACTCGAAGTGTTCTGGCGCAGGTGAACGCCATGCTCGGCGAAGAGGACCCCACCTCATTGACGGCTGCGCACGACTGTGTCGTATCTCTATTGCTGACCGGTGAATACAAAGAAGCCAGGGAGTTGGCGGAAAAGACTTTCGAAATGCGGAGTCGCGTTTTGGGTCGAGACAATGTGATGACGATCGGTACCCAGGTGCTACTGGTGATCGCACGGCGCGAGCTGGGCGATTACCGATGGGCGCGGATCGAACAGGAGCAGATCGCCAAGCGAGCAGAATCGTTCTACGGAATCGATCGGGTCGGGACGCTGCGCCGCAAGTACCAACAGTCGGTCGCCTGTCGCAAGGATGGCGACCACGTGCGAGCTCGCTCGCTGTCGTCCGACGCCAACAAGCGCTTCGAGGCGAGGTACGGCGACCTGCATCCGAACGCTCTCGCCTGTGCTTTGGGACACTCCATCGATCTGCGGCACGCGCAGCTGCTCGACCAAGCCAAGGAGTTGGGCGAGAAAGTGCTGGCTCGCTACAAGGAGAGCTTGGGTGAGAAGCATCCGCATACACTATCGGCAGCAGTCGATCTAGGTGTCACGCTGCGTCTCAGGAACTCTCCAGCTGACGCGCTCAAAATAGACGAACCTTCGTTGGATTTGCTTCGCGAGTGCCTGGGTTCGGATCACCCGCACTCGATCGTGTGCGCCATCAATGTGGCCAGTGACCTCTTCGCGCTCGAGCGGGTGGGAGAGGCTGCCGGCCGGGACGCCGAACTCGTCGAGCGAGCCACTCGTGTGCTGGGCCGAAACCACCCGACCACGTTGGCGGTGCGGCTCAACTACTCGTTGGACCTCCGCGCGTTGGGGCGAGTCGAAGAAGCGGACGGCTTGCTCGTCGACGTCATGGAGGGTTACCGCCAGAAATTGGGAGAGGCGCACCCTGGCACGCTCGCGGCCGGCCGACGCATTCGGGCGGACTGCGACATCGATCCGATGCCGCTCTAGCGCCGGCGGGAAGTGAACGGGCCGAGCCACTCGGCGATCGCCTCCGGCGAAGCGTCTGTGTCCGGCCGCAGCGCGCGGTGCACCGCCCGGACCAGCTCCGGGCGGTGCACCAGCGTGTGAGAGGCCGCACCCATCGTCGATATCGAGAGCGCGATACCGAGGCCGGCCAGGGCTGACGCGCTGTCGGGATCGGCCGCAAGCTCCGCGCGGTAGCCGGTGATCGCATCGGTCGTCTTGCCGGCCACGAAGGCCAGATCAGCCGGGGTCGCACCCGGAACCAGCGGGCCGCGCAGCCGCAGTTCCCGGGCGCCGTTCGCACCCAGGCGTAGTCTGATCAGGTCCGTCCGGGCGTCCGGCCAATGGCCGTCGGAGAGCGTCGTCAACGTCTCGGTCGGCCGGGAGGAGCCCGGTCGGCCGGCGCCTTCGCGAAACGCCACGGCGAGCTCGTCAACGAAGTCCGGATCGGGGCGCAGATGGCGGATGCGCCAGCCTGCGTAGTGGTCGGCGATGGCGCGCTTCGCCCACAGCGACGGCACGGATGCGACCGGGTCGACCTGCCATGAACCCAGTTCGGTGGCTATCCCGGTCAGGAACCTGCGACCGGCCGGCGTGATCGCGCCGTCGTCGCGAACGGCCTGCAGGGTGCGCCAGGTCTGCGTGCGCCACAGCGCGAATTCGAAGCCGGCCAACTGGTTGTGCGGTTGCGCGCGGCTCAGGGAACGCCAAAACGCGGCAACGCCGAAGAAGGCGTAAATGCCGTGGATCACACCGCCCAGCGGACGCGGATCGTCCCGCCACGGCGCATAGAATCGTTCTCGCTCGTCGTCTTCGTGCAGTCTGGTCAGGTGCAGCAGCCCGCCAAGACGAATGTGCTGGAACTCGTGTACGAGAGCCGCGGCAAGGGCGGCGGGATCGTCGGAGTAGGCAATGATCGCACTGCCGAACGCCTCACCGGTCGACGCGCTCGGCAGCCGGAACGGCACCGCCGGGTCCGGCACTACGGACTCGAACCCTTCCGGCAGCGCCTCGGCGATCGCCGGAAGGTGGGTGTCAAGGAGGTGCCACGCCCCTTCGAGGACGACTCGCCACGATTCGATCTCCGTCGTGGTCAGCCTGCTCGGCAGTTTGGGCGCGTACAACCCCCGATACGGATCGACATCGTCCAAGCGCACGGACAAGCGGCGGTGTTGAGAGTGCAGGCTGATCTCGCGCACTGAATGCCAGCGGGGGTCGGTTTCCCCCACGTTGACCGAGGAGCCGCTGCCGACGACCTCGACGAAATCCTCGCGGCGGCGTACTACGGCGACCGAGTAGGGGGCGCCGGTCGGGAGCAAGGCGACGCCCAGGGTGGGCAGCGCGACGCTTCCCTGCCACGCCGGGACCTCGGTCTCGAAGGAGATTCCGGCCAGGACCGCCGCAGCGGCCGCGAGGCAATGGACGTGACCGACGTGAACCCACAACGGACAGGTTCCGACGATGCCCTGACGGTACAACCGAATAGTGTAGCCCGCCCAGCTGCCGGTGTAGGGATGAGCAAGAATTTGCTCCACGGAATCCGCGTTGGCGTGCTGAGCCCGAACCATGAGCTCCCAGGCGGATTCGGGAGAGGCCAGTGGTCGGAACATGGCCGCGGATTTGGCGGTGTCGATGATCGCGCGGATGAGCAGCAGTCGGCGGCTTCGCTCTGCTTCGCGGAGCCGCCGGATCGCCTCAGGGCCCGCCGTCCCGCTTGCGAGTGCATCGAAATCGGACCACGAGAGGTGGTGCCGGGTTAGTGCCGGGACGCTGTGATCCGGCTGGGATGGCATGTGTCAGTCAATCCGTTTCGCGCCTTGGCTTTCGCTAGCAGTCACCGAAATGTACGAGACTCGTTCGACCGCGTGTCGTACTGCTTGCCGCAATTCGTCGCTGTCGAGAGTGCGCAGTCGCGCCAGCGACACCTCGCTGAGGTCGAGAAGCTGGGATTCGACTCCTGCTTCCCCGCCAGAGCGTGGTCCTTGCATCAGAAATTCCCCTCTCGCAGGGAGAACGGACCCCGTCGGCCCGTTTGCATTGTCCCGCATCCCGCGCCCTTGCGACAGGGACGCACGCGTTGGGCCGATCAGGTGAGGCACGATGCCTTGTGCGGCAACGTTACCTGTTGGCAAGACGTAGTCCCGTTGCACCCGCAGCAAAGTCCGCCGGCAGCTGATGCGCGTGCAGGATCCTGTGCACGTGCGTCGGCGGTGAAGTCGTTGACCTGCTTGATGGTCCGGGCCATCGAGCACAGGTGTGGCCACCGAAGCGGTTCTTGTCCTACTTTTGCCCCTTTCCCGGTGGCGGCGGATAGGTAAACTCACTTTTCCCGGGCTCGCACGACGGGGGAGGTGGTCGTCACGTGTCGGCCGGCGAAAGGTTGTACGGACCAGGGCAGGAGTACCGGGCCTGGCCGGGCACCAGAGTCGCGGTCCGCGAAGCGATCGTGAACGTCCTCGCGTCCGCCGGCCTCGCTGTGGATCCGGCCGGGCGGGCGCTGCTCCTGGACCTCGTCCACGACAACTTGGGTTTCCCGCTGACCGTTCCGGAGCAGGCCACCGGACGGGACCACCTGATCGAAGTCGTCAACGCCTGCGCGAAAGCGGACGGCGGGATGAGCGCGCTCGCCGGGGCGGTGCGGATGATGCGCCCGGACTCCCCGGAATCCGACGCGATCCGCCGGCTTGTGCACCAGCCACGGATGCACGACCTGTTGCCGGAACCCGAATCGATGTGGCTGCACTCGATGCTGGCCGGCGTCGTGCCGGCTCGGCTCGCGGCGCTGGTCCGCCGGGCCGCCGGGCCCGCCGGCCCGGCTCTGGAGGTGCGGGACGCTTGGGAGGCTTTCCGCCTGCTCTCCGACTTCAACACCCCGCCGAGTGGCTTGCCACCGTCGTTGACGTTCGTCGAACTGGTCGCCGCGAAGTGTGCACCTGAGCTCGGTGACCGCCTGCGCGAGTGGAACACCGTCCAGGCACGGCGGTTGCAGGCCGAAACACGTCTGCTCGAACTACGCGCGGAACGGGAGCGCGCCGTACCGGAAGGCACCCGGCTGCATCTGATGATCGTCGTCCAGCCCGACGGGATCGACCCGGGCAGGCACCTGGTTTCCCACTGGCGGCAGGAAGATCCGGCGGAATGGCCGCCCCCGCGCGGTGGCCTCGTCACGGTCGCCGTCGAACAGCTCGAACAGCACGTCGACGCGCTCGTCGTGGACGCGGAAAGAGCCTGGGCGGACTACCGCGGCGAAGTCTCGCTCGAGTTCGTGCTGCCGCGCTCGTTGCTGAACCTCCCGGTGCACCTGTGGTGCAAGGAACACGAAACCGGAGATCCGCGGCCCCTGGTGCTCGATTACCCGATCGTCGTTCGTTCACTGGAACGGATGCGGTCCCGGCAATGGCATCGGGCTTGGCGGATACGGTGGGAAACGATGATGGCCGACCCCTCGGCTGAACGGGTGTATTTCTGCGGGGCAGACGATATGGTGGAGCGCCACCGGCTCGACGCGATTCTGAGCGACGAGAAATGGGTGGTCATGATGCTCGACTGCGCCCCGTCGCCACGCCCGCGACCGGGTGCGGACGCACTCGCGGCGGGATTGCGTTCGGGTCTTCCGGCCTTACTATGGCACCCCGATGCTTCGCTGGATCTCCTGCGAGAGGTGGTCACGTGGCTCGTCGAAAGCGGAGGGCTAGACGACCTTCCGGCGCGCGTCCAGGCTTCCCGCCGAGCGGCTTTCCGGGAGGTGACCATCCCGGTGGACCTGACCGTGGCACGCAATCTGGTGATCCTCTGGGACGATCCGGACCGGCTGGTCTTCCTCGACGGACCACCATTCCCGGCCGGTCCGCGGAAGGGGAACCCGGATGAGCGAGACCGCGCATCCTGACGGCCCGCCAGGCTGGTGGGTCTACCACGGCACCGGACAGCCGCTGGCCGGCGGCATCGGCCTGATGGACATGCTCCCGCCGGCGCCGCCGTGGCGGCAGTTCGACGGCGGGCCACTTCCCGAAGCCGAACCGGTACCGGAGGACGCCCGGGAAACCGATCGTCGGCTGGGTGTCGCACACCGCCTGATCGCCCGCCAGGTCGACCCGCACGAAGTCGAAATGGTCAATGCGGCACTTTACCTCCGGCGCCCGCTGCTGGTGACCGGACGGCCGGGCAGCGGCAAGTCCAGCCTGGCCTACCGGATCGCGCGCGAGCTGCGGCTCGGCCGGGTGCTGCGCTGGCCGATCGGCTCACGGACGACGGTCAAGTCGGGACTCTACGGGTACGACGCCATCGGCCGCGCCCAGACTGCCGGTGCCTGGCAATCGGCCGTCGGGGACCGGACCGGTGCTCCGGCTGAACCGCCGATCGGCGAGTTCGTCCGGCTCGGCCCACTGGGAACGGCGTTCCTGCCGCGACGATTGCCGCGGGTGGTGCTCATCGACGAGCTGGACAAGTCCGAGGCAGACCTGCCCAACGACCTGCTCAGCCTGTTCGAGGACGGCGAGTTCGACATCCCCGAGCTGGTGCGGATGCGCAGGCGCACGCCCTCGGTCGAGGTGTTCACGGCCGATCCCGACGGCATGGCGGAGATCGTCGGCGGCCGCGTTCGCTGCCACGCGTTCCCGGTCGTGGTGATCACCAGCAACGGGGAACGGGACTTTCCACCGGCTTTTCTGCGCCGCTGCCTCCGGTACGAGACCAAGGAGCCCAACGCCGAACAGCTCGCCGCGATCGTCGCCGGCCACGCCCTCGTCGGCTCCGAGTCGTCCCGGCTCATCGACGAGTTCGTCAGCCGCAGTGCGGCGGCGGGCAGTCTTCCGGCGGACAAGCTGCTGGACGCGGTTTTCCTGGCGACCTCCGGCGCCTACCGACCGGATGACGCCTCGTGGCCGCGGCTGCTCGACGCGCTGTGGCGGCAGCTGAACTCCCTGGCCCACTGACGTGGAAGAGCCGGTTGGCGGACCGTCGGGCTCCGGAGCGACCTGGAGCGAGATCGGCGACGCCCTGTGGCTGGCCGCGGCGATCAAGGACGAGGGCGTCGGTGCACCGCGTGAAGCCGAACCTGACGACGAACCTGTCGAAGCTCCGGAAATCGCGGACGAGGCGACTCCACCGGCCACCGAGCCACTGGAACCTCCGGCGCCGGAGATCCTTGCCCCGCACCGGATGGTGACCGGGCTTTCGCCCGAAGCCGTCGCGTTGCTTTCGGGCAGCCCGGGCACCGGCAGCGCAGCGCCGGCATCCGCGCTGCCCGGGGCGGCGGACATCTTCCGCGCGCTTCGCCCGCTCAAGACGACACGGCCGTCGCCACACGACGAAGACGCTGTCCTCGACGAGGACCTCACCGCGGAGACCGGCGTCCAGGACCGGATCTGGCTCCCGGTAACGGTTCCCGGGCGCATCCGGGAGCTCGACCTCACCGTGGTGATCGACTCGGGGCCGTCGATGGCACTGTGGCAGCCGACGATCGACGCGTTCCTTGCCTTGCTCGGGCAACTCGGCGCCTTCGGATCCATCCGGGTCCGGTTGCTGACGGCCGAACGCGATCCGGACGGCGGCCCGCCCCGGCCGGTTCTCCGCGGGGGCACGGCCGATGCGCCGCAGCGCCGGCCGGCCGAGCTGCTGGACCCGACCGGGCACCGCGTCCTGCTGGTGCTCACCGACGGCGCGAGCGACCTTTGGCGAGGGGACCTCGCGGGACCAATGCTCGCCCAGTGGGGCCGCACGATGCCCGTGGCTATCGTGCACCTGCTCCCACAGTGGTTGTGGAGCCAAGGTGGGCTGAACCTGCAGCAGGCCCTCCTCGGCACTCCCGGGCCACTCAGGCCCAACCGGACTTACGGCGTCGAACTGCCGGATGCTTGGCTGACCGCGGACGAGCCGTCCGGCCCGGACTCGCTCACGGTGCCGATCCCGCTGGTCGAACTGGACGCGCGGTGGCTCGGCTGGTGGGCGCGGTTGGTCACCCGCACGCATCAGGAGCCCGTCCCCGCGACCGTGCTGCTGGTGTCCGACGAGCCCAACCCGATCACCCGCCCGGTGGACGAGCGGGTGGTCCTGGCGACTCCGCAGGAGCGCGTGCGACGGTTTCACGGCGTCGCGTCGGAACCGGCGTTCCGACTGGCCAAGCTGCTGGCCGCGGTTCCGGTCAGCTTGCCGATCGCCCGCTTCGTCCAGACCGAGCTGGTGCCCGGCGCGGGGACCGCGCACCTCGCCGAGGTGTTCACCAGCGGCCTGCTGGAACTGCCGGCCGGTTCTGATCGGAACACCTGGGACGATGTCGTCTTCGAGATCGCGCCTCCGATCCGTGCGGCTCTGCTGGCAGCCGGACGCCGGTCGGAAACGGCCGAAGTCGTAGTCGCGGCCACCGACCGGTTCGGGGCGGAGTACCCGGTGCTGGTGCGGTTGCGGGATGCGCTCGCCGACCCGGACGAGGTCCGGTTACCGGCCAGGAGCGCCGAACTGGCGCCGGAAGTGCGGCTGGAGCAGGCCGTCATGCGTGCCCTGTCCGGACCGTACTTGGCCCGGGCCGACCGGCTGCGCATGCTCGAACTCGAGCTCGCCGCGGTCGGGTCCTCGGTGAAGGAAGAGCCCACCCGGCCCGGGGATGAGGAGGTGGAGCAACCACCGCGTCGTTCCGGAACGGTCAGCACCGATTCGCCCGTGGTTCTGGGCGAGGTCCCCAGCCACAACCCCGGCTTCGTCGGCCGACTCGGTCTGCTCGAAGCGTTGGCGAGGGAGCTGGACCACGAGTCGAGGGCGGTGCTGCACGGGATGGGCGGCCTCGGCAAGACGCAGCTCGCGATCGAATACGTCCACCGCAACCTCCAGAACTACGACGTCGTCTGGTGGATCCGCGCCGCGCAGGAGATGCAGATCCGGGCGTCCCTGACGGAGCTGGCACGCCAGCTGCACCTACCCGGCGCGGACGAGTCGGTGACCGCGGTGCCCGCGGTGCTGGAAGCGCTGCGGACCGGGTCGCCCTACGCCCGCTGGCTGCTCGTCTTCGACTCGGCCAGAGGACCCGAGCAGCTCGCGCCGTTCCTCCCCGGCGGTCCCGGCCGGATCTTGGTCACTTCCCGCGAGACGGACTGGGCCGGCACCTTCTCCGAACCGATCGCGGTCGGCCTGTTCGACCGGGAGGAGAGCAAGGAACTGTTGTGTCGCAGGGACCCGGTGATCACCGACGAGCAGGCCGACGAGCTCGCGAGAAAGCTGGGCGATCTTCCGCTCGCACTGGCGCAGGCCGCGACCTGGCGCGCGGAAACGGGAATGCCCATCGAGGAGTACCTGCGGCTGTTCGACGAAAAGGTCGCGGAGATCCTCGAAGCTTCGGCACCGTCGGAGTACGAGGTGTCGATCGCGGCCGCCTGGAGCGTGTCGTTCGACCAGCTGCGGACCCTGGACCCGGCCGCGCACCAGCTGCTGCAGGTGTGTGCGTTCTTCGCACCCGAACCCATTTCCCGAAACCTCTTCACCGGTGTGCACGGTGTGTCGATCGCTCCCGAGCTCGACCTCGCCCTGCACGACCCGATGCGGCTCGGCCGGATCCTGCGCGATATCAACCGGTGCGGGCTGGCCCGGCTCGACCACCGCAGCGACACCCTGCTCCTGCACCGGCTCGTGCAGCTGGTGCTCCGCAACCGGATGCCGCCCGCGCAGCGCGACGCGATGCGGCACGGCGCGCACATGCTGCTCGCCAAGACCGACCCGAACGCGCCTGCGTCGACCGGGGAGTGGCCGCGGTACCAGGAGATCGTCCCGCACATGTACGCGGCCGAGCTGATCGAGAGCGATGAGCAGTGGGTCCGCAGGCTCGTGATCAACCTGATGAAGTTCCTTTACCACTGGGGCGATCACCGCGGTGCCGCCGCGTTCGCCGGGCACGCTGTCCGCCGCTGGTCAGAGCGGTCGCGGGAACGGAACGCCGAGCGTCCTGACCCGCAGACGCTCGAAGCGTCCGAACGGCTCGGGTTCTTCCTCTGCATGCTCGGGCGCTACGTCGAAGCGGCCGAGATCAACCAGCGGACATTGCAGTTGTACCGCGAGATCGCCGGCGAGGACTCCGAGGAGGTCCTCAACGCGCAGCTTTCGGTGGCCGTGGACAAAAAAGCCGCGGGCGACTTCTTCGAAGCCAGGGACTTGAACCTGCGGACCTACGCGAAGGCCACGAAACTGTTCGGCGTGGACGACCCGGTCACCCTCGACGCGGCGTCCGACCTCGTCGTCTCGTGGCTGCTCACCGGAGAGTACGAAAAAGCGCACCGGCTCTGTGCCGAAACCTACCGCCTCCGCCACCAGGTTCTGGGCCAGGACAACGCGGCTACGATCACGACCTTGACCCTGCTGGTGATCAGCCGCCGCGAACTGGGCGACTTCGCCTGGGCCAGGGCCGAGCAGGAGAAGGTCGTCAAACGCGTCCGTGAACTGTTCGGCGAGGGCACGGTCGGGGTGCTGCGGCGCAACCACTTCCTCGCCGTGGCAAGGCGCAAGGACGGCGACTACCCCGCGGCGCTGACCTTGTCGGGCCGCGCCCTCGAGCAGTTCCGGCTCAGCTACGGCGAAGGACACCCGAACGCGATGGCGTGCGCGCTCGCGCATTCCATCGACCTGCGTCACGCGGGGCGGTTGGACGAGGCACTCGAACTCGGGTTACGGGCACTCGACCTCTACCGCCGCAGTCTCGGCGAACACCACCCGCACACCCTGGCCGCCGAGGTGGACCTGGCCGTCACGTTGCGGCAACGAGGAAATGCCGACGCGGCCGCGCAACAGGACGAACGGTCGTTCGAGCGGCTCCGGAGCCGGCTCGGCGAGGACCATCCGCACGCCGTCGCCTGCGCGACGAACCTGGCGAACGACTGGTACGCGCTGGGTGAGTTCGAACGCGCTCTCCTGCTGAACACCGAAGTGCTGATCCGGGCGCGTCGCACGCTGGGGGACCACCATCCCGGCACGCTGGCGACCAGGCTCAACCGTGCGCTCGACCTGCAGCGGCTGGACCGGACCCTGGAGGGCCGGGCCGAGCAGCTGGCATCGGTGGCCCGGCTCCAGCGCGTGCTGCGGGACGGCCATCCGATGGTGGCCGCGGCCGAACAGGGCATCCGGGCGGAGTGCGACATCGACCCGATGCCGTTGTAGCGGCGGAAGTTCAGACCGGAGCCCCGCCGATCCACGTGGCCAGGTCTTCGACCGTAGGAGGCACCGGCGTCTCGCTGCGCAGGTCGCGGTGAACTGCGCGGACCAACTCCGGGCATCGCAACAGGATTCGCGCGGCTATACTGTCCTTTTTGGATAGTGTGAGGCCGAGTCCGACCAGTGCGGCGGGGTCGTCGGGGTCGGCTTCGAGCGCGGCCCGGTAGCCGGCGACGGCGTCGTCGGCATGCCCGGCCACGTACGCGAAGTCGGCCTGGATCGCGCCGGGCACCTGCGGCCAGAGTTCGGCCAGCCGAGCGTCGCCGTGTTCGCCGAGCAGCAATCTGACGAGGTCCGCGCGGGCGTTTTCCCACCTGCCGTCGGAGACGGTGTCCAGGACCACGGATTCCGTGAGGTCGACGGCGGGCGGCCGGGCGTCGCCCGCCAGCCATGCGCTCACGAGCTCCTTGACCGTCTCGAGTGCGGGCCGGAGATGACGCATCCGCCAGCCGGCGTAGTGATCGGCGGTCAGGATGTCGGCCCAGCGCGCCGCTTCCGTCAGGACGGGTTCGTCCTGCCACGGCCGCATCCGCTCCGCAACCCCGGCGAGGAACCGCCGGCCCGCGTCGGTCAGCGCCGGATCTTCCCGTACTGCCAGCAGCGTTCGCCAGGTCTGGCCACGCCAGTGCGCGAACTCGAACGCCGCGAGCCGGTCATCCGGTGCCGCGCGGGAAAACGCCATCCAGCACCACGTCACCCCGAAGAAGGCGTAAATGCCGTGCACGACCCCGCCGAGTGGTCGAGGGTCCTCACGCCAAGGTGCGTAGAGCCGCTCGGTGCGATCGTCGTCATGCAGTCGGACCAGGTGCAGGAGACCGCCGAGCCGGATGTGGTGGAACTCGTGAACCAGAGCGGCAGCCAGCGGTGCCGGGTCGTCGGGCTCGGCGATCACCGCGCTGCCGAAGGCCTCCCCGGTCGACGCGCTGGGCAGCCGGAAAGGCACGGCGGGAGCCGGGACGATCGAATCGAGCCCGGCGGGCAATGCCGCCGTGAACTCCGGCAGGTGATCGGCGATCATCCCCCAAGCCCGGCCGAGCACGTTACTCCAGGTCTCGAACGCCTCGGCGCTCAGCCGGTCGGGAGCGATCGGCTCGAACAGGCCGCGATACGGGTCGAGGTCGTCGATTCGCAGGTTCAGCACGGCGTAGCCGGTGCCCAGCGCGATCGTCCGGATGCCGGACCAGCCGGCCGAGCTGGTCGTCGGGTCGGCCGGCAAGGTCACCGACGCATGGTCGTTGACCACGCGCACGACACCGTGCTCGCTGAGCACCCGGGCGGCCGAGAACGCTTGGGGGTGCGTGAGCTGGGCCATGCCGAGAGTAGGCAGTGTGACCCTGCCCTGCCACGCCGGAACATCGAGAGCGAAATCGAGCCCCGCACGGATGGCGGCGGCCGCGGCTAGGGCGTTGAGGTGCCCGATGATCATCCAAGACGGCTGCGACGGAGTTAGGTGCTCGTGAAGCATGCGGGTCGCGTAGCCCACCCAGAACCCTGTGTACGGGTGGTTCAGCACTGTGTTCAGCGCGTGCGGGGACGCCGGTTCCACCTCGCTCAGCAGATCCCACGCTGCTTCCGGGGAGGGTAGCGGCGTTCCAGGTGCCTCGCCGGCTTCGTCCATCAGACATCGCAGCAGGAGCAGCCGCCTGCTACGTTCCACCGCGCGCAGCGCGCGCACTCCACCGGTCCCGCCCTCGCCGCGGGAGAGCTGGTCGAAGACCGCCCAGGGCAGGGTGTGCTTGGCCGGTTCGGGAACCGTGTTGTTCGGTCTCGACACGCGAAAACCCTTTCCCCGGATCAATCGACCCGCTTGGCCCCGCCACTCGAACTGGCGGTGACGGGAATGTGGGCGGCCCGCACGACGGCGTGCCGCAATGAGCGGCGAAGGGTGGCGGAGTCGAGCGCCCGTAACGCGGACAGCGACAGGGAACCAAGATCGAGGAGTTCGGATGAAATCTCCGGGTCTCCGTTGCTGCCCGGCGATCGCATCGACGTCCTCTCCCGGTGGGCCAGACTAGAGGGCAGAAAATTAGCGCACGGTCGGTCCCGTGTTTCGCGCGGGGCCCGGTCCGGCACGTGCGAACTCCCGCGCAGAGTATCGCGCGGGACGTCGGAGAGGCACCCCTGCTTCTGTGCGCACCGGGGGTGCGACTCTGCGTCGCCGCCGACACTCCGCGGGCGGATCCAGCAGGGTGAGTTGGCGGGTTGGAATGTTTGTTTCCGTAACACTCCGGTGAGATGTCCGGGAATTGTCACTCGTGCGGTTCGAAAAACGCCACCGATACCCCAAGCGCGGTCTGCAACAAGGTCGTCAGCTCGGCTTCGAAGTTCGGCCGGGCGGCCACCCGGCGGGTTCGGGCCAGGTCGTTCGCGATCGTCAGCGCCGCATGCACCGTGATCTTCGCTTCTCTCGGTGGCAGTTCAGAGCGGACCGCCGAAAGCAGTGTCACCCACTGCGCGACATAGGCCCGTTGGACCCGCAGCAGGTCCGCCTTGTCCCGGTCCGGCATCGTCACGCGGTCCGCCGAGAACGACACCAGTAGCTCCGGTGTGTGCAAGATCGTGTGCACGTATGACGCTGCCAGCCGGCGGAGGGCCGACAGCTCGTCTGGTGCCTGCAGTGCCCGCTCGGCCGCCAACGCCAGCCTGTCCGCCGCTCGGTGGCCGATTGCCACCATCAGTGCCGCCTTGCTGGGGAAGTGGCGGTACACGCTGGGGCCCGCTATGCCCGCCGCCGCGCCGATGTCCTCCATGCTCACGTCGTGGAAGCCTCGGTGGGCGAACAGGGCCGTTGCCTCCGCCAGCACCTGCTCTCGGCGGGACGGCGTACCGAGGCTCAGGCTCGGCGGAGCAGGCGATGAAGACGGCGCCGGGAGTGTGGCGTTCAGCACACTCAGCGCCAGCTCGACCAGCAGTGCCGCGAACCGGCGGCGGGCCACCGTCGTGTGGTGGACCGATACGCTCCCGAACACCGATAGGGCCGCCCAGCAGAGCAGCTCCGCGTCCTCGGCCGGCAGTTCCGGGCGCTGGACCAGCAGCGCTTTCGACCACGTCGTCAGCGCCAGTGTCGAACGGCGGGCGATCTCGCGCTGGTCCTCCTTCGGGAGGTGGCGTCCTTCCCAGCGCCACAACGCCGCGATCTCGCGGCGCTCCACGGCCTGCGTCGCGAGCCGGCCGAGGAGGGATTCCAGCTGGTCAGACTGCGGAACCGAGTCCGACAAGGCCGAAGCCGTCGCCTCCTCCAGGTCCTCGAAGCCGTTCAGTACAACGTAAGACAGGATCGCCTGCTTGTCCGCGAAGTGCCGGTACAGCGCGGGCCCGGTGACGCCGGCCGCGTCCGCTATGTCCTTGATGCCGACTCCGGGGAAGCCGCGGGCGCGGAACAGCTCCGCCGCCACCGCGGCCAGCTGGGCCTTGCGGTCGCGCGGGCGCGCACTACGCACAGAGTCGGTCATGGTGAGTGAACGATAGCGGCTAACGGCACATCTGCAACCCATTGACACCATGGGGTTATCCGGCGATATGTTAATGGCCATTAGCCCTACTGGTCGGTATCATCGGCCATGGCACGAAGACGTCCACCCGCTCGCGAGGAGTTGTTCTGTGAGTAGCGAGGCCTACATCTACGAGGCGATCCGCACGCCTCGCGGCAAGAACAAGGGCGGTGCCCTGCACGGCACCAAGCCGGTCGACCTGGTGGTCGGCCTGATCGAAGAGCTCAAGGTCCGCCACCCGAACCTCGACCCGAAGGCGATCGACGACATCGTGCTCGGCGTCGTCTCGCCCGTCGGCGAGCAGGGCGCCGTCATCGCGCGCACCGCCGCGCTGAACGCCGGCCTGCCCGAGACCGTCGCGGGTGTGCAGCTCAATCGCTTCTGCGCCTCCGGCCTGGAAGCCACCAACACCGCCGCGCAGAAGGTCCGCTCCGGCTGGGACAACCTGATCATCGCCGGCGGCGTCGAGTCGATGTCGCGCGTGCCGATGGGCTCCGACGGCGGCGCGCTGTTCATGGACCCGGCCACCGCTTACGACAACTACATCGTTCCGCAGGGCACCGGCGCCGACCTGATCGCGACCATCGAGGGCTTCTCCCGCGAGGACGTCGACCGCTGGGCCGTCCGCTCGCAGGACCGCGCCGAGGCGGCCTGGTCCGGCGGCTACTTCGCCAAGTCCGTCGTCCCGGTCAAGGACATCAACGGCGTCACGGTCCTCGACCACGACGAGCACCGCCGTCCCGGGTCGACCGTCGAGGGTCTCGGCAAGCTCAAGCCCGCCTTCGCCGGCATCGGCGAGCTGGGCGGCTTCGACGCCGTGGCGCTGCAGAAGTACCACTCGGTCGAAAAGATCAACCACGTCCACACCGGCGGCAACTCATCCGGCATCGTCGACGGCGCCGCGCTGGTCCTCGTCGGCTCCGAGCAGGTCGGCAAGACCTTCGGCCTGACCCCGCGCGCCCGGATCGTGGCGACCGCGTCGATCGGCTCCGAGCCGACGATCATGCTCACCGGCCCCACCCCGGCCACCGAGAAGGTCCTGAAGGCCGCGGGCCTCAAGCCCGAGGACATCGACCTGTGGGAGCTCAACGAGGCGTTCGCGTCCGTCGTGCTCAAGTGGATCAAGGACCTGCACCTCGACGAGGAGAAGGTCAACGTCAACGGCGGCGCGATCGCCATGGGCCACCCGCTCGGCGCCACCGGCGCGATGCTGGTCGGCACCGTGGTCGACGAGCTCGAACGCCGCCAGGCGCGCCGCGCCCTGGTGACCCTGTGCATCGGCGGCGGCATGGGCGTCGCGACCATCATCGAGCGGGTGTGAGGACCACAATGGCCGAGAGCAAGACCATCCGCTGGGAGCAGGACTCCGACGGCATCGTCACCCTGACCCTGGACGACCCGAACCAGTCGGCGAACACCATGAACGCCGACTTCCGCGAGTCGCTCGGCGTGACCGTCGACCGCCTGGAGGCCGAGAAGGACTCCATCACCGGCGTCGTCATCACGTCCGCCAAGAAGACCTTCTTCGCCGGCGGCGACCTGAACGACCTCATCCAGGCGAAGCCCGAGAACGCGGTCGAGCTGACCGAGGGCAGCGGCGCGATGAAGGGCCAGATGCGCCGCATCGAGCAGCTCGGCAAGCCGGTCGTCGCGGCGATCAACGGCGCCGCGCTCGGCGGTGGCCTGGAGATCGCGCTGGCGACGCACCACCGCATCGCCGCCGACGTCAAGGGCAGCCAGATCGGTCTGCCCGAGGTGACGCTGGGCCTGCTGCCCGGCGGCGGTGGCGTCGTGCGCACCGTCCGCCTGCTCGGCATCCAGAGCGCGCTGCTGAACGTCCTGCTGCAGGGTCAGCGGCACCGTCCCGCCAAGGCGCTCGAGCTCGGCCTCGTGCACGAGCTCGTCGGCACGGTGGAGGAGCTCGTCCCCGCCGCGAAGGCGTGGATCAAAGCGAACCCCGAGGGCGGCGTCCAGCCGTGGGACGTCAAGGGCTACAAGATCCCGGGCGGCACGCCGTCGAACCCGAGCTTCGCGGCCAACCTCCCGGCGTTCCCGGCGAACCTGCGCAAGCAGATCAAGGGCGCGAACATGCCGGCGCCGCGGGCGATCCTGGCCGCCGCGATCGAGGGCGCGCAGGTCGACTTCGACACCGCGATCCAGATCGAGACGCGCTACTTCATCCACCTCGCCACCGGCCAGGTCTCGAAGAACATGACGAAGGCGTTCTTCTTCGACCTGCAGACCATCAACTCGGGCGGCTCGCGGCCCGACGGTTTCGAGAAGTACACGGCCAAGAAGGTCGGCGTGCTCGGCGCGGGCATGATGGGCGCCGCGATCGCGTACGTCTCGGCGAAGGCCGGCATCGACGTCGTCCTCAAGGACGTCTCGCTCGAGGCGGCCGAGAAGGGCAAGGGCTACGCGGAGAAGCTCGAGCAGAAGGCCCTCTCGCGCGGCAAGACCACGCAGGAGAAGTCGGACGCGCTGCTGGCGAAGATCAAGCCGACCGGTGACCCGGCCGACTTCGCGGGCGTCGACTTTGTCATCGAGGCCGTCTTCGAGAGCGTCGAGCTGAAGCACAAGGTGTTCGGCGAGATCGAGAGCGTCGTCAACGCCGACGCGGTCCTGGGCTCCAACACCTCGACGCTGCCGATCACCACCCTCGCCGAGGGCGTGCAGCGGACCGAGGACTTCATCGGGATCCACTTCTTCTCGCCGGTCGACAAGATGCCGCTGGTCGAGATCATCTGCGGCGAGAAGACGTCGCCGGCGACGCTGGCCAAGGTCTTCGACTACACGCTGCAGATCAAGAAGACCCCGATCGTCGTCAACGACAGCCGCGGCTTCTTCACCTCGCGCGTGATCGGCACGTTCATCAACGAAGCCGTCGCCGCGCTGGGCGAGGGCGTCGAGCCGGCGTCGATCGAGCAGGCGGGTTCGCAGGCCGGTTACCCGGCGCCGCCGCTGCAGCTGATGGACGAGCTGACGCTGACCTTACCGCGTAAGATCCGCAAGGAAACCCGTGAGGCGATCGAGGCCGCGGGCGGCACGTGGAAGGCGCACGCGTCCGAGGCCGTGATCGACCGGATGCTCGACGAGTACGACCGCAAGGGCCGCTCGACGGGCGCGGGCTTCTACGAGTACGACGCCGAGGGCAAGCGGGCCGGGCTGTGGCCGGGCCTGCGCGACGCGTTCAAGTCGGGCTCGACCGAGGTGCCGTTCGAGGACCTCAAGGAGCGGATGCTGTTCGCCGAGGCGCTCGAGACGGTGAAGTGCTTCGACGAGGGCGTGCTGACGTCGGTCGCGGACGCCAACATCGGCTCGATCTTCGGCATCGGCTTCCCGGCGTGGACCGGCGGTGTCATCCAGTACATCAACCAGTACGAGGGTGGCCTGCAGGGCTTCGTCGACCGGTCGCGTGAGCTGGCCGCCCGGTACGGCGACCACTTCGAGCCGCCGGCTTCGCTGGTGGAGAAGGCCGCCAAGGGCGAGATCTACGAATAAGGGCTGAAGCGTCGAAGGCCGTCACTCCGGTGGCGGCCTTCGACGTGTCCGCCTGTTTGTCCGCTTCCGTTCGCCCATCGGTCACCACGCGCGGGTTAATCTCCGCCCATGCGCCGTTCCCTCACGGTGGCGCTCGCCGCCGCCCTGCTCGCCTCGACGTTGACAACGATGTCAGCAGCCGCCGATCTGACTTCTGCCGACTTCGTCGATCCGCTCATCGGCTCCGCCGGGGACGGCAACACCTACCCCGGCGCCACCGCGCCGTTCGGCATGCTCGCCTGGAGCCCGACCAGCACCCGCGGCGACCAGACGTCGACCGGGGCCGCCAACGGCTACCAGTACGACACCACGCGCCTGCGCGGCTTCAGCCTCACCCACGTCAACGGCGCCGGCTGCAACCCCGGGGCCGCCGGTGACGTGCCGATCCTGCCCTTCGCCGGCGACGTCACCTCGTCGCCGACCGCCGACACCACCGACGCCGTCTACGCGAGCAACTTCAGCCACGCCGACGAAGCCGCGACCCCCGGCCGCTACCGACTCGGCCTGCAGAGCGGCGTCACGACCGACGTCGCCGCGACCGAACGGACCGCGATCGGCACGCTGTCCTACCCGCGGGACAAGCCGGCCAGCCTGCTCTTCCGGACGTCGAACTCCCTGAACGGCAGCGAAGACGCCGAGACGCACATCGACGCGGCGAACCGGCGCGTGACCGGGTCCGTGCTCACCGGCGCGTTCTGCGGCCGCCGCGCGAACGGCGGTGTCAACAACCGCAAGTCCTACTACCGGCTGTACTTCACCGCGCAGTTCGACCAGCCCGTCACCGGCACCGGGACGTGGAAGGACGCGACGCTCCAGCCGGGCGGCACCGACCAGACCGGCGGCGAGGGCTACGCGACCGGCAAGGACCGCGCGGGACGCGGCTCCGGCGGCTACGTCACCTTCGCGCCCGGCAGCAAGGTCACCATGCGGATCGCGATCTCCTACGTCTCGCTCGAAGGCGCGGAACGCAACCTCCGGGCCGAGCAGCCGAAGAAGTCCACTGTGGACAGCCTCGCCGCCAAGACGAAGAAGGCGTGGAACGCCGAACTCGACCGGGTGCAGGTCTCCGGGGGCACCGCCAACCAGCGGATCACCTTCACGACCGCCCTATACCACGGCCTGCAGCAGCCGAATCTCGTCAGCGACGTCGACGGCCAGTACCTCGGCATGGACGGCAAACCGCACCGCGTCGAACGCGGGCAGGATGCGCAGTACTCCAACTTCTCCGGTTGGGACCAGTACCGCGCGCACGTGCAGCTTCTAGCACTGATAGAGCCGCGCGTCGCGGGGAACTTCGCGCAATCGCTGTTCAACTACGCGAAGCAGAACGACGGCGTCTGGGACCGATGGGTGCACGTCAACGGCGCGACGCACGTGATGACCGGCGACCCGTCGGCGGCGACGATCGCGACCTTCTACGCGATGGGCGTGCGCAACTTCGACTACCGCGGCGCGTTCGATTCGCTGTATCGGCAGGCTACGGTGTCTCGCCCCGAAGGCCTGCAGGACGGCGGCTGCCCCGGGCAGTGCGTCGGCCAGCGGCCCAACCTTACGCAGTACGTCACGTCGCACTACGCGCCGAACGACGTCTGCCACTGCTGGGGCGGCGCCGCCGAGACGCTGGAGGACTCCGTCGCCGACTCGGCACTCGGACAATTCGCGGAGTTGCTGGGCCGCCCGCGCGAAGCCGCGGAGATGCGCGCACGGGGTGCGTACTGGCGGAACGTCTTCAACCCGGAGACGGGCTACACGCAAGCTCGGAACGTCGACGGCAGCTGGGTGACACCGTTCGACCCGGCGAGCGACCGCGGCTTCGCGCAGGGCAGCGCGGCGGCGTACACGTGGATGGTCCCGCAGGACGTCTCCGGTCTCGCCGACGCGATGGGCGGCAAGGCCACCGCGATCACCCGGCTCGACGGCTTCTTCCACGACGCGAGCGGCAACTGGCAGCTGAAGGGCGGCGGCCCGCTCAAGTACGACCCGACGAACGAGCCCGACATCCACGCGCCCTGGTTGTACAACGAGCTGGGGCAGCCGTGGAAGACGCAGGAGACCGTCCGGCAGCTGGTGAACTCCGTGTACGGCACCGGCCCGTCCGGGCTGCCCGGCAACGACGACCTCGGCACGATGTCCGCCTGGTACGTCTTCGCCGCGCTCGGCATCTACCCGCGCACGCCGGGCTCGGGCGAGCTGCTGCTGTCGAGCCCGCTGTTCCAATCCGCCGTGATCCGGCCGGCGGGTGGCGCGCCGATCCGGATCACGACGTCGGGCAGCGGGAAGTACGTCCAGGACGTCCGCCGCGACGGCCGGCCGCAGCGCGACTGGAAGGTCGACGCGTCGTTCCTGCGCGGCGGGCACTTGGACTTCCGCCTGTCCGAGACGCCGGCGACCTGGGGGAGTTAGGGCTCCAGCGCGAGGTGCGGCAGGCGGCGGTCCAGCCACCGGGGCAGCCACCACGCCCGCGCGCCGAGCAGGCGCATGACCGCCGGGACGACCAGGCAGCGGATCACCAGCGCGTCGAGCAGGACCGCCGTTGCCAGGCCGAGGCCGAACTGCGCCAGCATGCGTGACGGGTCCAGCAGGAACGCGCCGAACACCAGCACCATGATCGCGCCCGCCGCGGTGATCACCGCGCCGGTCGACGCGAGGCCTTCGCGCACCGCGAGGCGCGCGTCGCCGGTGCGGCGCCACTCCTCGTGCATGCGCGACACGAGGAACACCTCGTAGTCCATCGACAGCCCGAACACGATCGCGAAGATCATCACCGGCACGAACGCCTCGATCGGTCCCGGCTGCGCGCCGAACCAGCCGTCGCCGAACACCAGCGTCATGACACCGAGCGAGGCTCCGATGCTGAGCAGGTTCAGCAGCGCCGCCTTCAGCGGGATGAGGATCGACCGGAACACGACCATCAGCAGCAGCGCGGACAGCCCGACGACGACCAGCACGAACAGCGGCAGCCGGTCGGCGACGGCGTCCGCGAAGTCCGTCGCGGCCGCCACCGAGCCGCCGACCAGGTAGTGGCCGCCCGGCAATGTCGGGAGGACGTCGGTTCGCAGGCGCGTCACCAGTTCGGCGGTCGCTTCGTCCTGAGGCGAGGTCGTCGGGAACGCGAGGACGGTCCGGCCCATCGGCGGCAGCACGCGCGCGATGCCGGGCGTCGCCGCGAGCTTCTGCTGCAGTGCGGCGGTGTCGCCGTTTTCGCTGACGATCGCCAACGGCCCGCTGAAGCCCGGTCCGAAGCCTTCGGCCAGCAGGTCGTACGCCTGCCGCGTCGTCGATCCGGCGGGGTCGGTGCCGGCGTCGGCGAACCCGAGCCGCATGCCCGCGGCCGGGATCGACAGCCCGACGAGGACGATCAGCCCGATCGCGAGCGGGGCCAGCGGCCGCTTCTGGACGCCGTCGGCGAGCCGTCGCCACGTCTTGCCGTGCTCGCGACGGGCGGCGTGCTTGCGGATGCCGCGTTCGAGCCGCTCGCCGAACAGCGACAGCAGCGCGGGCAGGAGCGTCACCGACGCGAGCATGGTCATCAGGACGGTGAGCGCGACGGCCAGCGCCACCCCGCGCAGCCCGCCGAGGCCGAGCGCGAGCAGGCCGAGCAGCGCGATGATCACCGTCGTCCCGGCGAACAGCACCGAGCGACCGGCGGTGTCGAGCGCCCGGCGCGCGGCCGTGTCCCGGTCGTGGCCGGCGAGGAGCTCGCCGCGGTAGCGGGAGAAGATCAGCAACGCGTAGTCGACGCCGACGCCGAACCCGACCAGCATCATCAACGGCGAGGTGTAGCTCGCGATGTCGACGAAGTGCGAGATGACCGTGATCACGCCCAGCGTGCTGCCGACGGCGAACACCGCGGTGATGACCGGCAACCCTGCGGCGAGCAGTGAGCGGAACAGGAACACGAGGATGACCAGCGCGGCCAGCAGCCCGACACCTTCCGCGGGGCCGCCGCCTCCCGAGATCCGCTCGATCGGGTCGCCGGCGAGAGCTACTTCGACCGGTCCGGCCCGCTTCGCCGTGTCGGCGAACTTCACGATGTCGTCGTACGCGAGGTCGGTCGAAGCGACGTCGAAGGTGACGGTCGCGTAGCCGATGCGTCCGTCCCGAGACAGCGTATCGAGCGGATCGGTCACGGACCGCACGTGCGGCTGCGATCGGACATTTCCCAGAGTGTTCTCGATCGCGGCGCGCTGCGTGGCGAGCCCGTCGTCCGCCTTGAACATGATCTGCGCGGACGCGCCGGACTGCGCGGTGTTCTGCAGCATGTCGACGACCTGCTGCGATTCGGTGCCGGGCAGCGAGTTGTCGTCGTGGAACGCGCTGCCGGTCAGGCGGGACGTGAACGTGACGCCGATGAGGACCAGCGCCCAGAGTGCGACGGCGAGCCACCGGTGGCGCTGCGCCCAGCCGGCCAGTTTCGCCAGGCTTCCCCCGGTGGGGCGAGTGATGGTGTCCATGGTGGACAAGGATTCGCCGCGAGGGCACTGCTTCGCGTCGCGCAGCGGAGGACACTTGCCGTGCTCCCGGCGGTGTCCCTTACGGCGTATCCCGTACCCCTGCGGGAGTACGGCTAGGGGGTGAGCCACCTCGGCGTCACCGCGCCGGACTCGTAGGCGAGGACGACGAGCTGCGCGCGGTCGCGCATGCCGGTCTTCGTCATGATGCGGCTGACGTGCGTCTTCGCCGTCGCCGGGCTGAGGGTCAGTTCGCGCGCGATCTCGTCGTTCGACAGGCCGGCCGCGACCAGGGAGAGCACTTCGCGTTCGCGGTCGGTGAGCCGGTCGAGCGCGGGAGCCGGTGCCGGGCGCGTGACGCGCGCGGCGAACTCCGAGATCAGCCGCCGGGTGATCGACGGCGCCAGCAGCGCGTCGCCGCGGGCCACCACGCGCACGGCGTGGATCAGCTCTTCAGGCTCGGTGTCCTTGACCAGGAACCCGCTCGCACCCGCGCGCAAGGCGCCGTAGACGTCCTCGTCGAGGTCGAACGTCGTGAGGATGACGACCTTACTGTGTACGGCCGGGTCTTCCAGGAGGTGCCGGGTGGCGGCCAGGCCGTCGAGCACCGGCATGCGGATGTCCATCAGCACGACGTCCGGGCGGTGGTCGTGCGCGGCCTGCAGAGCTTCGCGGCCGTCGGCGGCCTCGGCGACGACGTCGATGTCGGCCTCACCGTCCAAAATAGACCGGAAGCCGGCGCGGACCAGCCGCTGGTCGTCGACGAGCAGGACCCGGATCATCGGCCCATCATCGCACCGGCAACCGGGCGCGGACTCGATAACCGCCGCCTTCGCGCGGCGCTGCGGTCAACTCCCCGCCGAGCGCCCGCGCGCGTTCGGCCATGCCGCGGATCCCGGTGCCCGGCGGGGCGTCGCCGCCGCGGCCGTCGTCGTCGACCTGCACGGACAACACGTCGGCGCCGTACCCCAGCCGGACGACGACGGTGTTCGCTCCGGCGTGCTTGGCGACGTTCGTCAACGCTTCCTGCACCACGCGGAACGCGGCGTGCTCGACGTCCGGCGGCAGGTCGCGGGCGACGCCGTCGATCTCGGTGCGCACGGTCAGCCCGGACGCGCCGACCGACTCGGCCAGTTCCGCCACCCGCGAAAGGCTCGGCTCGGCCTGGCGGAGCATGCCGAGCGTCGCGCGCAACTCCTGGAGTGCGGTCTTGCTGGCGTCCTTGATGGTGCCGAGGGCCTCTTCGGCCTGCGCGGGATCACGCCGGTGCAGCGCGGCGCCCGCCTGGACGTTGATCAGTGATAGGTGGTGGCCGAGGGCATCGTGCAGTTCGCGGGCGATGCGCAGCCGCTCGTCCGTGGCGCGGGCCCGGGCTTCGGCCTCCTTGGTGCGCTCGGCCTCGGCGCGGTAGTGCGCGACGGCACCACCGGCGACGAGCGCGACGAACCAGCCGGTCATCAGGAAGAACGCGAAGTTGTCGACGTGCCGCCCGGTCCGCGAGCCGACCTCGCCGACGGCGACCCCGGCCATCGCGGCGACGACGAGCAGCGCGGCCCCGCGGATCCGTCCCGCCGCGGCCGCGTTGTAGAGCGCGTAGGCGAAGGCGAGCAGGACGAGCCCGTCCGGATCGGTGAGCGGGTAGTAGAGGGCGCAGCAGACGAGCGTGAACCCGGCGACGCTCAGCGGGAACTTACGGCGTAAGAAAACTGCGGCGCAGCCGAGAACGGTGAGCACCCAGCCGACGGCGGCGTGGTGCGCTGGCTTGGCGCCGTCGTTCAGGACGGCGAACAGCGAGCCGACGAGCACCGCGACGGTGACCGCGAGTTCGGGAGCCCAACGCCGCAACCAGGCCATGCGGCGAGTCTAGGGGCCGTAACAAACGCTGACGGGCACGACGGATACGCCCATTGCCGCATCCGACGTGCCGGTTGCCACGACTACCGGCGCACGCCGTCGTGCCGAAGACCGCGCCGACGCACGCCGCGGTGCGCTGATTGCGCCAAGCCGGCCGCGTGCGGGCCGACTACTACCGGAACTCCGACGGCAACTGCGTCCACCGGCCCAGCGACAACCCGTCCGGCGCCACCGCGATCTGCAAAGACGGCTCCTACAGCTACAGCCAGCACCGCTCCGGCACGTGTTCCGGGCACGGAGGCGTGCGCACCTGGTTGTGACAAGAGCACCAATCGAGCGGAAAACCCCCGATGCGTAGGTACAGTGCATCAAGTTGCATGATGCGTACTAACTACACACCGGGGGTGTGCTGGTGTCCGAGACCGGACGGTCCGGCCGCGCGATCGTCGTGGTGCTCGCCTCGTGCGGGCTGGTCGCGTCGTTCATGCAGACGCTGGTCGTGCCGCTCATCCCGGTCTTCCCGCGGCTGCTGAACGCCTCGGCGGCCGACGCGTCGTGGGTCGTCACCGTGACACTGCTGGCCGCGGCCGTCATCACGCCGGTCAGCGGCCGGCTCGGCGACCTCTACGGCAAGCGCCGGATGATCCTCGTCAGCCTCGCGCTGCTCATCGCCGGCTCGGTCGTGTCCGCGACGACGAGCGCGCTCGCGTTCCACATCCTCGGCCGCGGGCTGCAGGGCTGCGCGATGGGTGTCATCCCGCTCGGCATCAGCATCATGCGCGACGAGCTCCCGCCCGAACGCGTCGGCGGCGCGATCTCCCTCATGAGCGCGACGCTCGGGGTGGGTGGCGCGATCGGGCTACCGGTCGCCGCGATCGTCGCCGAGAACGCCGACTGGCACGTGCTGTTCTGGATGTCCGCCGGTCTCGGGCTCCTCTTCGCGCTGCTGATCGTCAAGTTCGTGCCGGAGTCGCCGCTGCGCACGCCCGCGCCGTTCGACTACTTCGGCGCGCTCGGGCTGGCCGCCGGCCTGGTCTGCCTGCTGCTGCCGGTCGTCAAGGGCGCCACCTGGGGCTGGACCAGCACGCCGACGCTCGGGTTCGCCGCGGCGGCCGTCGTCGTCCTGCTCGGCTGGGGCGCCTACCAGCTGCGCCGGCGCGATCCGCTCGTCGACCTGCGCGTGTCCGCGCGGCGGCCGGTGCTGTTCACGAACCTGGCCTCGATCATGGTCGGGTTCTCGATGTACGCCATGGCGTTGTCCTTCCCGCAGCTGCTGCAGGCGTCCGCGTCGACCGGCTACGGGCTGGGCCAGACGATGGTCGAGTCCGGCCTCACCCTCGCCCCGAACGGCCTGGTGATGATGCTGCTCTCGCCGGTGTCGGCCCGGCTCATCACCCGCTTCGGCCCGCGTCCGACCCTGATGACCGGCGCGCTGGTGATCGCCGTCGGGTACCTGTTCGCGATCGTGCTGATGGACAACGCGGCCGAGCTGATCACGGCGTCGGTCATCATCGGCGCCGGGGTGGGCATCGCCTACGCCGCGATGCCCGCGCTGATCATGGGCTCGGTGCCGGTCACCGAAACGGCGTCCGCGAACGGCCTGAACTCCCTCATGCGCTCGGTCGGCACGGCGGTGTCGAGCGCGGTGATGGCGGCGATGCTGGCCCAGCTGACGATCACCGTCGGCGGGCTGACGGTGCCGTCGCTGTTCGGCTTCCGGGCGACGTTCGCCGTGGCCGCGTTCGCCGCGCTGGCCGGCGTGCTGCTGGCCGGGCTGGTGCCGAAGACGCGGGTCGCACCGGAACTCGTCGGCGCCGTCTAGCCCGTTGCCTAGTTCTTGCGTGCCACCAAGGCGAGCCCGCCGCACTCGGCCGGGTTCTCCGGCACGTCCGCCGGGTCGTCCGGCCGCCACTGCGGGATGAAGACGATGCCCGGGTCGAGGATCTCGAAGCCGTCCACGAGCGCGCGCAGCTCGTCGGCCGTGCGGGGCGTCACCGGGTTGGCGCTCTTCTGGTACATCGCGACCGCGCGGGCGGTGCCGTCGCTCTGCTGCTCGGGAGTCGCCGACGACATGGCCAGGTAGCTGCCGGGCGCGAGCGCGTCGCGGTAGGCGGCGATCAGCCGGGCCGGGTCGCGCTCGTCCGGGATGAAGTGCACGAACAACGCCATCACGACCATGACCGGCTGGTCGAGGTCCAGCATCATCTCGGTGGTCTCGTGCTCGAGGACGTCGTCGGGGAACTCGGCGTCGGCGTGCACCATGACCGCGTTCTCGTTGTCCTCGAGCACGATCTCGCTGTGCGCGACGGCGACCGGCTCGTTGTCGACGTAGACGACGCGGGCCGTCGGGTCGACGGCGTGCGCGATCTCGTGGACGTGCCCGACGGTCGGCATGCCCGAGCCGATGTCGAGGAACTGCCGGATCCCGTTGTCCAGCCCGAACCGGATGGCCCGGCGCAGCCACTGCCGGTTCAGCCGCGCGCGCTCCCGCGCGTTGGGCTGCGCGGTGAGCACCTGGTCGGCGAACATCCGGTCGACGGCGTAGTTGAGCTGGCCGCCGAGGATGTAGTCGTACACGCGCGCGGGGTTCGGCTTGTCGAGGTCGATGCCACGCCGCGCGTACTCGTCTTCACTCATTCGCCGCTCCACGGTCCGGTGTGACGGCGAGAATAGCCGACGTGAGACATCCTCAGTTCTTGCGCGCCACCAGGGCGAGCTGGCTGGCCAGCTCCGGGTGCTCGCCGACCTCGGCGGGGTCGTCCGGCCGCCACTCCGGCGTGAACACGACCCCCGGCGGGACCAGCTCGAAGCCGTCCAGCAACGCGCGCAGCTCGGCCTTCGAGCGGGCCACGACCTGCGTGCCGCTCTTCTGGTACATCTCCGCCGCGCGCCGGACCTCCTCGCCCTGGCCTTCGAACGTGCCCGACGACAGCGCGAGGTAGCTGCCGGGCGCGAGCGCGTCGCGGTAGGCGGCGATCAGGCCGGCCGGGTCGCGCTCGTCCGGGATGAAGTGCACGAACGCGGCCATGATCAGCATGACCGGCTGGTCGAAGTCGAGCAGCACCTCGGTGGTTTCGTGCTCGAGGACGTCCGCCGGGACCTCGGCGTCGGCCTGCACCATCTCGGCGTTCTCGTTGTCCTTCAGCACGATCTCGCTGTGCGCGACGGCGACCGGTTCGTTGTCGACGTACACCACTCGCGACGCGGGGTCGATCGCCTGGACGACCTCGTGCACGTGCCCGACGGTCGGCATGCCGGAGCCGATGTCCAGGAACTGCCGGATGCCCTGCTCGGCGCCGAACCGCACCGCCCGGCGCAGCCAGCGCCGGTTCATCAGGGCCAGCTCCTTGGCCTCCGGGCGCACCTGGAGGATCTGCTCGGCGAACATCCGGTCGATGGCGTAGTTGAGCTTGCCGCCGATCAGGTAGTCGTACACGCGTGCCGCGTTCGGCTTGTCGAAGTCGATCCCGCGCTGCGCGTGGTCGTCGGTCATCGCCGCGCCACGAGCGCCAGTCCGCCCGACTGCTCCGCCGGGTCTTCGAGCGGCCCGTCCGGACGCCACTCGGGCGTGAACACCACTCCGGGCGGCAGGATCTCGAAGCCCTTCACCAGCGCGCGCAGCTCGTCGGGCGAACGCAGCGTCAACGGCGTGCCGCTCTTCTCGTACAGCGCCACCGAGCGCTGGGACTCCTCGCCCTGCCCCTCCCACGTGCCCGACGACAACGCGAGGTAGCTGCCCGGCGCGAGCACGTCGCGGTAGGTCGCGATCAGCCCGGCCGGGTCGCGCTCGTCCGGGATGAAGTGCACGAACGCCGCCATGATCACCATCACCGGCTCGTTGAAGTCCAGCATCGCCGCGGTGGTCGGGTGCTCCAGCACCTCGTCCGGGTACTCGGCGTCGGCCTGGACCATCGCCGCGTTGTCGTTGCCCTCCAGCACGATCTCGCTGTGCGCGACCGCGATCGGCTCGTTGTCGACGTAGACCACCCGCGACGACGGGTCGATCGCCTGGACGACCTCGTGCACGTGCCCGACGGTCGGCATGCCGGAGCCGATGTCCAGGAACTGCCGGACGCCCTGCTCCGCAGCGAACCGCGCCGCGCGGCGCAGCCACGCCCGGTTGGTCAGCGCCATGTGCCGGGCATTCGGCAGGACGCTCTGGATCTGGTCGGCGAACATCCGGTCGACGGCGTAGTTCAGCTGGCCGCCGATCATGTAGTCGTACACGCGCGCCGCGTTCGGCCGTTCGAGGTCGATGCCCCGCTTCGCGTGTTCGTCTTCGGTCATCCGCCGCTCCCGGGCTCGAGGTGTGCCCGGGAGAATAGTCCGGTTCAGAGCAGCGGCGGCACCGCCGCGTCGATGAGGTGCGGACCCGGTTCGGCGAAGGCCCGCTGCAGCTGCTCGGCGAGCTCCTCGGCCGTGGTCGCCCGCGTCGCCGGGACGCCCATGCCTTCGGCGATCTTGACGAAGTCCATGTCCGGCCGCGAGAGGTCGAGCAGGTCGTTCGCCTTCGGGCCGCCCGATGCCGCGCCGACGCGCTGCAGCTCCATCCGCAGGATCGCGTACGCGCGGTTGTTGAGCACCACCGTCGTCACGTTCAGGTTCTCCCGCGCCTGCGTCCACAGCGCCGATACGGTGTACAACGCGCTTCCGTCGGACTGCAGGTTCAGCACCGGCCGGTCCGGCGCGGCGACGGCCGCCCCGGTCGCCACCGGCATGCCGTAGCCGATCGCGCCGCCGGTCAGCGTGAGGACGTCGTGCCGCGGGGCGCCGGCGGTCGCCGTCGGCAGCAGCAGGCCGGACGTGTTGGCCTCGTCGGCGATGATCGCGTTCTCCGGCAGCAGCGCGCCGATGACGTCGACCCAGTTCTGCGGCGTCAGCGGACCATTCGGCAGCGCGGGCCGGGACGCCGGCGACAGCACCGGTTCGGTGTCCGCGGCGACGAGGCCGGCGACCTCGTTCAGCGCGCGCGTGACGTCCTGGCCGACCGACGCAAGCGTGTGCACCTGCGCACCTTCCGGCGTAAGGTCGCTCGGCTTGCCCGGGTAGGCGAAGAACGACACGGGCGCCTTCGTGCCCGCGACGACGACGTGCTTGATCCCGTCGAGCTGGTAGGCGACCTGCTCGGCCAGGTAGCCGAGCCGCTCTATCACCGGTAGACCCGCGCCGCGCTCCAGCCGTGCTGGGAACGTTTCGACGAACACCTTCGCGCCGGTCGCGGTGGCGATCCGGCTCGCCGCGCGCAGCCCTTCCTCGCGGCACGCGCCGCCACCGATGAGCAGCGCCACCGGCTCGCCGGTGCCGAACACGGCGGCGACGTCCTTGACCGTGGTGGCGTCGACGGCCTGCGGCACGCGCGGCGGGATGGGCGCGCACGTCTCGCCGCCGTCGCCCCACGAAGCGTCCGCGGGCAGGATCAGCGTGGCGACGCGGCCCGGAGCGTCCTGCGAAGCGGCGACCGCGGCGGCGGCGTCCGCCCCGACGTCCTTCGTGTGCTCGGAGCGGCGCACCCAGCCTTCCAGCGAGCCCGCGACGGCCTCGATGTCCGACTCCAGCGGTGCGTCGTACTGCTTGTGGTAGGTCGCGTGGTCGCCGACGACGTTCACGATCGGCGTGTGCGCGCGGCGCGCGTTGTGCAGGTTCGCCAGGCCGTTGCCCAGGCCGGGGCCGAGGTGCAGCAGCGTCGCGGCGGGCTTGTCCGCGATGCGCGCGTACCCGTCGGCGGCGCCGGTGACGACGCCTTCGAACAGTGCGAGCACGCCCCGCATCTCCGGGACGGTGTCGAGCGCCGCGACGAAGTGCATCTCCGACGTGCCGGGGTTCGCGAAGCACACTTCGACACCGGCATCGACCAGCGTGCGGATCAAGGACTGGGCGCCGTTCAGCTCACTCATGCGGTTCCTTCGGGAAAGAGAACGCCGGGGTTGAGGATCCCGGCCGGGTCGAAGCTCTGCTTGATCCGGCGCATCAGCTCGATCTTCGCCGGGTCTTCGAGTTCCTGGTGGTACTTCGCCTTGGTGCGGCCGAGGCCGTGCTCGCCGGAGATCGCGCCGCCCAGCTCCATCGCGTACGCGAAGATGTCGGTGAGCAGCTGCTTCCGCTTGTCCGCGTCCTTGCAGAAGATGCCGAAGTGGACGTTGCCGTCGCCGGCGTGCCCGCACCCCAGCGCGCCGCCGCCCGCGGCCATCGCGAGCTCACGCGACTTCGTGATGAACTCCGGCATCGCGGTCCGCGGCACGACGACGTCGATCACGTCGTCGGCGCCGGCCGCCTTCGCGGTCCAGAAGGCCTTTTCGCGCGCTTCGATCAGCTTGCGCGCGGCGGGGCCTTCGAGGACGTACACGTCGGTCGCGCCGAGTTCGCCGAGCAGCTCGCCGACCGTCTCGACGTCCTCGTGCAGGCGCCCGCTGTCCCGGTTCTCCAGAGCGACTACGAGGTAAGCCTCGCTGGTCTCGCGGATCTTGTCCGGCACGCCCAGCTCGAGCTTTTCGTTGTAGACGATGGCCGCCATCGTCAGGTTGTCGATGTACTCGAGGATGTGCGGCGCGAGCCCGCTGGAGAGGATCGCCGGCACGGCGGCCATCACCTGGGCGAGGTTGGCGAAGGGGGCGAGCACGGTGGCGCCGTGCGCGAGCCGCGGGTGCAGCTTGACGGTGATCTCGGTGGCCAGCGCGAGGGTTCCTTCGGAGCCGATGATCAGCTGCGTGAGGTCGTAGCCGGTGGAGATCTTCGACGTCTTGCCGCCGGTGCGGAGGATCTCGCCGGTCGGCAGGACGGCCTGCAGCCCGAGCACGTTGTTGCGGGTGACGCCGTACTTGACGGCCCGCATGCCACCGGCGTTGGTGCCGACGTTCCCGCCGACGCTCGCGCTCAGCTCGCCGGGGTAGACGGTGTAGCTGAGCCCGGCTTCGGCGGTCTTCGCGTCGAGTTCGGCGAGCGTGACACCGGGCTGCACGACGGCGACGTGGTTCCCGGTGTCGACTTCGAGCACGGCGTTCATCCGCTCGAAGGAGATCAGCAGCCCGTCTTCGCGCGGCCGTGCGGCGCCGGAGAGCCCGCTGCCGGAACCGCGCGCGGTCACGGGCACGTTGTGTTCCGAAGCAGCCTTAAGCAGCTCCGCGACTTCTTCCGCGGTTGCCGGCTTCGCGACGTACGCGGGCTTCTGAGGCTCCGCCGTCAACGCTTCGTCGTGCGCGTAGTCCTCGGAGATCGCCTCGCCGGTCAGCAGGTTCTTGTCCCCGACGATCTCGGCCAGCCGTGCCGCCACGTCGCCCATCGACAGCCTCTCCTCCGCGCCGTTGCTGTGGTTACCGCAGCGTAGTACGTACCGCCGGTACGCCGCTATGAAGGTTTTTCACATTCGGCTCAGACGGTCTCGAAGGTGGCCATCATGCCCATGTCTTCGTGCTCCGCGTTGTGGCAGTGGAACATGTACCGCCCGCGGTAGCCGTCGAACCGCGCGATCACCTCCACCGCCTCGCCCGGCCGCAGATCGACCGTGTCCTTGAGGCCGCCGTCGAACGGCCCGGGCGCGCGGCCGCCGCGGGAAAGCACGCGGAACGGCACGAGGTGCAGGTGGATCGGGTGGTGCACGTCCGCCACGAACCGCCAGACCTCGACGTCGCCGAGCCGCGGCCGCGCGTCGATCCGCGACGGCGAGTACGGTTCCCCGCCGATCAGCCAGCCGTGCCGTCCATTTGTCGGTGCACCGCGGAAGGAGAACTCCCTGATCACTCTCGCCGACGTCCGCTCGAGTGGTTCGACCGTGCTCAACCGGTCCGGGATGTGACTGTCTTCGGTGCCGCGGCGGGCGACGCGAAACCGCAGCACGTACGCGGCGCTGCCGGTGCCCGCTCGGTTAACGAGCGTTATCTCGGTGCCCACCGGGTAACGGCCGAAGTCGACGACGACGTCGTACCGCTCGGCCGGCGCGATCGGCAGGTGGTCGTGCCCGCGTGGTGCGTCGAGCAGGCCCTGGTCCGATCCGATCTGCGTGAAGGCCGGGCCATCCGGCGGAGGCGGGTCGAGGGCGAGGTCGTAGCGGCGGGCGTTGGACGCGTTGAGCAGGCGCAGCCGGTGCCGGGTCGCGGACACCTCCGCCACCGGCCACGGCGCGCCGTTCACCAGGACGAGTCGCCGAACACGCCCGCGGCGTAGGGCTCCTCGACGCCGGGCACGGTGCTCAGCGTCGAGTCGAGGGAGGGGTAGCGCATCGAACCGTCCGCGGCGAACGCGCGGTCGGTGATCATCAGCGGCAGCTCCCGCTCGCCGCGCGGCAGCGGCAACGCGTCCTCTTCGGCGTCCCGGACGAAGTGGAACCCGGCCAGCCCGCGGTGCACGGCCGGGCCCGTGAAGTCCATCCGGTGGTCGTGGTACCAGAGCGCCGATGCCCGCTGCCGCAACGGATACACGTAGTCGCGCACGCCTTGGGTGATCTTCGCGTCCGGGTCGAGCATGCCGTGGTGCGCCGTGCGCCACCCGCTCGCGGGCAGTACGAGGTCGGTGGCGTAGCCGTCGGAATCCGGGGGCGTGCGGCCGCCGTGCAGGTGGACGACGGTCGGCACGGGGAGTTCGTTGCGGTGGCGGACGATCGCCGTCCGGCCGCTGCGGGATTCGATGGTCGGCCCGGGGAAAGTGCCCTGATAGCCCCAGATCGGCGTCCGCAGCCCGGGCAGGATCTCCGCGGTGGCCGCGCGCTGGACGATCTCGTACCGGTCGGCGTCCGGGTCGCGGGAGAGCGGCGACAGCACGGCCGGGATCGGCAGCGGGACCTGGAACGGCGGAGGCAGCGGCACTTCGCTGGTGAGCAGCTCCCCGGTGGCCGCGGCCCGCCCGAGCAGCCTCGGCCCGGCCAGCCCGGCCGCCACGACGAAACCCGCGCCGCCCGCCAGGCCGAGGAACCGGCGCCGGGACAGCCCGCTCATCGCCAGCTCGCGATCAGCACGACGACGGCCAGCGTGACCAGCGCGACGCCCAGGGGGACGTGCAGGTCGAGAGCGCCGGCCAGACCGGCGAAGTACTGCGCGGTCTCGCCGGCGACCAGCAGCAGGCTCGCCCAGAACGGCCACCGCGGTGCGCCGCGCCACCAGAGCAGCGCCGTCGCCACCAGCTGCGCCAGCCCGATCGCGAAGACCAGGTCCGCGCCGAACCGGTGCACCGCCAGCATGGCGTAGTCGCCGGTCAGGTAGCTGCCCGCGAAGACCGGCTGCCCGAAGATCGCGATGGCGTGCACGGTGGCGAACCCGCGCACCACACTCCTTGCTTTGCTCACCCGATCGACGCTAGGGACGTCGATCTATGCTGTCCAAGACCGCAATCGCCATGGAATCATGACTCCGAGGCTATGAAATGGACCTGCTGCAGCTGCGCTACTTCCAGGCGGTGGCCCGCCGCGAGCACCTCAGCCAGGCCGCCGCCGAACTCCGCGTCGCGCAGCCGTCGTTGAGCCGCGCGATCGCCCGGCTCGAGGCCGATCTCGGCGTGCCGCTGTTCGACCGCGTGGGCCGCGGGCTGCGGCTCAACCGGTTCGGCGCCGGTTACCTCCGCCGCGTCGACCGGGCACTGGCCGAGCTGGACGACGCCCGCCGCGAGCTGGCCGACTCCGCGGGGCTCGACCACGGCAGCGTCTCGGTCGCCGCGGAAACCCTGCTCACGCTCACCGGCGTGGTCACCGAGTTCCGCGCGGCGCACGCCGGCGTCGACATCCGGCTGTACCAGTCGTCGGCCACCGAGATGGCGAACCAGCTTCGTGCCGGGGAGGTCGACCTCTGCTTCGCCTCGCAGCCGCTGCCCGGCGCGGACCTGCGGACGCGGGAACTGCTGCACGAGGAGGTGCTGCTCGCCGTACCGGTCGGGCACCGGCTCGCCGGGCGGAAACGCGTGCGGATCGCCGACCTCGCGGGCGAACCGTTCGTCACCACCCGCCCCGGCTACTGGCCGCGCGAGCTGGCCGACCGGCTGTTCGCGGCGGCCGGCCTGCGTCCCGAGTACACCTGCGAGAGCGACGAGCCCGGCGCCACCGGCGACCTCATCGGCGCGGGCCTCGGGATCGGGCTGGTGCCCGCGTACTCCCGCAGTGCCACGCACATCCCGGGCGTCTGGCTGCACGTGGACGCGCCGGGCTGCCACCGCACGCTGAATCTCGTCTGGCGCGCCGACGCGTACTTGTCCGTCGCGGCGGAGCGGCTGTCCGGCTTCGCGGCCGAGTACTTCGGCCGCCGGTAGGGCGGAGGCCGGAGCGTTCCCGGAGGAAATGCGTAGTCACCCGATTACCGGTCAGGATTTAGCTCAGGCTAAATCTCTGGTGGGTGACTGCGCATCGGATGAAGCTTCGTGACATGACATCGACGTACACCTTCGAAGACGGCGTATCGGTGCGGCGGCTCGGTTTCGGCGCCATGCGGCTCACCGAGTGGGACCACGTCCGGGACGGCGCCGCCGCGGTGGCCCGCCGCGCGGCCGAGCTCGGCGTGACGTTCTTCGACACCGCCGACGCCTACGACCTGGGCCTGAACGAGGAACTGCTGGCCGACGCGCTCCACCCGTACGAGGGGCTGTTCATCGCGACGAAGTGCGGACACGCGCGCCCGAGCCGGGGCGAATGGGTGCCGCTCGGGCGGCCCGAATACCTGCGGCAGCAAGCGGAACTCTCCCTGCGGCGCCTGCGCGTCGAGCGTCTCGACCTGCTGCAGCTGCACCGGCTCGACCCGCAGGTCCCTATCGCTGATCAGGTCGGCGCGCTCGCCCGGCTGCGGGACGAGGGGAAGGTCGCCCGGATCGGGCTGTCCGAGGTCAGCGTCGCGCAACTGGCCGAAGCGCGCGCGATCGCGCCGATCGCGAGCGTGCAGAACCGCTACAACCTGACCGACCGCGCGTCCGAAGACGTCCTCGCCTACTGCGAGCGCGAAGGGATCGCGTTCGTCCCGTGGCTGCCGATCGCGCGCGGTGACCACGCGACGGCGGGCGGAACGCTCGGAAAGGTCGCGGCCGGCCTCGGGGCGACCCCCGCTCAGGTGTCCCTCGCCTGGTTGCTGCGGCGCTCGCCGGTGGTGATCCCCATTCCCGGCACGTCGTCGCTCGCACACCTCGAAGAAAACTGCGGCGCGGCCGGATTCACGCTTTCCGACGACGATTTCGCGCGCTTGTCCGAGCTGGCGTGAAAACGGCCCGGCCGCGGTTTCCCGCGGCCGGGCGTCGAGTTCCGGTCAGGCTCAGACGAGCCAGCCGAGAACGTGCGCCAGGTGCGCCAGCGCGCCGGTGATGATGTCGTGGCAGTAGTGGGCGTGCTGGGCGAACGTCTGCATGGAATGGCTCCTTGGTGATTCGAAAATGGTTTCCCTGGAGATGCTCTCGCGAGAGCGGAATCAGGTTTTCACCGTGCTGGCGAGCTGTCAAAGAGCCGTTTTCGAGAGACTCGGGCGCCGCGGAATCTTCCCATGCTAAACACGTAATCCCTTCGTGTTTGACCCCGGGGTGCCCGTTTCGGCGGTCAACCACTCTGGGTAGTAAGCGGGCCGATCATCACTGTCGGTGATGCCATCCTTGATCCGGCATCCCGGGTACGCGGGTAGCTCGATCCGGTGATCACCGGCCACGAATGGTGATTTCTCGATGATCACCCTTTCGGGTGGTCGCAGGCGAAGAAAAAAGGGACGCCGGGCGCGTCACCGCACCCAGCGTCCCCTTGGGGGAGAACGGAATCAGGCTCGCGCGAACGAGAGCGTCTCGCCCTCGACACCCCGCAGCCAGAGGTCCTGCGCGGCCGCCGCCACCTCGGCGAGGCCCTCCTCGATCGTGGCGAACACGTTGCCGGGCACCCAGCCCGCGTCGCCGTTGATCAGCAGGTTGTTGCGCCCGTAGAAGATCGCGAGGTCGGTCGCGCCCTGGTCGCCGTGGGCCTCGCTGTCGTCCTCGTAGCCGTACGCGGGGTTGCCGATCTCCCACGCCTCGAAGCCGAAGTACACGACGTCGCCGGGGATCGGCGTGATCGTCGGGTTCTCGCGTCCCGGCTTCGGCTCCGCGAAGGGCGGCACGAGCGTGTAGACCTCGTTGCGCGCGTACTTCGCGTGGTAGGCCGAGCCGCTCTGCGGCAACGCGTCCCACACCGCCTTGCACGTCCGCGGAGCTTCGTCGTCGAGCAGCCGCGCGCGGCAGGAGACCCCACGCTTGTCGAGGGTGATCGTGATGTACCGGGCCATGCTCAGCTCCCCGTGACCGATGCGACGACTTCGCCCCAGATGCGCAGCGCGTCGTCGACCTGCTCGGCGTTGACGACGAGCGGCGGCACCATCCGGACTACGTTCATGTACGGCCCGCAGGTGAGCAGCAGCAGGCCGTTCTTCGACGCGGTCTGCTGCGCGGCCGCCGCCGTCGCCGCGTCGGGCTCGCCGTCCGCGGTGGTGAACTCCGAGCCGACCAGCAGCCCGAGCCCGCGCACCTCGCCGATCGCCGGCGTCTTGTCCGCGATCACCCGCGCGCCTTCGAGCAGCTGGCGGCCGCGCTCGGCGGCGTTCTCGACCAGGTTCTCCCGCTCGATGACCTCGAGCGTCGCGATCGCCGCCGCGCACGAGACTGCGTTGCCGCCGTACGTGCCACCCTGCGAGCCCGGGAACGCCTTCGTCATCAGCTCCTGCGATGCGGCGATGCCGGACAGCGGGAAGCCGCTCGCCAGGCCCTTCGCGATGAGCACGATGTCGGGGGAGACGTCGAAGTGGTCGTGGCCCCAGAACTTCCCGGTGCGGCCGAAACCGGTCTGGATCTCGTCGACGACGAGCAGGATGCCGTGCCGGTCCGCGCGTTCGCGCAGGCCCGCCATGAACTCGGTGTTCGCCGGGACGTACCCGCCCTCGCCGAGCACCGGCTCGACGAAGATCGCGGCGGTCTCGTTCGGCGCGCTGACCGTCTGGAACAGGAAGTCCAGCTCGCGCAGCGCGAACTTCGTCGCGGTCTGCTCGTCCCACCCGTAGTGGTAGGCGTACGGGAACGGCGCGACGTGCACGCCGGCCATCAGCGGGCCGATGCCGGCGCTGAACCGCGTCCCGGACGTCGTCATCGACGCCGCCGCGACGGTCCGGCCGTGGAAGCCGCCCTGCATGACGATGACGTTCGGGCGCTTCGTCGCCTGCCGTGAAAGCCGCAACGCCGCTTCGACGGCTTCGCTGCCCGAGTTCGCGTAGAAGAGCGAGTCGAGCCCGCTCGGGAGCACCGCGCCGAGGCGCTCGGTCAGCTCCAGCAGCGGCTTGTGCATCACCGTCGTGTACTGCCCGTGGACGAGCTTGCCGATCTGCTCCTGCGCGGCCGCCACGACGTGCGGATGGCAGTGCCCGGTGCTCGTGACGCCGATCCCGGCGGTGAAGTCGAGGTGGCGTTTGCCGTCGACGTCGTAGAGGTAAACCCCTTCACCGTGGTCGACCACGACGGGCGTTGCCTGCTTGAGCAGCGGAGATAGCTGGGCCATGGCAGCGTGCTCCTAGGTCGGTTGAGCGGGTTGTCGATTGTTGACAATATCCATAGCATGGCCCTCGGGACAACACGTGAGGAGCAGTCGGGATGAGCGCGAGCACCGAGTCCGGCGTCGTCGACGCGGTCGGCAAGGAACTGTTCATCGGCGGCAAGTGGGTCGCCGCCCAGGCGGGGAAGACGTTCCCGGTGGTCGACCCGGCCACGGGCAAGGAGCTGTGCCAGGTCGCCGACGCGTCGCCGGCGGACGGCGTCGCCGCGCTGGACGCCGCCGTCGCCGCGCAGGCCGACTTCGCGAAGATGGCGCCCCGCGAACGCGGCGAGATCCTGCGCCGGGCGTACGAGCTGCTGATGAAGCGCCAGGAAGAACTCGCGCTGCTGATGACCCTGGAGATGGGCAAGCCGCTCGCCGAGTCGAAGGGCGAGATCGCCTACGCCGCCGAGTTCTTCCGCTGGTTCGCCGAAGAGGCCGTCCGCATCGACGGCGGTTACGCGACCGCCCCGAACGGCGTGGGCCGGTTCCTCATCACCAAGCAGCCGGTCGGCCCGACGCTGCTGATCACGCCGTGGAACTTCCCGATGGCGATGGGCACCCGCAAGATCGGCCCGGCGATCGCCGCGGGCTGCACGACGGTGATCAAGCCCGCCGCGCAGACGCCGCTGTCGATGCTCGCGCTCGCCGGCATCCTCGCCGAGGCCGGGCTGCCCGAAGGCGTGCTGAACGTGATCACGACCAGCGACTCCGGCGGCGTGATGGAGCCGCTGATCCGCGACGGCCGGGCCCGCAAGCTCTCCTTCACCGGCTCCACCGGAGTCGGCCGGAAGCTCCTCGAACAGTGCGCGGACAAGATCCTGCGGACGTCGATGGAGCTGGGCGGCAACGCGCCGTTCCTGGTCTTCGACGACGCGGACATGGACGCGGCGATCGACGGCGCGATGCAGGCCAAGATGCGCAACATCGGCGAGGCGTGCACCGCGGCGAACCGGTTCTACGTGCAGCGCGGCGTCGTCGAGGAGTTCTCGCGGCGGCTGACCGAGCGCATGCAGGCGCTGCCGATGGGCCGCGGTACCGAGAAGGACGTCGTGGTCGGCCCGCTGATCGACGACAAGGCCGTCGACAAGGTGACTGAGCTGGTCAAGGACGCCACCGACCGCGGCGCGAAGGTGCTCACCGGCGGCTCCGGCGTCGACGGGCCGGGTCACTTCTACCAGGCAACGGTGCTCACCGACGTCCCGCAGGAGGCGCGGCTGACGCACGAGGAGATCTTCGGGCCGGTCGCCCCGATCACGCCGTTCGACACCGAGGAAGAAGCGGTGGCGAAGGCCAACGACACGGAGTTCGGCCTGGTTTCCTACCTCTTCACCAGCGATCTCAAGCGTGCGCTGCGGGTCTCCGAAGCGCTGGAGGCCGGGATGATCGGGCTCAACCAGGGCATCGTGTCGAACCCGGCGGCGCCCTTCGGCGGGATCAAGGCGTCCGGGCTCGGCCGTGAGGGCGGTTCGGTCGGCATCGACGAGTTCCTCGAGACCAAGTACATCGCGGTGGCCCTGTGACGGCCTACCGCTTGGCGAGCATCCCTGGCGACGGGATCGGCGTGGACGTCACGGTCGAGGCCCGCAAGGTCCTCGACCGGGCTTCCGCCCTCTTCGACTTCTCGTTGGAGTGGACGGAGTTCGACTGGAGCTGCGAAAGGTACGCGAAGGCCGGCGCGATGATGCCGGACGACGGCGTCGAGCAGCTCTCGGCGTTCGACGGCATTCTGCTCGGCGCGGTGGGCTTCCCCGGCGTTCCGGACCACGTTTCCCTGTGGGGCCTGCTGATCCCGCTGCGGCGCGCGTTCCAGCAGTACGTCAACCTGCGCCCGGTGCGGCTGCTGCCGGGCACGACGTCCGTGCTGGCCGGGCGGAAGGCCGAGGAGCTGGAGCTGGTCATCGTCCGCGAGAACTCCGAAGGGGAGTACTCCGCGATCGGCGGGCGGCACAACGCCGGGCGGCCGGACGAATTCGTGCTGCAGGAGTCGGTTTTCACGCGCGTCGGCGTTTCGCGGATCATCCGGTACGCGTTCGAACTGGCGCGGACGCGGTCTTCGCGCGTCTGCTCGGCGACGAAGTCCAACGGGCTCATCCACTCGATGCCGTTCTGGGACGAGATCTTCGCCGAGGTCGCGGCCGAGTACCCGGATGTCCACAGTGAACAGATGCACGTGGATGCGTTGGCGGCGCGGATGGTCCAGGCGCCGGACCGGCTCGACGTCGTCGTGGCGTCGAACCTCTTCGGCGACATCCTGAGCGACCTCGCGGCCGCGATCACCGGCGGGCTCGGCATGGCGCCGTCCGGCAACATCAACCCATCGGGTGAACATCCGTCGATGTTCGAAGCGGTCCACGGGAGCGCTCCGGACATCGCGGGACAGGGAATCGCCAACCCCGTGGCGCAGATTCTGGCGGCCGCGATGCTGGTCGAGCACCTGGGTGAAACCGCTGCGGCGCAAGCGATCCGCGCTGCCGTGGACCGCGTGCTCGACGAAGGCCGGGTGCGCACCCCGGACCTCGGCGGCACGGATACCACAGAACGCCTCGGCACGGCGGTGGCCGAAGCGCTGGGCTGAGTTTTTGTCGGTGCCCTCCGGCACGGTGGTCGCGAACCCACCGAGGGGGAGGAGCCACCGATGTGCTTCGAATGCCAGAACCCGGACAGATCCGGTTACGTGCAACGGCTTCGCGACGGCGTCGCGAAGCGCGGCTGGATGGTGCAAGGAGTCGAGAGCGACGGGTCGTACCCGCCATGGGCCTACACGATCGGCCTGAGCGGGTACGGCCTGCCCGAGCTGGTCGTGACGGGCCTGCCGGTCGAGGCGGCGGCCAAGCTGCTCAATGGCTCGGCTGCACGTTTCCTGGACAGCTCGCCACCCGCTGCGGGAGAACGCCTCCCGATGCCGGGCGGCCCAGTCGAGGTGGTCGCGCTGGCCGAACCGTCGGCGCACCTGGTGTTCGCGGCCGACCTGTACGGCCCGGAAATCCGTGCACTGCAACTGGTCCACGCCGACGCTGGCGGTCGTTGGCCGTGGTCCGCGGACTACCGCGACGGCCGCGGCGGACAGCCGGTCCTGGGGGTGCGTGATGGCGCGTAAGTGCGGGTGTAGGCCGCTGACCAACTGCTTTCCGTCGCCCACGCGGGTCGTCACCGTGCGCCTGCCCGATCCGGGGCCGGTGGTCGAGCCGGTGGTCGAGGTGGATGTGCCGCCCGCGCCCGCGTCCGCGCCTACACCGGAGCCGGAGCCGGTGGTTGAGGTGGACGTTCCGCCCGCACCTGTGGCGGTGGTGGAGGTGGGTGTTCCGCCCGTGCCAGAACCGGCACCCGAGCCGGTCGTCGAGGTGGCTGTGCCGCCCACACCCGCGGCGGAGGACGGGCTGGACGTTCCGCCCGCACCTGAGCCGGTGGTGGGTGTTCCGCCCGCCCCGAAGCCGAAGCCGAAGCCGAAGCCGAAGCCGAAGCCGAAGCCGAAGCCGGAGCCGGAACCCGAGCCGGTCGTCCCAGAGCGCGTGCCGCCCCGGCGGCGGTGGCACGCGCCCGCTCTCCGTACACGTGCGCGGGCCCTCAAGTCCCGGCTGCCGGCGCTTCTTTCACGCGTTGCCCGGCACGGGCGGGGCGTGCCCGTCCCGGAGGCTCGTCCCCGGCGCGAGCCGCTGGACGGCGTCCTCCATGTGTGCCTCGAGCAGGCTCAGCGCCGTGTCCTCGTCCCCGTCGCGAAGCGCCTGGATGAGCTTTGTGTGTTCCTCCACGCGTTCCTCGACCCGCTGGTAGGTGCTCTGCAGGGCGGTGAGGCACATCCGCGTCTCGATGAGGAGGGTCCGGGCCATCCGGACGAGCCGCTTGCTGCCGGAGGCGTTGATGAGCGCCTCGTGGAACCTGAGGTCCGCGGTGGAAAGCGCGCTCGGGTCGTCTTCGCTCGCGGCCGTCGCCATCTCCGTGACGGTGTGCTCGAGGACGTCGGCGATCCGGTCGCGTTCGCCACCGCGCAGGGCGCGCAGCATGGCGGCGCGTTCGATCGCCGAGCGGGCCGCGTAGATGTCGTAGACGTCCCCGGGCTCGAGGTCGATCACGAACAGCCCGCGGTGCCGCTCGCTGCGGAGGAGCCCTTCGGAGACCAGGTGCTGCATCGCTTCCCGCAGTGGCCCCCGTGACACCTGGAACCGGGACGCCAGCTCGGTCTCGCCGAGCTGGGTCCCGGGCGGGAGGGCGCCGGTCATGATCGCGTCGCGCAGCTGGCGCGCGATCACCGCGGCCGTCGACTCGCGGCTGACCGGTTCGATCTCGGGCAGCATGCCCGGCGGCAGGGCCATGTCAGGCGCTCCCGCCCGGCAGTTGCCGGAAGAGCGCGCCGAGCGAGCGGACGAGCCGGTGCCGCCCGGTCAGGCGCAGGCCCTCCCACACCGTGACCTGGTTGGCGGTCAGCACGGGCTTCTTCAGCGCGGCTTCGATGATGTTGATGTCCTGGAGCGTCCGCATCGCGGTGTCCGGCACCAGCACCGCGTCGGCGTCCGGGTGGTCGTTGCGCACGGCGAGCTCGACGACGGCTTCCGAGGTCAGGGCACCGACCTCGGCGGCGGTGATGATGTCCGCGCTGGCCATCGAGACGACCTCGATGCCGCCGGCCTTGAGGAAGTCCACGAACAGCCGGGCGATGTCGTCCGGGTAGCTGGCGGCGACGGCGACCCGTTTGACGTCCAGGGCACGCGCGGCGTGCACGAACGCGAAGGAGGTGCTGGAGGCCGGGACCCCGGCGACGGCGGCGAGGCGGTCGGCCTGGTCGCGCGCGCCGTCCCAGCCGTAGACGAAGCTGCCGCTCGTGCAGGCCCAGATGACGGCGTCCGGCTCGTGCTTCTTGAGCAGAGCGGCACCGTCGGCGAGTCTGCTCTCGCTGCCGAGGTCGAGCAGTTCGGGCACCGCGTGCTTGTCGGTGCCGTAGATGTGCTCGACCGCGAGCCGGATGTCGCCCTCGTCGGCCGCCGCGCCGCCGAGCAGCTGCTCGGCCAGCGGGTAGTCGTCTTCGGCCGCGTGGTCGGGGTAGATGAAACCGATGGTGGTCACGGAACCTCCGGAGAGACGCAAATTGTCGACAATCCTAGAGGGGTGGTCAAGGAATACCTTCACGACACGTCACGAAGCCACTTCCCGGGTCCGACGATGGGCAGGTTCATCCGGCGCAGGCACGCCCACATGGTCAGCTGGTTGGCCGTCAGCACCGGCTTGCCGAGCGCGGTTTCCAAGGGCTCGATCAGGTCGTACGTGGGGAGGTTGGTGCAGCTGACGAAGATCGCTTCGGCGTCGCCGTGGTCGGCGGCGAGGATGCGCTCGGCGATGGTGCGGTAGCTGACCTTCCAGATGCCGCCGCCCAGGCCGAGGTGGTCGCTGGCGACGGTCTCGACGTTGAGCTCGGCGAGGAAGTCGTGCAGCGCGACGGTCAGGTCGGCGTCGTACGGCGTCAGCACCGAGACGCGGTGCAGGTCGAGCTGGTGCAGCACCTCGGCCAGCGCGCCCGAGGTGGTGACGGCGTCCGGCGCGCCGGCGTCACAGATCGCCTTGGTCAGCGAACGTTCGTAGTCGACGCCGTTGACGAAGCTGCCCGACGTGCAGAGGTACGCGACGACCTCGGGCTCGACGTGCAGCACGTCGCGCGTCGCGCTGGCCAGGTGGTGGCTGTCGCTGACGAGCCGGGCCATCTCCATGCTGACCGGCACCGGCTCGTAGGGCGTCCGGGCGAGGTGGAGGGACACCTCCATCGGCACCCAGCGCCAGAGCTCGCGTTCCAGCGCGAGGTCGAAGGGCGCGATCACCCCGATGCCGCGTTGCGCCAGCGGGCCGTCGAACGCCAGGAAGTCGAAATCCAAGGCTCAGCCTCCGGAATACGTCTGCACTTGATGACACGTCCGGTGCTCCGGGGGTCGTTCCTCGGATTGTTGACAATCATACGAGCCGCTTTTACCGTGTCAACGTGATCGCCTCGGAAAACCAGGAAGCTCCGGTCCTGGCGGTGCTCTGCGGCGAGCACCGTCCACCGGACATGCGTGCTGTCGAATCCGGGGCGGTCGTGCGTTACACGGATGCGGCGGGCCTTGCCGAGGCGCTGTCCGGAGCCGACGCGCTCTTCGTCTACGACTTCCTCTCCACGGCCGTGCCGGGTGCGTGGCACGCGGCCGATCGCCTGCGCTGGCTGCACATCGCGAGCGCGGGCGTCGACCCGGTGCTGTTCCCCGGACTGGTCGAGAGCGACGTCGTCCTGACCAATTCGCGGGGCGTCTTCGACGACGCCATCGCCGAGTACGTGCTCGGCGTCGTCCTGGCCTTCGCGAAGGACTTCGCGCGGTCGCACGACCTGCAGCGCGAGGGCCGCTGGCGGCACCGCGAGACCGAGCGGATCGCCGGGCGCGAGGTGGTGGTCGTCGGCACCGGGCCGATCGGCCGGGCCATCGCGCGGCTGCTGCGCGCGGCCGGGATGCGGGTGCGCGGCGCCGGGCGTCGCGAGCGCACGGGCGATCCCGACTTCGGTGTGGTGCACGAGTCCTCGCGGCTCGCGGAGTTCCTGCCGCACGCCGACTACGTCGTCGCCGTCGCGCCGCTGACCGAGCACACCAAGGGCATGTTCGACGCGCGCGCGTTCGCCGCGATGAAACCGTCGGCGCGGTTCGTGAACGTCGGCCGCGGCGAGCTGGTCGTCACGTCCGACCTGGTCGCGGCGCTCGAAAGCAAGGCCATCGCCGGCGCCGCGCTCGACGTGTTCGACACCGAGCCCCTGCCGCCGGACAGTCCGCTTTGGACCATGCCGGACGTGCTGGTCTCACCGCACATGTCCGGCGACTTCATCGGCTGGCGGAACACGCTGGTCGAAGTCTTCACCGAGAACTTCCGCCGCTGGCAGGCTGGGGAGCCGCTGCGCAACGTCGTCGACAAGACGCTCGGCTACGTGCCGTCGGGGAACCAGGGAGCCGGATGAACGACAGGATGCTGACCGCCAGCGAGCTCGTCGCCGCCTACGCGACCGGTGAGCTATCACCGATAGAGGCGACGCAGAACGCACTGCAGGCCATCGAAGCCCGCGACGGCGACTGCAACGCGTACTGCCTCGTCGACGCCGACCGGGCGCTGGAGCAGGCCAAGGCGTCGGAGGTCCGCTGGCGGGACGGCAATCCCATCGGCTGGCTCGACGGCGTGCCGTCCTCGATCAAGGACATGTTCCTGACCCAGGGGTGGCCGACCGTCCGCGGCTCGAAGAGCATCAGCCCGGACCAGCCGTGGGACGTCGACAGTCCCGTCGCCGCGCGAATGCGCGAGGCCGGGCTGGTCTTACTCGGTAAGACGACCACGCCCGAGATCGCGTGGAAGGGCGTCACCGACAGCCCATTGCAGGGCATCACGCGCAACCCCGCCGACCCGTCGAAGACGGCGGGCGGGTCGAGCGGCGGCAGCGCCGCGGCCGTCGCGGCGGGGATGGGCGAGCTGTCCGTCGGCACCGACGGCGGCGGCTCGGTGCGGATCCCGGCGTCGTTCTGCGGGATCGTCGGGATGAAACCGACGCACGGCCGCATCCCGCTCTACCCGGCGAGCCCGTTCGGCCCGCTCTCGCACGCCGGCCCGATGGCGCGCTCGGTGGACGACACCGCGCTGCTGCTGGACGTCCTGTCGCTGCCCGACCACCGCGACCCGGCCGCGCTGGCGCCGCCGGTGGCGTCGTTCCGCGAGGCCGTCCGGCGGGACGTGCGCGGCCTGATCGCCGCGTTCTCGCCGACGCTCGGGTACGTCGACGTCGACCCGGAGGTGGCCGAGGTCGTCGCGGCGGCGGTGCGCGCACTGGGCGACGCGGGCCTGCGCATCGAGGAGACCGACCCCGGGTTCGCCGACCCGAAGCCGGCGTTCGACATCCTGTGGTCGTCGGGCGCGGCGAAGCTGCTCGGCACGTTCCCGCCGGGGTCGGAAGAGCGGACGGACCCGGGGCTGCGCAAGGTCTGGGAGCTCGGCGGGAAGTGGAGCGCGAGCGACTACCTCGACGCGACTGCCGAGCGCGCCGCGCTGGGCATCCTGATGGGCGAGTTCCACACGCGCTACGACGTGCTGATCACGCCGACGGTCCCGATCCCGGCGTTCGAAGCGGGACACGACGTGCCGCCGGGCAGCGGGCTGAGCGAGTGGCCGGAGTGGACGCCGTTCACGTACCCGTTCAACATGACCCAGCAGCCGGCGATCAGCGTCCCGGCCGGTCGCACGTCAGCGGGCTTGCCGGTCGGCCTGCAGATCGTCGGGCCGCGGCATTCGGACGACCTCGTGCTCGCGGTGGCGAAGCTCCTGGAGGAAGTCCGGCCCTGGGCGCCGGCCTGACCACACGTGAGGGTGAAACCCGTGCCGGGGCGGCGAAGGCTGTGCCAACCTCGGCCGGGTGAAGGCTGAAGGCTGGCGGTACGAGCGCGTCATCCCGACCGTCGACCCGGCGGGTGAACCGACCCGGCTGGTGGTGGGCCTGATCGAGCAGGGCGACCGGCTGACGGCGGCCCTCCGGGTGGACGACGGCAAACCGGCGCTGGTCCCCCTGGAGACGGGCGGCGAGCTGTTGAAGGTGCTGCGGGAGACGCTGGAGAGCTGGTGGCGCCTGGACGGCCACCGCGACCGGACCCCGGAATTCCGGGTGGGTCGGTGAACCCGGGCGCGGGCTCAGCCGAGGTCGTACTCGGCGAGTCCTCGACGCCCTGCCTCCGTCACGCGCAACGCGCGTCCGCCCGGCCGGCGGCGTAGCCACCCTTCGTCGAGCAACGCCGTCAGCAACGCGGACCCCAAGACCCCCGCGAGGTGCGCGGTCCCGTGCGACCAGTCGAGACACGCGCGCACCGGCGGTCCGGCGCCGCGCAGCTCCATGATCCCGAGCGCCGTCAGCAGCGGGTGGTCGAGGGTGCGCACCTCGCCGGTCTCGCCGGGGGCCAGCTCGCCGACCACGCCGTCCTTGCGCAGCAGTTCCGCCAGATCGATGCCCAGCCGGCCGGCCAGGTGCCCGTAGCACGCCCGGGCTCGCAGCAACGGTCCCGACGGCGGTTCGGGCTGGAGCCGGGACGGCAGCCGGGGCGGGGCGAGCGCCGCCAGTGCTTCCACGAGCTGGGCCACCTCCGGTCCCGCGAGGCGTGCAACCGCCGTCGCCCCGCGTCGGTCGCGACGACCAGGCCCGCGTCGCACAGGCGGCGCAGGTGCGTGCTCGCCGTGGAGGGTGCGACTCCGGCGACCGTGGCCAGCGCGCGGGCGGAATGCGCGCCGCCGTCCATCAGCTGCAGGAGCATCGCCGCCCGGGCCGGTTCGCCGATCGCCTGGGCGACCGCGGCGATGTCGGGCTCGGCGACCATGCCGGCAGCCTAACCGTTCGCTCCGGATCGAAGTGTTTCTGTGGCACCCTGCGGCCATGACCAGCGATCGCTACTTCGAGGACTACGTCCCCGGCGTCACCCACGACTGCGGCAGCGTCGAGGTGACCGAGGCCGACGTCCTCGGCTTCGCCCGCCGCTACGACCCGCAGAGCTTCCACGTCGACGCCGCCGCCGCGGCGGACGGGCCCTTCGGCGGGCTGATCGCCAGCGGCTGGCACACCGCGAGCCTGATGATGCGCCTCTTCGCCGACCACTACCTGTCCGCCGTGTCCAGCTTGGGCAGCCCGGGCGTCGACGAGCTGCGCTGGCCACGGCCGGTGCGGCCCGGGTCGGTGCTGCGGCTGCGGGCCACCGTCACCGAGGCCCGGCTCTCGCGGTCGAAGCCGGACCGGGGGCTGGTGCGCACGCACGTCGAGCTCGTCGACGCCGGGGACGACGTCGTCTTCAGCGCCAGCTTGCTGAACCTCATCCTGGTGCGCCCGGGCTGACCGGCGCGTGGCGGACCAGCCCGCGGATCTGCGGGTTGAGCAGGACGACCGCCGTCGCGGCGACGACCAGCGCCGCGGCGCCGACCAGCGTGGCCGACCGGCCGGCGTGTTCGGCGAGCGGGCCGGCGGCGATCTGGCCGAGCGGCATCGCGACGAACGAGCCCAGCATGTCGTAGGAGTAGACGCGGGCGAGCTTCTCCGGCGGCACGTTCTCCTGCAGCGAGACGTCCCACGCCACCGCGAACTGCTCGATCGCGACGCCCGACAGGAACATCGCGAACAGCAGCGGCAGGACGTACGGCGTAAGGCCGAGCGCCAGCATCGGCAGGGCGTCGACCACCACCAGTGCGACGCCGATCAGCAGCATCCGGCGGGGTTGCCAGCGTGCCGCGACGACACCGCCGAGCAGCGACCCGGCGGTCTGCACCGCCAGCGCGAGGCCCCAGCCGGTGCGGCCGAACGTGTCGTCGGCGACCAGCGGCCCGATCACCAGTAGAGCGCCCGCGTTGACCGCGTTGACGATCATGAACTGCAGCACGACCAGCCACACCCACGACCGGGAGCGGAACTCGCGCCAGCCTTCGGCGAGCTCGGCGAGCGGGCGGCTGCCGGGGATCCGTTCGCCACGCGGCAGGTGGATGCGGCGGTAGGAGACGGCGGCCGCGAGGAACAGGACGGCGTTGCCGGCGAGCGCCCACCCGGAGCCGGCGAAGGCGACGAGGACGCCGGCGAGGCCCGCGCCGGCGATGCGGCCGGCGTTGGAGAGCAGCCGGACCAGCGCGTTCGCCTGGGCGAGCAGCGGCGCGGGCACGGTCAACGGCGTGAGCGACGCGGCCGCGGGCAGCGAGATGGCCGAGACGGCGCCGTTGACCAGGCTGAGCCCGACCAGCAGCGGGATCGAGGCGAATCCACAGAGGACACTGGCGGCGATGGCGGCCTGCGTGAGCGCGGCGGCGGTCTCGGTGCCCTGCAGGATGACCGACCGCGGCAACCGGTCGGCGAGCATCCCGCCGAAGAGCACGAGCAGCACGTTGGCGATCGACCGTGCTCCGACGACGATCCCGAGGTCGACGGCCGAACCGGTCAGATCGACGACGGCGAAGGCGAGCGCGAAGGGAGCGACGGCGTTGGCGAAGTCGGCGAAGGTCCGCCCGGTGACGAGCGCGCGGAACCGGGCTTCGCGAAGCGGGGCGAGCAGGGAGGTGTTCATCTGGATTCCCCCAGTTCGAAGAGTGCCACACTCGCGCTGACCCGGACCGTCCCCGGCGTTCGCGGTGGCTGGGCCGCCGCGTGGAGTTCCTGGCTCAGCGCCGAGGCTTGCTCCAGCACCCGCGCCCACACGGCCGGGTCCACCCACAGCTCCGCGTCCGTCAGCGAGGCACGACGGTCCGGGGCGCGCTGTCCGGCGCGCCGGAGCAGCTCCGTCGCGATCGCCTGCGTCAGCATCTGGTTCTCTATCGGTGATCGGGTGGTCAGGCGGCGCCCCGAGTCCGGGTCGTGGCGGTAGCGCTTCGCCCGGCCGCCGCGGATCGTCACCTCCTCGGCCACCTCCAGCAGGCCCGCTTCGTGCAGACGACGGATGTGGTAGCTGATGTTCGCCTGCGTGTCGTCCAGCTCGCGCGCCGCTTCGGCCGCACTCAGGGCGGTCCCCGTCAACAGCGACAGGATCCGCATGCGGAGCGGGTGCGCCAGAACGCGCAGGTTGTCGTGGGGCATGACGTCAGTCTGGCATGACCGTCAAAGAGTTATTTGGGGGTTCTGGGAGTCGCGGTCAGAGCACGTACGACGTGCCGTCCGGGGGCAGCTGGGCGCCGGCCGCCAGGACGGCGGCGTGCTCGGGTGACGCCGGGTCCAGCACCGGGTTCGTGTTGTTGAGGTGCGTGTACGCCCAGCGCCGCCCCGCGATCCGCGGCAGGCTCGCCGTGATCGGCAGGTGCCCCATCGCGAGCTGGTCCGGCCCGCCGACCCCCGCCATCTCGTCCGGCGCGTAGAAGGTTCCGTCGAGCAGAACCAGTGACGCACCGTCCACAAAGGAATCAAATCCGGCCGGCCAGCTCTTCAGGCACGGTGCGTAGACCAGGACACCGCCGGTCGCGAGGTCCGTGATCCGGTAGGCGACCACCCACGGACCGTCCCCGGCGGCCGCGTACTTCGGCTTCTTGTCGCTCACCGGCAGCACGTCGACGTGCAGCCCGGGCAGGTCCGAGAGTGACGTCCAGCCGCCGTAGCCGTCGGCTATCGAGCGGAACGGCGCCAGCGCGCGCCATACAGCGTAAGGTGCCCGCACCGGCAGCCCACCGGCCTCACGCAGCATCAGCAAGCCCAGCGAGTGGTCGAGTTCGGCGTCGGTGAGCAGTACCCCGCGCAGCGGGATCTCCCGCGGGCCCGGGCCGGCCCGCAGCTCCGGCGTCCCGAGGATCTGTGCGCGGATGTCCGGGGAGCAGTTGAGCAGGTACCAGCCGGCGCCGTCCGCGCTGATCGCGACGCAGTCCTGCGAGCGCGGCGGCAGCCCGGACGTGCACAGGCGGCACGCGCAGTTCCACTGTGGACACCCGCCGCCCGCCGCGGTGCCGAGCAGGATCACCTTCACCGGCGCATCACCAGATCGGCGGCCGGAGGCTGCGACAGCACGAGGTCGACCACCGGACGCTCTGGAGACCGCGAGCACACCGGGTCCGTCGCCGCCGCGTCGCCGGTGAGCAGGAACGCCTGGCAGCGACAGCCGCCGAAGTCGAGCCCGCGGCGGTCGCACGTGCGGCACGGCTCCGACATCCAGTCCTCGCCGCGGTAGGCGTTGAACGACTCGGACCGGTACCAGATCTCGGCCAAGGGCGTGTCCCGGACGGAGGAAAGCCGCAGCGTCGAAATCGCCGACGCCGCCGGGCACGGCAGCACCGTCCCGTCCGGCGCGACGGTCAGCTGCCGTGCGCCCCACCCGTACATGCACGGTTTCGGGTACGGCTCGTAGTAGTCGGCGACGACGTAGACGATCTCCATCGTGCCCCGCAACCGCGAAACCGCCGCACGCACGATCGGTTCCGCCGCCGCGAGCTGCTCGGGAGTCGGCATCAGCGCCGCCCGGTTGCGCAGCGCCCAGCCGTAGTACTGGGTGTTCGCCAGCTCGAGCCGGTCCGCGCCCATCCGCTCGGCCAGCTCGATGATCCCGGCCAGCTGGTCGTGGTTGCGGCGGTGCAGCACGACGTTCAGCGACAGCGGCAGCCCGGCCGACTTCACCGAGGCGGCCGCGGCGAGCTTGTGGTCGAACGCCCGCGCGCCGGCCAGCAGGTCGGACCGCTCCCGCGTCGCACCCTGCGCCGACAGCTGGACGTGCGCCAGCCCCCGCGAGACGAGGTCGTCGAGCCGGGCGGCGGTGAGCCCGAGCCCGGAGGTGACGAGGTTGACGTAGCAGCCGAGCGAACTCGCGTGTGCCACCAGCTCGGGCAGGTCCGGCCGGGCCAGCGGCTCGCCGCCGGACAGGTGCACCTGCAGCACGCCCAGTTCGCGCGCTTGCGAGAGCACCGAAATCCAGTCCGCTGTGGACAGTTCGGCGTCGCGGGTGACCAGTTCCACCGGGTTCGAGCAATAGGGACAGTGCAGCGGGCAGCGGTGGGTCAGCTCGGCCAGCAGCCCGAGCGGCGGGTTCACGTCCACGCGACCACCCGCCTTTCGCCCAGCCGGGCCAGCACGTCGAGGACGTCCTGCTCCCGGACCCCGGTGAAGCGGGTGCCCAGCACCGAGGCGATGTCGGTGACGGTCCGGGCACCGTCGCAGAGTTCGAGGACCGCCGCCGCGGTGGTGTTCGGCACCAGCACGCCTTCGGGGAACAGCAGCACGTGCGTCTCCCGGACGTGGTCGAAGGACAGCCGGACACCGCGCCGGAGCTGCGGGACCGAGCCTGCGGTGATCACCGCGCCGCCCGTTCGACCGCGTCGAGCATCGACCACAGGACGTCGCACTTGAACGACAGCGCGGCGATCGCGCGGTCCTGCTGCTCCCGCGTGACGCAGTGGCGGACCACGATGTCGAGCGTGTCCTTGCCCTCGCCGGAGACCTTGTCGATGCGGTTGGTGAAATACGCGAGGTCTTCGGGCGCGATAAAGGAGTAGTGCGCGAGCATGTCCGCGACGCGCTGCTGCATCAGGTGCCCGGCGAACATCTCGGTGAGCCCGGACGCAACGGCCTCCCACCACGGCTTCGTCCGCGCGAGCGTCACGTAGGCGTCGACGGCGAACCGGACGCCGGGAGCGACGTGCCGCTCGTCGAGCACCTCGTCCCGGTCCAGGCCGACCGCCTCGCACAGCCGCAGCCACCGCTCGATCCCGCCGGCGCCGGCGTGCGCTCCGTCGTGGTAAACGATCCGGTCGAGCCACTGGCGCCGGATCTCCGGCAGCGGGCAGTTGCTGATGATCGCCGCGTCCTTCTGCGGCAGCATGCTCTGGTAGTACCAGCGGTTGGCCGCCCAGGTCCGCAGCCCGTGCGCGTCGAGCTCGCCCGCGTGCAGCCGGTGGTGGAACGGGTGCGTGCCCCAGTAGCGGGCCGAAAGCCCGCGCAGGGCCGCGATGAATGCGCTTTCCGCGAGCGGCTCGACGGGCACCGGTCAGTCCGCCATGCGGGCCGCGTAGGCGGTGACCTCCATGGGGGTTTCGTACTCGACGAAGTCGGGAGTCGTCCACACCTCAACGGATTCGGTCATTTCCTGCTCCTCTCCGGGACTGATCGCCGCCACCCTAGGAGCGTGTGGACGCGACTGACCAGCCGGTTCGGAAAGATTCCTTCCGATGGGGGAGCGGGCGTGTCGGTGAGCGGGTTACCTTACCGCAGCTTCGAGTTCCACCAAGGCTGTGTCGAGGTGTGTCAGGATCCGCTGCAGGTGCGGAACGCTGCGGCGGCACCCGGTGACGCCGAAGTCGAGGTGGTCGCCGTTGCTGGTCAGCGTGATGTTGACGGCCTGGCCGTCGAGCAGCACCGACGCCGGGTAGATGCCGTCGAGCTGCGCGCCGTTCCAGTACATCTGCTTGCGCGGCCCCGGCACGTTCGAGATCACCAGGTTGAACGGCGGCCGCGTGTTGTTCACGATCCCCGGGATCGGCGAAACGCCGAGCTGTGCGACGTTGACCGCCGACAACAGCAGCGTCTGCAACGGCGTCAGCTCCGAGAACAGCCGCTTGCCGTTGCGCATCGACTGGTGGATCGTCACGAGCCGCTTGCCCGCGTCGGGCAGGTCGGTGGCGAGGTTGCACAGCAGTGCGCCGATGTTGTTGCCGGCCGCTTCGCCCGGGTCGTTCTGCCGGCGCAGCGACACCGGCACCATCGCGATCAGCGGCGCGTCCGGCAGCGCGCGCTGCTCGATGAGGTAGTCCCGCAGCGCGCCCGAACACATCGCGAGCACGACGTCGTTGCGCGACACCCCGGCCGCCGTCGCGACCTGCCGGACGCGGTCGAGCGACCACGACTGCGCCGCGAACCGCCGCGCGCCGCCGATCGGCACGTTCAGCATCGTCCGCGGCGCCTGCCCGGGCAGCGTCAACGTGTGTTCACCGAACGCTTCGCGCGCGACCTTCATCGCGGCCGGCGCCAGGCTCGCGAGCTGGTTGGCGGTCTTGCTCGCGGTCTGCAGGAACGAGCGAGGACGCTTGACGCGGCCTTCGCCCGCCTTGCGCCGGCTGCCCCACCACGGCGGGCAGTCGAGATCCGCGGGGTCGTCCGAGAGCGTGCCCTGCAGCTGGCGCAGCGCCGATACACCGTCCATCAGCGCGTGGTGGACCTTGGTGTAGACGGCGAACCGGCCGTCGGCGAGCCCCTCGATGAGGTGCGTCTCCCAGAGCGGGCGGTGCCGGTCGAGCAGGGTGCTGTGCCAGCGGGACGTCAGTTCGAGCAGTTCGCGGATGCGGCCCGGCGACGGCAGCGCGGAGTGCCGGAAGTGGTAGTCGAGCTCGAGGTCGGTCTCCGCGCGCCAGGCCACGTGCCCCATCGTGTTGACGGGCCGGGCCGGGCGGCGCCGGAACACCGAGCGCATGTTGTCCGATTCGAGCAGGTTCTTGCGGATGTCGCGCAGGTACTCGGGTCCGGCGCCATCGGGTTTCTTGAACAGCTGCAGGCCGCCCACGTGCATCGGATGCTCGCGCGTTTCGACGAGGAGGAACATCGAGTCGGTCACGGGCATCATCGCCATGGGACATCACCTTCCGCACTCGGCACGCCGACTCTACGCGCTCGGCGGCCGCCGGTGGATCACGTTCTACATTGGCGAGTATGACCGTCGCCGGCGCCCGGGAAACGTCGTTGCCACCGATGGCCGAGTGCGTCGTGATCGGCGGCGGTGTGATCGGCGTGAGCTGCGCGTTCCGCTTGGCGGAAGCCGGCGTCGACGTCCTGCTGCTGGAACGCGGCGGGCTGGGCGAAGGCTCGACGGCGAAGGCCGCGGGCGGGATCCGGTCGTCGTTCACCAGCCGCGTGAACGTCGAGCTGGGACTCCGCGGGCTCGAGGGATACAGCGCTTTCTCGGAGCGGTTCGGCACGCAGATCGACTTCCGCCGCGACGGTTACCTGTACCTGCTCACCGATCCGGCGGACGTCACCGCGATCGGGCAGTGCGCGGAGCTGCAACGCGAGTACGGCGTCCGCAGCCACCTGCTCGATCCGGCGGAAGCGCGAGATGTTCTACCACTGATAGAGACGGACGGGATCGTCGCCGCACTGTGGTCCCCGGACGATGCGAAGGCGACGCCGGACGCGGTCGTCCGCGGGTACGCGCGTGCGGCGCGGGCGTGCGGAGCGACGCTGCGCACCGGCGTCGAGGTGACGGGCATCGAGCGCGACGGCGACACGTTGACCGGCGTTGATACGACCGAGGGGTTCGTCCGGACCGGCGCGGTCGTGTGCGCGGCGGGCGCGTGGTCCGGACGCATCGGGGAGCTGGCCGGACTGGATCTCCCGGTGCGGCCGTTCCGGCGGCAGGTCGTGTTCACCGGCCCGGTGCCCGGGCTGCCGGAGCGCGTCCCGCTGACCATCGAGCTGCCGTCGGCGTTCTACTTCCACCGCGAAGGCGCGGGTCTGGCGATGTCGTTCTCCGAGGACGACGGCTTCCCGGGGTTCGACGGCCACTACGAAGCGGGCGAGTGGCTGCCGCGGCTGGCCGGACTCGCGGGGCGCCGGATTCCGGCCGTGCTCGACGCCGGCGTCCGGACGGCGTGGGCCGGCCTGTACGAAATGACGCCGGACCGCAACCAGATCATCGGGGAAAGCGTCCTGCTGTCACGGTTCTTCTACGCGACCGGCTTTTCGGGCCACGGCTTCCAGATGGCCCCGGCGACCGGCGAGCTGATCCGGGACCTCTACCTGGGCAGACCGGCTTCGGTGGACATCACCGAGCTGGACGTCCGGCGCTTCGGCCGCGCCGATACCGCACCGGCGGAGCGGCACATCGTCTAGGGGCTGATTGCCAGATCGTTGAACGATCTGGCAGTATCCGGGCCGTGGCTGTGAGTGGTGCTCGGGAGCTGGTGGACGCGCTCGAAGGGCTGGGGACGGAGATCGTTTTCGGCCTCCCGGGGGTGCACAACCTGCCGTTGTGGGAGGCGCTCTCCGAGACCCGCATCAAGCTCGTCGGGGTCCGCCACGAACAGACCGCCGGCTACGCCGCCGACGGCTACGCCCGCGCGACCGGCAAGCTCGGCGTCGCCCTCGTGACGACCGGTCCGGGTGCCGCGAACACGCTCGGCGCGGTCGGCGAAGCCATGGCGTCCGCGGCTCCGGTGCTGGTAATCGCCACCGACATCCCGTCGACGCTGCGGCGGCCCGGCGTCGTCCGCGGCGTGCTGCACGAGACGTCCGACCAGCAGGCGATGTTCGCGCCGGTGACCAAGGGCGGCTTCACCGTGCGAGCCGCGGACCAGATCGGCACCACGGTGCACCGCGCGGCGCGGCTCGCGCTGCAGCCGCAGAGCGGTCCGGTCTACCTCGGCGTGCCGACCGACTACCTGCGCGAGACGGTGCCGCACCGGCGTCCGCCCGCGCCGCACCGCAAGCCCGACGGCGACGTCCCCGACCTCGCGCGCGCCGAGGCGCTGCTGTCCGACGCGGAGCACCCGCTGATCTGGGCGGGCGGCGGCGCGCTGCGGTCCGGGGCGGGGGACGCCATCGGCGCGCTCGCCGAGAAGATCGCCGCGCCGGTCATCACGACCTTCGGCGCCCGCGGCCTGCTCCCGCTCGACCACCCGTGCCTCGCCCCGAACCCGGTGCACACGCCGGAAGTCGGCGAGCTGTGGGACGAGGCCGACGTCGTGCTCGCCATCGGCACCGACTTCGACGGCCTGATGACGCAGAACTGGCGGATGCCGAAGCCGCGCAAGCTGATCGCGGTCAACGTCGACGCCGACGACGCCGCGAAGAACTACCAGCCCGATCTGACGCTGGTCGGCGACGCGCGCGGGATCGTCGAGCGGCTGCTGCCGAAGGAACGGGCGGGTCTCGACGACATCACCCTGCGGCTGGCCGGCATCGGCCGCCGGGTGCGCCAGCGGATCCGCGAGGAAGAACCGCAGGCCTACGACTTCCTGTCCACTTTGGACGAAGTGCTGCCGTCGGACGCCGTGCTGGTGTCCGACATGTGCGTCGCCGGGTACTGGGTCGGCGGCTTCCACCGGGTGCGGGCGCCGCGCAAGCTCGCCTACCCGATGGGCTGGGGCACCCTGGGCTACGGCTTTCCGGCGTCGCTCGGCGCCGCGGCGGCGGGCGTCGGCCGCGCCATCTGCATCACCGGTGACGGCGGTTTCCTCTACGGCTGCGGTGATCTGGCGACGCTCGCGCAGGAACAGCTGCCGGTCACGGTCGTCCTCGTCGACGACGGCGGGTACGGCATGCTCCGCTACGACCAGGACCGCTCGGGTCTCGCGCGGCGTGGGGTCGACTGGGACAGCCCGGACTTCGTCGGCCTCGCGCGGTCCTTCGGCGTGCACGCGGACCGCGTGTCCGGCTTCGGGCGCGCGTTCCGGCGGCTGCTCGGCGAGTTCGTCGAGTCGGACGAGCCGAACGTCCTGGTCGTGAAGGCCAGGCTGAAGCCGCCGCTCAACACGTCGCCGCGGTGGTACCGCACATGAGGATCGGCGTCGACATCGGCGGCACGTTCACCGACGTCTGCGCAGTGGACGAAAGCGGGATCGTCGCGGTCGCCAAGGTCCTGACCACGCACGACGAGCCCGCCCGGGCGGTCGAAGAGGGCCTGGCCGCGCTGCTCACCGACGCCGGCGCCGTCGAGCAGGTCGTGCACGGGACGACGCTGGTGACGAACGCGCTGATCGAGCGCAAGGGTTCGCGGACCGCGCTGCTCGCGACGGCGGGCTTCCGCGACGTCCTGGAAATGCGCCGCGAGCACCGGTACGAGCTGTACGACCTGCACCTCGAACTCCCCGAGCCTCTGGTTCCGCGGCACCTGCGCTTCGACGTCCCGGAACGGATGCTCGCGGATGGATCCGTCCACACCGCGCTCGACGAGTCTTACGTCGTAAGGCTGGGGCGGGAACTGGCCGACCGCGGGATCGAAGCCGTCGCGGTCTGCTTCCTGCATTCGTTCACGAACCCCGCGCACGAACGGCGCGTGGCGGAAATCCTCGCGGAGGTCGCGCCGTCGCTCCGGGTGGCGTTGTCGTCGGAGGTCGTCCCCGAGATCCGCGAGTTCGAACGTGCGTCGACCACCGTCGCCAACGTCTACGTCCAGGACCTCACCGAGCGCTACCTGCGCGACCTCGAACACCGGCTGCGGCGGCTGGGGATCACCGGTGCGCCGCACATCATGCTGTCCAACGGCGGTCTGGCCACTGTGGACACCGCGGCGAAGCACCCGATCCGCATCCTCGAATCGGGCCCGGCGGGCGGGGCGCTGGCGGCCGCGTCGATCGGGCCGGACGACCTGCTGGCCTTCGACATGGGCGGCACGACGGCGAAGCTGTGCCTGATCGCCGGCGGCGCGCCGCTGGTCACGCACCAGTTCGAAGTGGACCGCAAGTACCGGCTGCTGCCCGGCTCCGGGCTGCCGGTGCAGGTGCCGGTCACCGACATGATCGAGATCGGCGTCGGCGGCGGGTCGATCGCCCGGATCGACGCACTGGGCCTGCTGACCGTCGGTCCCGACTCGGCCGGGTCCGAGCCCGGCCCGGTTTGCTACGGCCGCGGCGGCATCGAGCCGACGGTGACCGACGCCGACCTGGTGCTCGGCTACCTCGACCCGGACTACTTCCTCGGCGGCGGCATGCGCCTGGACGCCGAAGCGTCCCGATCAGTGCTAGAGGCGAAGATCGCCGCGCCGCTCGGGGTGAGCGTCGAAGAGGCCGCCTGGGGCATCCACACCAGCGTCAACGAGGACATGGCCAACGCCGCCAGGGTGCACGCCGTCGAGCGCGGGCACGATCCGGCGAAGCTGCCGATGTACACGTTCGGCGGCGCCGGTCCGGTGCACGGCGTCGGCGTCGCGCGCGCTCTCGGGGCGCCGTCGGTCGTCGCACCGCCGGCCGCGGGTGTGCTCAGTGCGGCCGGGTTCCTCACCGCGCCGCTGGCGTTCGACTTCGTCCGCTCGGCCCGCGCGGCCGTGCACGACCTGGAGTGGGAGCAGGTCGACGCGTTGTTCGCGGAGATGGAGGCCGAGGGGGCGGAACTGCTCGCGAAGTCCGGCGCGTCCGAGGTCACCCACCGGCGGATCGCCGAGATGCGCTACGCCGGGCAGGGCTACGAGATCCGCGTCCCGGTACACGGCGGCAGCTGGCCTCGAACACTGATAGAGGAGTTCACCCGCACCTACCGCGCGCTCTACCAGCGATCGGGACCGGAGGTCGGCGTCGAGGTGCTGAACTGGCGGGTGGTTTCGAGCGGCCCCGCGCCGGACGTCACCCTGCGGCTGAAAGCGTCGGCGCACGGCGGGGACGCGCGCAAAGGCACCCGCAAGGCGTACTTCCCGGCGGCCGGTGGATTTGTCGACACGGCGATCTTCGACCGGTACCTCCTGACACCCGGCGAGCGTGTTGCCGGACCGGCCATCGTCGAGGAGCGCGAGTCCACCGTGGTCGTCCCGCCGGGCGCGCACTGCGTCGTCCGGGACGACGCCGCGCTGGAGGTGACGGTGTGAGCCCCGCCGACGCAATCCCTCCCGCGGAGGCGGCATCGGGCACGGACCCCATCCTGGTCGGGCTGTTCGGCAACCGCCTGCATTCGATCTTGGCCGAGCAGCAGAACGCGCTGGTCAACACGGCGTTTTCCGCTGTCGTCCGCGAATCGCTCGACCTGGCCTGCGCGGTGTTCGACTCACGTGGCGAGATGATCGGCCAGTCCGTCGGCGGCACGCCCGGCCACATCAACGCGATGGCCACCGGCATGCACCACTTCGTCGCCGCGTACCCGCCGGAGACCCTCGAACCCGGCGATGTCCTGCTCACCAACGACCCGTGGCAGACGGCCGGGCAGATCAACGACATCACCGTCGCGACCCCGGTGTTCCGGCGCGGCAGGCTGGTCGCGTGGTTCGCGTCCTGCTGCCACGCGCCCGACATCGGCGGCCGGCTCGTGTCCGCCGAAGCCCACGAGGTGTTCGAAGAGGGCCTGCGGCTGCCGATCCTGAAGTTCCTGAACGCCGGTGTCGTCAACGCCGACCTGGAACGGCTGATCCGGGCCAACGTGCGGACGCCGGAGGAGACCATCGGCGACCTGTACGCGCAGGTCACCGGCAACGAGGTCGGCGCGGCGAGCCTGCTGCGGCTCCTCGAAGAGTTCGGCCTCGACGATCTCGACGACGTCGCCGCCGAGATCATGAACCGGTCCGAGAACGCGCTGCGCGACGCCCTGCGAGAACTGCCGGACGGTGTCTACACCAACGAAATCGCCACCGACGGCTTCGACGACGAAGAGATCGTCCTGCGTGTGGCGGCCACTGTGGACGGTGACGGGATCCACCTCGACTTCGCGGGTTCGTCGCCGCAGAGCCGGCGCGGGATCAACGTCGTGCTGAACTACACGCGGGCGTACGCGTCCTTCGCCGTCAAGGCCGCGATCTCTCCCGAGGTACCGCACAACGCCGGCTCGTTCCGGCCCGTGCACGTCACCGCGCCCGAGGGCTCGGTGCTGAACTGCCTGCCGCCGGCGCCGGTCGCGTCCCGGCACCTCATCGGGCACTTCCTGCCGTCGTTGCTGATCGGCGCGCTGCCCGGCGCCGCGATCGCGCCGAGCGCGGACGCGCTGTGGATGACCATCTGGCGCGGCCCCGGGTTCATGCTCAACGTCTTCCAGACCGGCGGCATGGGTGCGCGCGCCGACAAGGACGGCCTCAACACCACCGGGTTCCCGAGTGGACTGCGCTCGACGCCGACCGAGGTCGTCGAGACGATGGCGCCGCTGGTCCAGCACACGCGCGAGCTGCGCGTGGACTCAGGTGGCGCCGGGCGGTGGCGCGGCGGCCTCGGCCAGGTGACCACGATGGCGCTGCGCGACGGCGAATCGTGGAGCGTCAACGGGAACGTCGACCGCGTGCGGGCGGCGGCTTCCGGGGTGGCCGGCGGATCGCCCGGTGCGGCCGGGCGGCTCGGCCTGCTCGACGGGCCGAACCTGCCCGCTAAGAGCCGCGTCACCCTGACACCGGAGTCGCTTGTAGAGGTCACGCTGCCGGGCGGTGGTGGGTACGGGTCGCCGTTCGAGCGGCCGGTGGCGGCGGTGCTCGCCGACGTCGTGGACGGTTACGTCTCCGTGGACGCCGCACGCGACCGATACGGCGTATCGATCCGATACAGCGGATCCCCGGAGGCGCTCGTCCGGCTGCCGGAGGACTACGCCGTGGACGAAGAGCAGACAGCACGACTGAGAGCGGGGAAGTGACATGGGTCGGTTGGCCGGCAAGGTGGCGGTCGTCTTCGGCGGCGCGCGGGGCATCGGCCTCGCCACGGTCAAGGAGTTCCTCGCCGAAGGGGCGACGGTGTTCGCTTCCGACATCCGCGAACCCGCGGAGCCGATCGAGGGTTACCAGCACTCCATGGTGGACGCCACGGACGAAGACGCCGTCGCGGCGTTCGTCGACGGCGTGCTCGCCGAGGCGGGCCGCATCGACGTGCTGTTCAACAACGTCGGCATCCACCTCGGCAAGCCGCTCGCCGACACGACGCTGGCGGAGTTCGACAACATCTTCGCGCTCAACGTCCGCGCCGCGTTCCTCGGCACCCGCGCCGTGCTGCCGCACATGATCGAGCGCAAGGCCGGCAGCATCATCACGACGTCATCGAACGGTGGCGTGATGGGCCGCCCCGGCGACCCCGTCTACAACGCCACGAAGCACGCGCTGGTCGGGCTGACGAAGTCGATCGCCGTCGCGCACGCGCACCAGGGCATCCGCGCCAACACGGTGAACCCCGGCGCGATCGACACCGACATGCTGCGCAGCACCCTGAACTCCCCGGAGGAGTTCGAAACCAAGCAGCACCAGCTGGTCGCGAGCACGCCCGCGGCCCGCGTCGGCGAAGCCTGGGAAGTCGCGAAGGCGGTCGTGTTCCTGGCCAGCGACGAGTCGCGGTTCATCAACGGCGTCGTCCTGCCGATCGACGGCGCGAAGGCCGCGGGCGCGATGCCGGGCAACCGCTACAGCCTCGACTTCGACCTCGGCGTCAGGTAGCGCCGTGTCCATCGACGCCTCGGGGCTGGAGCGCGCGCGGCACCTGCTCGAGCGCAGTGGCACGGCCGAACGGGTCGCCGCGATCCTGCGCCAGTACATCACCGACGGCGTCTTCGCCCCCGGTGAACGGCTATCGGAGCCGGTGATCAGCTCGGCGCTCGGCGTCTCGCGCAACACGCTGCGCGAGTCGTTCCAGCTGCTGGCCCACGAGCGGCTGGCGGTGCACGAGCTGAACCGCGGGGTGTTCGTCCGCGAACTGACCACGGAGGACATCGAGGACCTGTACGTCGTCCGCCGGGCCACCGAATGCGGGGCCCTCCGGCGGGCGGCCGAGCTGTCCACTGTGGACCTGGCGCCGGTCGAGCAGGCCCTGCGGGACGGCCGGACGGCGGCCGGAGCCGAGGACTGGCCCGCCGTCGGCACCGCCAGCATCCACTTCCACCAAGCGCTCGCGGACCTCGCGGACAGCGAGCGCATCTCCGCGACCATGCGCCAGGTGCTCGCCGAGACGCGGCTGTTCTTCGTCCTCAACGAGAACACGCGCGAGTTCTACGAGCCGTTCCTCGACTGCCACGAACAGATCCTGCGCGACCTGCGGCGCGGCCGGTTCGCGGCGGCGGAGGCCGCGTTGGACCGCTACCTCCGGGACGCCGAGGCCCTGCTGCTGGCGCTCAGCTCCCGTACAACGTAAGGGACCCGTACAACGTAAGGCTTGCGGTAGGTGGTCGCGTGGTAGATCCCGTCCGGGCCGGCCGACCAGCTGCGCCAGGCGACGGTGCGGACGACCGTGTTCGAGGCGGGTTCGGCCGCGGCGGGCGGTGCCGGAGCGAGCACCACCGCGGCAAGGGTCCACGCGAGTCCTCGGAGCACGGCGTCAGTCAACCGCGCTTGCGCCGCCGGCCGGAAAGGATTCGAGCCGGTTCAAATCCACCGCGGCGGCTGTTACCGTCGGCCGGTGTTCACGCTGCGCGTCGACGCGGAGACGGTGGCCAGGACCCGGTTCTCGCCGTCGCTCGCGGCGGAGTCCCTGGCCTGGCTGAAGCTCGCCGCCGGCTCCGCACACCATCCCGTGTTCGGGGACCCCGGCCCGCTCGCCCGCGCCGCTCTCGCCCACCCCGACGTCGCCCTGCTCCTGGACCTGCTGCCGCGGCCCGGCGAGATCTACACGCCCGACCTGCTGACCCCGCAGCCCGGCACGGCCACCCGCCACCGCGACCTGCTCGACGAGCAGCTCGCGCGGATCGAAGCGACACCGCAGGACGACCTCGAGGAGCAGGTGCTCTCCTACACGAGCGTGCACTGGAGCAGGCCGCTGCCGGCCACCGCCCGCCGCGCCGCGGAGTCGGGGACGATGCCGCGGCGACTGGCCAACGGGCTCGCCCGGTTCTGGCGCGACGCGCTGGCCGAGGGCTGGTCCGGGCTGCAGTCCGTCCTCGACCGGGACATCACCCACCGCGCGAAGACGATCGCCGGCCACGGCGTCGGCGCGGCGCTCGGCACGCTGCACCCGAGCATCGACTGGGCGGGCGACGCGATCACCCTCGCCAAGCCGTTCGACGGCGAGGTCGACGTCGCCGGCCGGGAGCTGGTCCTCGCGCCGGGCGTGCTCAGCTGGCCGGGCACCAGCGTCCAGGTCGACGTCCCGGGGCAGGTCGTGCTCGGCTACCCCGCGTACGGCATCGGGACGGGCGGGGCGCCTCCGCCGGACCGGCTCGCGCCGGTGGTCGGGCCGGCCCGGGCGGCCCTGCTGGCGGACCTGGAAACCGCGCGCTCGACGGCCGAGCTCGCCACGCGGACGGGGTACGCGCCGGGCACCGTCTCCTACCACCTCGGCGCACTGCACCGCGCGGGTCTGGTCAGCCGGAGCCGGGACGGCCGGTTCGTGCTCTACCAGCGGACCCCGCGGGCCGTCGTCCTCCTGGACGGCGTGTGACGGTCTCTCGATCGGTGCTAGAGAAAGGGGCATGATGCCTGCCGACCACCCCGGGTTCCGCCCGCTGGACGGGATCAAGGTCGTCGACTTGTCCCGCATCCTCGCCGGGCCGTACTGCACGCAGTACCTCGGCGAAATGGGCGCGGACGTGGTGAAGGTCGAGCCGCCCGGGCACGGTGACGACACACGCGGCTGGGGACCGCCGTTCGTCGGCGAGAGCGACGAGGCCGTGTACTACCTCGCGGCGAACCGGAACAAGCGCGGGATCGTGCTCGACCTCAAGAGCGACCGCGGCCGCGACGCGCTCCGGCGGCTGGTGGCCGGCGCGGACGTGCTCGTCGAGAACTTCCGGCCGGGGACGCTGGAGAAGTGGGGCATCGGGTACGAGGTGCTGGCGGAGCTGAACCCGCGGCTGATCCACGTGTCGATCACCGGGTTCGGGCAGACGGGCCCGTACCGCGACCGCGCGGGCTACGACCTGGTGGCCCAAGCCCTCGGCGGCGTGATGTCGCTGACCGGCGAACCGGACGGCGCGCCGGCGAAGGTCGGGCTGCCGGTGGCGGACCTGAACGCGGGAACGTGGGCGATCATCGCGGTCCTGATGGCACTGCAGGCCCGCCACACGACCGGCCGCGGCCAGTACCTCGACGTGTCCCTTTTGGACAGTCAGCTGGCCTGGCACGTGTACGCCGCGGGGGCTACTTTTTACGACACCGCGCGGCCGCGCCGGATGGGTTCGGCGCACCCGAGCATCGTCCCGTACCAGGCGTACCACGTCTCGGACGGCTGGCTGATCATCGCGGTGGGCAGCGAAAAGCTGTGGCACGCGTTCTGCGGGGCGCTGGACCTGGACATCGCGGCGGACCCGCGGTTCTCGTCGAACGCCCTGCGCGCGGCCCACCGCGACGAGCTGAACGCGCTGCTGGAGCCGGTCCTGCTGACGCGCCCGGCGGCGGACTGGCTGAAGTCGTTCGAGGAGGCGGGCATCCCGGCGGCCCCGATCAACGAGATCGACGACGTGTACGCGGACCCGTGGACAACCGCGCGCGACCAGGTGGTCCGGCTGCCGCACCCGACGGTGGGGACGTACGTGGGGACGGGCTTCCCGGTGAAGGCGTCGGAGACTCCGCCGCGGCCGACGTCCGCGCCGCCGACGTTGGGTCAGCACACTGCGGAGGTGCTGGCGGAACTGGGCTACTCGGCGGAGGAGATCGCGGAGTTCCTGGACTGAATGGCAGGTCCGCCGGCTCGGACTGTGCACGATGGAGTGTTCGCGCTCGCCGCTTCGCACTGGTAGGGATGGGGGAGGACTGAGGAGGACCGATGTCAGTACAGCACGCCCTTTGGCACCCGTTCGCCGACATGGGCGCGGTCGCGAACGACCGGATGGTCATCACCCGCGGCGAAGGGTCCTACGTCTGGGACGACGCCGGCCGGCGGTACTTCGATGCCGCCGCGTCGCTCTGGTATGCGAACTTCGGCCACGGGCGGCCCGAGATCACCGAGGCCGTCGCCAAGCAGCTGCAGACGCTCGACTCGTACAACCTGTTCGGCTACAACGCCAACGAGCCGGCCATCGAGCTGGCCGACCGTGTTGCGGGGCTGGCGCCGACGCCGGGTTCGAAGGTTTTCTTCGGCTCGGGTGGCGGGGACGTCATCGACACCGCCGTGAAGCTCGCGCGCGCGTACTTCGCGCAGACCGGGCGGCCGGAGAAGGTGCACGTCATCGGCCGGGCGCAGGGGTACCACGGCACGCACGGCTTCGGCACGGCCGTCGGCGGCATCCCGGCCAACGCGGCGGGCGTCGGGCCGCAGCCGCCCGAGTTCTCGCACGTCCCGTTCGACGACGCCGCGGCTCTGGAGACCGAAATCGAGCGCGTGGGCGCCTCGCGGGTGGCGGCCTTCTTCTGCGAGCCGGTGATCGGCGCGGGTGGCGTGCTGCTGCCGCCGGACGGGTACCTCGAGGAGGTCGCCGCGATCTGTCGCCGGCACGACGTGCTGTTCGTCGCGGACTGCGTGATCGCGGCGTGGGGCCGGCTCGGGACGTGGTTCGGCATCGACCGCTGGGCGGTCGAACCGGACATGATCACGACGGCGAAGGGCATCACCGGCGGCACGATCCCGCTGGGCGCGCTCGTGGTGGCGCCGCGCGTGGCGGAGCCGTTCTTCACCGGAGCGCCGGGAGCACCGATCTTCCGCCACGGCGCGACGTACGCGGGTCACCCTGTGGCGTGCGCGGCCGGCCTGGCGACGTTGGACATCTACGAGCGCGACGGCCTGATCCCCCGCGGCCGCGAGCTGGAGAAGCCCCTGGCCGACGCGGTATCGGCGGCGGCCGGGCACCCGCTGGTGAAGGAAGTCCGGGCCGGGTTGGGCTTCCTCGCGGCCGTCGAGTTGACGGCGGAGGCCATGGACGCTGACCCGGGAGCCCCGGTGAAGCTGCAGCGCGCGTGCCGCGACGAGGGCGTCATCGTGCGCAACCTCGGCCGGGGCATCGCGGTGTCGCCGCCGCTCGTGGCGGGGGAGACCGAGCTGGATCTGCTGGCTTCCGCGCTGCCCAAGGCCCTGGACCGCCTGGCCGCTCGGAGCTGACGTGCGGAACGGCTCTTTCCTGTCCTGGAGACGGCGGGAAAGAGCCGTTCACGACGTCACGAGATGCAGAACTCGTTGCCCTCCGGATCGGCCACGGTCACCCAGCTGTGCGGCCCCTGCCGGCCGCGGTGCAGGAACTTCGCCCCGCGCGCCGTCAGCTTCTCCAGCGTCGCCTCGACGTTGTCCGCCCCGACCCACACGTCGATGTGGAGCCGGTTCTTCACCGTCTTCGGTTCCGGGACCTCCTGGAACAGGATCCGCCGCGGTGGACCCTCGGCCGGCGAGTCGGGATGGCGGATCGCCGCCCCCGTTCTCCACACCAAGGATCCGTTGTAGGTCCGGGTTTCCTCTTCCTTCGCGTACCCCTTCGCGATCATCTCGCGGATGAAGTCCTCGTCCGTCGGTTCGACGGGCCAGCCGAGCGTCTCGGCCCACCAGTCGGCGAGCACGTGCGGGTCGGCCGTATCCACCACTACCTGGAAGTCATGCGCCATACGGGCACGTTAACGACCGAGTCCGACATTTTCCGGAGCATCGGGTCCTCGGGCACGACCGTGAAGCGCCACTTGTCGACGCCGCCGCCCATGATCTCGGCGTAGCGGCGGGCCCCGTCGGCGTTGGCGAACCGCACCTGCTGGCCGTTCGTCAGGTGGGTGATCTTGACCGCCATGACAACCTCCCGAAAGTTGTGGGCCGGCCCAGGAGCTTCCCCCTCCGAGGCCGGCGAGCACAGTAGAACACATGTTCGACCGACCGCGCCACCGGATCCCCCGCGCAGGTGAGAAGCGTTCAGAGTGGCCGGATCATCGCCACGCGCGGCCAGGCGTCGAGGCCGCGGGCCGCCTCCGCGCGGCGGATCGCCCGCAGCCCGTCGCCGATCTCGGCGTCGGCCAGCACCCGGAACCGCAGCCGCTCGTAGTACGGCGCGTTCCACGGCACAGCTTCGTACGTTGTAAGGGTCAACGCCGGCAGTCCGCGTGCGGCGGCCCACTCGGCGAGCGTCTCTATCAGTGATCGACCCAGCCCGCGCCGCGCGTGCGACGGGCGCACCGAGACCTGCTCGACGTGCGCGCACCCGTCGACGACCTCCGCGACGAGGTACGCCACCGGCCGGTCGCGGTCGTCCACGGCCACCCACGCGCGGCCGTCGCGCTGGTACACCGCCAGCGCCGCCACCGAACCCGGGTCGTCGTCGGCGATGGCGGCCATGTCGACGGTGCGGAACAGGCTGCCCGCCTCGCGTTCGACGTCGATCAACGCGGGCAGGTCGTCGGGGCGCGCGAGCCGGATCACGACGACAGTCGTACGCGCCCCGCCGGGATTTTCACAGCGAATAAGACGAAATCGTGCGCTCGATGCGGGTCGCGTAGCTCTGCAGGGCGGTGATCGCGGTGTGCCGCGCCTCGTCGGTGATCCGCGCGGCCGGGCCGGCCATGGTCAGCACCGTCGGCCGCCGTCCGTACGCCGTCACGGGCACCGAACACGCCCAGACGCCGTCGTCGATTTCCCCGGAGCTGACCGAATACCGGTTCTCCAGCGCGTGTTTGAGCTCGTCGCGCACGAACGTGCCGCGCTGCTCGACGACCGGCGCCAGCCGCCGGTCACGCTCGATCTCGGGCAGCAGGGCGAGCAGCATCTTGCCCGAAGCGCCGAGGCCGAGCGGCAGCGAATGCCCGGGCTCGAACGTGAAGCGCATGGCGCGGTCGCACTCGACGCGGTCCGCGCACACGGCGGCGTCGCCGAACTGCTGGAACAGCATCACCGTCTCGCCGAGCTCCCGCGCGGCTTCCTCCATCGACGGCTTCGCCAGCCGCACGAGGTCGTTCGCCAGCTGCGCGGCCCGCGCGAGCGGCATCACCTGGCTGGTGAGGTGGTAGTGCCCGGCCCGGCCCTCCTCGAGCAGCTGCAGCTCCTTGAGGAGCGCGACGTAGCGGTAGGTCGTCGCGACCGGGGTGCCGATCGTCGCGGCGAGCTCGGCCACGCTGGCTTCCCAGCGCCGTTCGGAAAAGGCGAGGAGCAGCTGGAGGACCTTGCGGGAACTGCTGGCGCCGGGAGTCCGGCGCGGGGCGGTGGTGGTGGCGGAACCGTCGACGGCACTGACGGCAGGCGTCATCATGACCTCTCGGTGAGACAAAAACGACCTTCGCTATCACGCGCGGTGAATAAATTAGCACGTTGTGTTAATCGAAGGCCAGCATTGTGCCGACGGAGCGCCAATCGGGAAAAAGCGGGGCCGGAGCGTGAGGAACTCGCCCGGTTTCGTCACCACCGGTGACTCGACGTCAGGTCCTCGTTGTTGCCCGGCCGGTAGCGCGGTCGGTTTGTGGTTCCCCTTGACCTGACGGACATTGAATATCCACCGAAACGTACCGACCTGCTGTTTGTTGTAGTACAACCAGCCGCGGGCAGTGCCATTGCCGTGGAAGGCGGATTTCACGTCGGGAGCCGCGCGGGTGGAGCGTCAGCCGCGGTCCCGCTGATCGGTCAGGAACGGCGTCAGCAACCCGGGAACGGCCCGGTCGGCGAGTGCGAGCCCGTCGGACTCGCCCACGTCGAGCACGCGGTAGTGGCCCTTGCCGGCGGCGACCGGCGCGATGATCGTGACCAGTCCGGCGCGCCGCTGGAAGTACGAGCGTTCGACGACGACGCCGGTCATCCCGTCGCAGCGGACCGCCGCGGTGCCGCGGTCCAGCGACCCCGAGCGCGTCACGAGGTAGCGGCCGGTGAACGCGTGGCCGAGGCCGCGGTAGCGGTCCCAGCCGACGAGCGCGGCGAACGGCAGCAGCACCAGCGCCGCCTGCCACGGCCAGTCCGGCAGGGCGCCGAGCCACGCCAGGCCGTAGAGCGCCGCGGCGAGCAGCAGCACGCCGACGACGGCCCGGGTGAGCCGCCGGTACAGCGCCCGGCGCGGGTGGCGCACCAGCGGCGTCGCGGCGGGGTCTTCACCGAGTACGTCCGCGACGACTTCGTGCGCCTTCGCGAGCGGCGCGGGCGGGAGCAGCAGGCCGCCGCTCTTGTCCGCGCCCTTGCCCTCTCGCAGGCCGCCGGCGATGGCGACGCACCGCGCGCCGCCGGCCAGCCGCAACGGCAGCGGCTCGCGGATCTCCGCGCCGCGCAGGCGGTCCTCCTCGATCGACACCGAGCGCGTCGTGATCAGCCCACGCCGGATGTGCAGCGTGCCGGCGGGCTCGCGGGTGAGCCGGAAGTTCCAGAACGAGAGGATGTACCCGCCGATCGACAGCAGCGAGACGAGCAGCAGCAGCCCGACGGCGGCGAGCACCAGGCTCACCCACGTCGGGGTGTCGGCGAAGTGCCCGACGACCGTCCGGACCAGCGAGAACTGGATCGGGTCGAAGTGCAGCTCGTGCGCGAAGTGGTAGACGGTGCCGACGGCGGCGCCGACCACGGCCAGCCCGGACAACGTGAACGGCGCGTACCGCAGCCACTTCTTGTCGACGGCGACGACCAGCTGTTCCGGCGGCGCGGCGGCCTCTTCGGCGGTGGTGGCCACGGCCTTACGGTGTAAGAGCAGGGTCCGCAGCCGCTGCGCCTCGGCGATCGTGACGGCGTCGAGGACGAGCTCGTCCTTGCCCGGTCCCTTGCCGTGCGAGTGGCGCCCGGTGCCGATCCGCGCGGCGGCCAGCGAGAACAACCGGTGCTTCGGCTCGGACGTGACGTCGACCGTGCGGATCCGGTCGCGCGGGATGGCGCGCTGCTTGCGCAGCAGCAGCCCGGTGTGCCATTCGACCTGCGTCTCGGTGATCCGGTAGCGCGAGGTCAGCACGTGCGAGACACCGGTGCACACGGCGATCACGGTGAAGACGAGGCCGATCCACTGCCAAGGTTCGCCGTGGCCGAACAGCAGCGCACCCAGCAGCACCGGCAGCGAGCGCACCAGGTCCAGCACCGGCCGGATGAGCAGCATGCGCCGGTCGAGGCGGTGCCACGGCGCTTCCGGCGTCCCCTCGGCGGGCGGCGTCACGACGGCTTCGGCGCTGCTGCTCACGTCGCATCTCCGCGGACTGCTTGAGTCGTCTTGGTCAGCTCGTCGGCCAGTTCGAGCGCGCGGTCGTGCGCCAGGCCCGAGATGCGCAGCGGGCCCGCCGCGGACGCCGTCGTCACGGTGATCTTCGCCAGCCGGAAGAGCTGCTCGCCGGGGTCGCGCTCGATGTCGACGGTCTGGATCCGGGAGATCGGCGCGATCCGCCACTCCTGCTTCAGCCAGCCGGACTGCGTGTAGACGGCCTCGGCGGTGACCTCCCAGCGGTGCACGCGGTAGCGCCACTGCGGCATCACGATGAGGTGCAGCGGACCGACGACGCAGGCGACCACGAGCGCCACCGTGAGGAACGCCGGCGGATCGTCGCTGGTCACCACGATGGCCGTCAGGATCCCGATGACGACGATCCAGGAGATCGACGCCATCGCGGTCCAGTAGCCGATGGCCCGGCGGCTGACCCGGTGCGCCGGCGGCCGCAGCCGCAGGGCCGCCGTGTTCGTGGTGTGTTCGCTCACGCCTCAAGCGTGCCCGATCGGCGCCTTGCGCGCCCACGACAAGTGTCATGATGCCGATCCGGTCCGGGTTCGATCGCGTCCCGTTACGATCGGCCACACCGTCGGAGGAATGGATTCGCCGTCGGGGTGTGTTGTGCTTGAAGGATTGATGTGTAGGCGAGCAGGAGGCTCCGGTGGGACTCGATCCCGACGACCTGTACGAGGTGGACTCGGACGTCCCCGACCTGACCGGGGCGGTGCTGCTGCACCACTTCGAAGGGTTCATGGACGCCGGTTCGGCGGGGCGCCTCCTAGCCGAGCACCTGCTCGGCGGTGAGCACCGGGTGGTCGCGCGCTTCGACGTCGACCGGCTCATCGACTACCGCTCGCGCCGGCCGACGATGACCTACGCCGTGGACCACTGGGAGGACTACGACGCGCCGGAACTGGTCGTCCACCTGCTGCACGACGGGGACGGGACGCCGTTCCTGATGCTGTCGGGCCCGGAGCCCGACCACGACTGGGAGCGGTTCTGCCTCGCGGTGCGCAACCTGGTCGAACGCTGGGGCGTCCGGCTCACCGCCGGCTTCCACGGCATCCCGATGGGCGCGCCGCACACCCGCCCGCTCGGCGTCACCGCGCACGCCACCCGCAAGGACCTGGTCGGCGACCACCAGCCGCTGCCGAACCGGCTGCAGGTGCCGGGCAGCCTGGCCGCGCTGCTGGAGTTCCGGCTCGGCGATTGGGGGCACGACGCCATCGGGTTCGCCGCGCACGTGCCGCACTACCTCGCGCAGTCGACGTACCCGGCCGCGTCGCTGATCGTGCTCGACGCGCTGAGCCGCTCGACCGGCCTGAGCCTGGCCGAGGGCGAGCTGCGCGCGGCGGCCGAACTCGCCGACGCCGAGATCAACCGCCAGGTCGCGGAGTCCGACGAGATCGCCGACGTCGTCCGCGCGCTGGAGCGGCAGTACGACACGTTCATCGAGGCTTCGGAGCGCGGTTCGCTCCTGGCGGAGTCGGTCGAGCACATGCCGACCGCGGAGGAGCTGGGCTCGCAGTTCGAGCGGTTCCTCGCCGAGCAGAACGGCGGCGACGGTCCCGATCGCTGATAGGGAGAGGGCGCGCTACGACCGGATCGGCGTCGGCTACGCACTAGGGAGGCGGACCGACCCGCGCTGGCTCACGCCGGTGCTCGATGCGCTGGGTGACGCCGCTTCGGTGCTCGACGTCGGGTCCGGGACGGGCTCCTACGAGCCGCCCGGCCGGCGGGTCGTCGCGGTCGAGCCGTCGGCGGAGATGATCCGGCAGCGTCCGCCCGGCGTCGCGCCGGTCGTGCGCGCGGTCGCGGAGGCACTGCCGTTCTCCCGATCGGTGTTCGAGGCCGGGCTGGCGGTGCTGACCGTGCACCACTGGGGTGACTGGCGCCGCGGGCTCGACGAGCTGCGCCGCGTCTCGCGCCGTCAGGTCGTCCTGGCCTACGACACCGCACTGCACAACGACTTCTGGCTCGTGCGGGAGTACGTGCCGGAGGTCGCCGCGCTGGAGCTGTCGCGTCCGTCGGCCCCCGAGATCGCGGAGTACCTCGGCGCGGCTTCGGTGCGCGAGCTGCCGGTGCCCTGGGACTTCACGGACGGCGTGTTCCCGGCGCACTGGCGGCGGCCGGAGGCGTACCTCGACCCGGCGGTGCGGCGCGCGTGTTCGGCGCTCGCGCAGACTGCGCCGGGGGCCGTCGAGCGGGGAATCGCCCGGCTGCGAACGGACATCGAGTCCGGGCGCTGGCACGAAGAGCACGCGGACCTGGTGAACCTGACGGAGTGGGACGCGGGGTTCCGGTTGATCGTGCGCTGAGCCGGATGGCCGCCGAGCTCCGCGAAGAGATCACGCCGCAAGGTGGAATGGCGCTGGAGTTCGGCGTCGCGTCCGGCAACACACTGCGGACGATCGCCTCCGCGCGCGGTGAAGATCACGAAGCCGCAGGCGGCCCGTCGGGGATTTCGCGCAGCTCCAGCGTGCCGACCTCGGCCCACGGGTGCCGGGACGCCACCTCGACGGCCGTCGCGCGGTCCGCGCACTCGAGGACGTTGTAGCCGCCGATCTGCTCCTTCGTCTCGGCGAACGGGCCGTCGGTCAGCAGCACTTCGCCGTCGCGCACCCGGATCGTCTTCGCTTCGGCGGGCGGGCGCAGGCCCGTGCCGGCCTGCCGGACGCCCCGGCGTTCGGCCTCGGCGGCCCATTCGTGGCAGCGCCGAGCCATCTCCGGGCCGGCCGACGCGGCCGCGGACTCGTCACCGCAGAGCAGGAGCAGGTAGCGCACGGCGCCAGCATGCCACGCGGGCTCAGCCGTGGCAGCCCTCCTCGTTGAGCGGCCCGATCGACGGCAGGATCAGCCCGCACAGGTAGCCGTCGATGAACCGGCCGCTGCCGGAGATGTTGGTGCCGAGCCGGACCAGCGGCGCGAACCCGCGGATGCCGGCGGCGAGCGCGTCCTGGTTGCGCTGCAGCATCGACGTCAGCTGGTCGAGCTGGGTGAGTAACGGGTCCAGTTGGGTGTCGTTGTCCTCGATGAGCCCGGACAGCTCGGTGGCGAGCCGCCGCGAACCGTCGAGCAGGGAACTGATCGCCTGTTCGCGGTCGCTGACCTCGGCCAGCAGCTGGTTGCCGTCGTTGAGGAGCTGCTGCACGGCGGCGTCGCGGTCGACGAGCGTTTGCGAGACCGTTCGCGTGTTGCCCAGCAGCGTGGCGAGCTGGTGGTCGCGCGTGGCGAGCGTGTCCGACAGCCGGGACAGCCCGGTGAGCGCGGCGCGGACGCTCTGCGGGGTGTTCGCCAGCGTCGCGGACAGCGTATCGAAGCTCTTCGCCAGCTGGACGGTGTCGATGCGGTCCACAGTGGACGAAAGCTCGCCGAACGCCGTTAGTACGTCGTAAGGCACAGTCGTGCGCGAGCGCGGGATCGGCGTGGCGGGGTCGAGCGTCCCCTCGCCCTGCGGGTCCAGCGCGAGGTACTTCTGGCCGAGGACGGTCTTCAGCCGGATCGCCGCGCCCGTCGCGTCGCCGAGCCACGCGCCCTTCACCCGGAACGAGACCAGTACGCGGTCGCCGCGCAGTTCGACGTCCGAGACGCGGCCGACCTCGACGCCGGCGATGCGGACGTCGTTGCCTTGGAACAGCCCGGCGGCTTCGCTGAACTCCGCGGCGTAGGCGGTGCCGTCCCCTATCACTGGTAGGGAACGCGCGTTGAGTGCCGTCAGCACGCCCAGGGCCAGCACGGTCAAGCCGGCGAGCGCCGTCCTGACCGGGACGTCGGCGGCCCGGCGTATTGACATGGCGTAAATAGTGACGCACGCCACCCCGGGCCGCCAGCGGAGTCCCCCGAAGAGACGAAGATCGCCGGGTCACGCGGAAGTCAGCGCGGGGTACTCACGATATTCCAGTGCGTTGGCCGCGCGGTCGGTCATCCAGGTGAACACCTTGCCGAACAGCCGCGTGCTCAGCATCCGGTAGGCGCGGTTGCGGCTGCGGATCTTCGCGGCGGTGCGCGGCGCGAGGAAGTTGCCGGAGCCCTTGCCGTTCTTCTGCCCGACCGTCGCCGGCTTGCGGAGGCGCTCCTCGTACTTCGCGAACGCCGTCACGTGGTCGCCGCCGGCCGCCGCGAGCTCGCCCGCCAGCACCTGCGCGCCCATCATGGCGAGCCCGGTGCCTGACCCGCCGGGGCCGGCGCACCAGGCGGCGTCGCCGAGCAGCACGACCCGGCCCCTCGACCAGTGATCGAGGTGGATCTGGCTGATCGAGTCGACGTACAGGTCGTCGGTGTCCGGGAGTGCTTGCAGCAGCTTCGGCGTCTCCCAACCGGTGTTCGAGAAGAGCTGCGTGACGAGGGCGCGCTGCTCGTCGGGGGTGCGGCGGCGGAACTCGACCCCGTCGGCCGCGAAGACCAGGGCGACGTGCAGCTTGTCCGGCAGCCGGTGGCTGCCCACGGTCAGGCCGCGGCCCGGCTCGTTGTACATCACGCTGGTGTGGTCGAGGCCGAGGTGGTTGGGCGCGGTGAAGCCGGCGATGCCGAACCCGAGGTCGCGCCGGAAGTCCGCTTCGGGCCCGAACGCGGCGGCCCGCACCCCGGAGTGCACACCGTCGGCGCCGACGACGAGGTCGAACCTGCGCGGCGCGCCCCGGCGGAAGGTGACGTCGACGCCGTCCGCGGTCTCGGTGAGGCCGGTGACGCGGTCGCCGAAGACGTATTCGGTGTAGTCCTTCGTGTGGTCGTAGAGGACGCGCGCGAGGTCGCCGCGCAGGATCTCGACCTCCCCGCTCCAGGCGGCGCCGGGCACGGTGAGCAGGGGACGGGCGTCGGGGCCGAGCAGCGTCTGGTCGCCCATCGCGGTCTCGAACCGCCGGACGTCGTCGAGGACGCCCATGGCGCGCAGCAGCTTCACCTGCTCGCCGCGGAAGTCGACGGCCTGGCCGCCGGGCCGCAGCGCAGGCGCGGTCTCGACGACGGTCACGCGGTAGCCGTAGCGGTGCAGCCAGTAGGCCGCGGACGGGCCGGCGATGCTGGCCCCGGACACGAGCACGGTCTTCATCGGGTTTCCTCTCGGTCGTGGTGACCCGAGACTGCGCGGGCGCGCTGACGGTCCGCGCACGATCCGCTGACCGTTCGGCCGGTGGTGTCCGGTTCGAGTGGCTAGCATGACGCGCGTGGACCGCTCCGCCGAAGACCGGATCCCGCAGGACGGTGAAGACGCCGCCGTCGAGACGCGCATCCTGAACGCCGCCGCGCACGTCGTCGCCGACGAGGGTTTCGGCAGGCTGAAGCTCGGGGCCGTCTGCGCCCGGTCCGGCTACGCGCGGTCCGTCATCTTCCAGCACTTCGGCGACAAGGACGGCCTCGGCAAGCGGCTGGTCGAGTACGCCGTCGAGGAGTTCACGAACGCCTACAGCGAGGCCGTCGCGGCGCGGACGGGCGCGGCCACCGCCACGCCGATGGACCTGCTGCGCGCGCTGCTGGACATCATCTTCGAGCTGATCCGCACGATGCCGACGCTCAACCAGGCGTTCCTGGCGCTTTGGGGCGACGGCGCGGCGGAGTACTCGGCGTTGCGCGGCGCGCTGACCGAGGCCGACCGCCGGTTCCGGTTCGCGATCGCGCAGACGCTGGCCAGCGGCGTCGCGGACGGTTCGATCACCGGCGTCCGCGACGCCGACGCGTACGCCTCGGCCCTGCTGGCCCAGCTGCGCGGCATCTCGATGCAGGCGCTGATCGACCCGGACGGCGTCGACCTGCGCGGCGTCCGCACCGAGCTGGAGCGCGGCATCGACCGCCTTTCGGCGGGCTTCCGCGGCAGTCTTTAGAGAGCGAAGACGATCCCCCGCAGCACGATGACGCCGATGAAGACGAGCGTGAACGCGAGGTCCAGCGAAATCCCGCCGATCCGGACGGGCCGCACGACCCGCCGGACGGGCCCGATGACCGGCTCGGTGGCCGCGTAGGCGAGACTCCGCGCGCGCCGCGTCCACGGCGGGCTGTCGGCGACCATCCCGACCCAGTCGAGCACCATCCGCGCGACCAGCACGAGCAGGTAGACGGTCAGCACGAAGCCGAGCAGCGTCCCGAGTGCACCCATGGTTCCTCCTCCGTCCCCTTGAGAACGCGCGGGCGGGGCGGGGAGTGCCAGATCTGTCCGATTCACAGCGTTTCAACAGGATCGTCCGCCCAGCGGCGGATGGCGAACCGGCTTCCGTCGCGGCGGACTTCGGCGGCGCCGGGACCGGCGAAGTGGGCGGGAACGACGAGTTCGCGGTTGTCCGCGGCCCGCGCGAGGACACTGCGCCGGGTCACCGCGGCTTGCTCCTCGTCTTCGCAGAAACAGCTGCTGTGCCGCGGCTCGAGGATCTGCACCGGACTGTGCAGCAGGTCGCCGACGAACACCGCCCGGTCGCCGCCGGAGTCCAGGCGGACGACGGATGAGCCGGGCGTGTGGCCCGGCGCCGGTTCGAGCGTCAGGTTGCGGTCGATGCGGTGACTTCCCTCCCACAGCACGGCTTTGCCGAGCACGGGGGCGATGCTGTCGGCGTAGACGAGCAGGCTGCCTTCGCGGCGGAGCTGGTCGTGTTCGGTGCGCGGGGTGGGCCGCCGATGGGCGTTGCGCGGGTCGAAGTACGTCTGGTCGGCGCGAGGGATCAGGTACATCGCGTTGGGGAACGTGGGCACCCAATCGCCGTTGCGCGGCACCGTGTTCCAGCCGACGTGGTCGTAGTGGATGTGGGTGTTGACGACGACGTCGACGTCTTCCGGCCGGACGCCGGCGTCGGCGAGCCGGTCGAGGAACGGCGTCGACAGGTGGTCGAAGAGCGGGATCTGCGGGCGCTGCCGGTCGTTGCCGACGCCGGTGTCGACGAGGACGATCCGGCCTTCGCTGCGCAGCACCCACGTCTGGACCGCGCCGCGGTAGCCGCCGGTCTCCGCGTTCCAGTGGTCGGGGGCGAGCCAGCCGGCGTTGTCCCGCCAGAGCTCGGCCGGGCTGGGCACGATCGTCCGGGCGGGCGCGATCTCGCCCTGCCACTCGACCACCTTCACGACTTCGACATCACCGATGTGCATACCTCCACGGTGACGCGCTCAAGTGAGCTTTCCAATGTTTCGAAAGATCATTCTGATACGCGATCGGCTCACGGTATGGTCGTTCGGTGGACCTGTTGAGCGACGCGATCGCGGCGGTGCGCATCGGCCGTCCGACGTCGAACCGGCTGCGCGCCGGCGACGAGTGGTGCTACCGCTTCGCGCCGTACGAGGGCGCGGGCTTCCACGTGCTGCTGCGCGGAAGCGGCTGGCTGATCGGCCCCGGCGGCTCGCCGGTACCGCTGAGCGCGGGCGACGCGGTCCTGGTGCCGCACGGCGGCGAGCACACCCTGTCGTCCCGCCCGGACGGGACCGGCGCGCTGCCCTTCGAAGCGGCGGTCGCCGATCCGGCCGGACGCACGGAGTTCTTGTGCGGCAAGTACCGCCTGTCCCGGGCCCGCCGCCACCCGGTGCTGGCGACGCTGCCGGAGGTGCTCCACATCCCGGCCCGGATCGGCAGCCACCCGGAGCTCCGGGCGGCGATCGACCTGCTGGGCGGCGAACTGGCCGCGAACCGCCCGGGCTCGGCGACGGTGCTGGCGGGGTTGCTCGACCTGCTGCTGGTCTACCTGCTGCGGGCGTGGCTGGCGGAGAACCCGGGGCCGGGCTGGCCGGAGGCGTTGCGCGACCCCGCGATCGCGGCGGCGCTCGAGGCGCTGCACGCGAACCCGGAGGCGCAGTGGCGGAGCGAAGACCTGGCGAGCCGGGTGGGCTTGTCCCGGGCCACGCTGAATCGCCGTTTCACGACACTGACGGGCTACCCACCGATGGCGTACTTGACGTGGTGGCGCTTGACGACCGCGGCGCGCTTGTTGCGGGACACGGAGCTGCCGCTGCCGTCGATCGCCGCGAAGGTCGGGTACGGCTCGCCGTTCGCGTTCTCGCACGCGTTCAAGCGCGAGTTCGGCGTCGCGCCGGGCGGCTACCGGCTGGAACCGCGCCGCGAGCACCCCGGCTCGCGGCGCGGCCCGGCTCCGGATCAGCCGGCGAAGCTCCACAGGATGTAGCTCGCGTGGAGGTCCATCCGGTGCTCCCGGTACGCCGCGGCGATCGCGAGCAGCAGCGTGCGCAGCTCGGTTTCCGACTTCGCCGCGAACTCGCCGATGTTCGGGTCGAACAGCCGGACCTCACCGCCGGAGTGCCGGTAGACGCCGAGCGAATGACCGCCCGAAGCGCCCTTCAGCGACAGGATGAACGCCCGAGAGCGGACGTCGAACGCCGCGTGGACGATCTTCTCGGGCTCGTCGTTCGGCTTCTCCGTCGCGAAGCCCCACTGCGCCGACGCCGTCGTGTCCCGGATGACGAACCCGAGGCCGGCCGCCGAGAGCGCTTCCTCGGTGGCCGTGTCGACCACGAACCGCGACTCCGCGACGCGCCGGTACTCGGCCTGCAGGTCGACCGCCTTGGACAGTCTCGTCGCGGCCGCCAGCAGTGGCTCGGTCACCTTTCCGCGGTCGGTCCAATAGTCCTCACCGCGTTCTTTCGCCACCAGCCACTGCACCACCAGGGCCCGGCACACGCCGTTGCCGATCCGCACGCGTTCGCGGGCGGCCTCGACCGACTGGTCGAATTCCTGCACGCCGGAGCCGCGCACCTTCGAGCTGATCTTTGCGTAATCCATGATCTTCACCTTTCTTTCGTGGAACGGGGTTTCACGGGGACGGCCGTCCCCGGGCCGCGGACCCGGTCGCGGGCCGCGACCACGACCGCGTACCGGCGGCCGCGGCGCAGGGGGCAGAACGGCAGCACCGCCGTCGTGCCGCGGACGGTGCTCGTGCGGAGCGTGACCCCGCCGCGCACCAGCCGGACGACGTAGGCCGTCGCGTCCGGCACGGGAGCCCAGCGCGCCACGAGCCGGCCGGCGCGCCGCCGGACGGTGACGCACGCGGGCGTGGGCACCGGTGCCGCCGACACCCGCACGGCACCGCGGTCGACGGTGATCCGCACGGCCCGGGCACCGCCCGGCGCGGCGACCCAGAACGCGGCTTCGAGCGCCCGCATCGGGACCGCGCCGAACTCGCCGTTCAGGTCGTGGAACAGCGTCCGCACCCGGTCGGCGGCGGTGTCCACCGGTCAGTCCTTCGCCGGCGGCCGCGGGACCGCGGTGACCGACTGCGCCATCAGGTCGAGCACGCGCGCGAGGGCCTCCGACGGCGGCGCCGCCGACGCGCGCAGGTCGACCGTGTACTTCGCCGTCTTGTCGGTGTCCCGTGTGTTTTCCCGCTGTGCCGCGGGTTTCACGAGCACCTGCGGTGCGTCGCCACCCGACGGCGTCAGCGAGCGGATCTCGAGGCTGAAGTGCGTCTCGAAGGTGTCGATCCGCAGGCTGGGCACCGAAACCAGGGCCAGCAGCGGCAGCGAGACGTGGACGTCCTGGCCGACGACCGCCGGCTCTTCCGCCGGGCCGGGCTGCTCGGCGGGACGGCTGAACGCGAAGTCGACGGTCCGGACCGCGCCCTGTTCGTCGACGCCGACCCGGCGCACGAAGTCCGCCGACGCGTCCGCGAGGGCTTCGGCCGCCCGGGCCGCCGAAACGACGGGCGCGGCGATCATCTGGTCGAGGGACAGGGTGTCCGCCGGCGGATCCGGTGTGGTCACGGCAGTTCTCCTTTCACGGGACGTTGTTCGTGGTCAGCCGGTCGAGCAGCCGGGCGAACGCCTCGGGCCGCTCGCCGGTCTCGAAGGTGACCTTGAACTGGGCGAGGTCGCCGTCGACGCCGGAGCCCAGCGACGCCAGCAGCGGGGCGGCGGCGGCCGGGTCGCCCGGCGCGTCCGGAGCCGTGCCGAGGCCGAGCAGCCGGGCCCGGAAGCTGACGGTCAGGTCGTGGATCCGCAGCGGGTGCGGCGGGGCGAGCGCCAGCACCGGCACCTGGATCTCCTGGTCCTCGGCTTCGGGCAGGGTGCCCGGGATCGTGACCGGCAGCAGCTGCGGTGCGCGGGCGGCGCCGGCTTCGTCGAGCGTGTGCCGGCGCAGCTGCCGCACGTGCTCTTCTTCGGCCAGCCGCTGCGCGTCGAGCACGGCGTGGTGCAGCGAGCGCAGGATGGTCGCGACGGTCTCGGACGTCATTTCGCCGCGACCGCCTTGTCGGCGGGCTTGTCCGGCAGGACGGTCGTCACCGGGGCGATCGACGTCGCCATGATGTCGAAGACCCGGGCGAGGCCCTCGGGCATCGCGTGGTTGGTCGCCTTGACGGCCACGTGGTACTTGGCGGAGTTGTCGGAGCTGCGGGTGTTCTCCTGGTGGGTCGCGACCTTGCCGTGCACCGACACCGACAGGCTGAACGGCCCGATCCGGCCTTCGCCCTTGGCGTCGAGCGACGCTTCGACGTCCTTGCTGTCCTTCGACTGCTCGGCGGACTTCACCTCCATGTCGAAGGCGACGTCGACGGTGTCCACCTGCAGGTTCGGCACCGGGACCATGGACAGCAGCGGCACCGAGAGGCTGACGTCTTCGGTCACCGCGGTCCCGTCACCGCCGGCGTCGCCGGTGGGCGGGACTTCGCGGGGGCGCTGGAAAGCGAACTTCACCGTGCGCAGGCGGGCGAAGCCGGCCTGGTCGGTGACGGGCCCGTCGGCGGGCCGGTCGAAGCCGACGGTGTTGATGTAGGTCGCGGTGGAGTTGGCGAGCATCACCTGGGCGTTGCAGGCCGCGGTGAGCGGGCCGCCGATGAGCGATTCCATCGGGAGTCCCTGGAACTGGTCGGACATCTTTTCGAGGGCCATGGTTCCTCCGTTCGAAAGCGGTATCTTCCGAGAGGGAACTGTAGATGTGAAACCGGGAAAAGAAATGTATGAGGCCGGTTGTTCGCCGCATCGGACCAATTACACCATTGTGTTTGACGATTTGACGTGAACGCATCAAAGCGCTTTCCGGCGTTGCGTCGAGTACCTTGTGGACGGGCGCTGGCCTGCCTCGATCGTGCTGATCTTGTCACTCCAATGGCCGTCTGGTCATTCCCGGTGCGCGTGCTCAGACTCGAAAGGAGTGATCAACCGTGCCGAGTAAAAGAGGACGAAATGGCCAGCCGAGAACGCGTCGACGACCCTGCGGAAGATCCGGAGGACCTGCGGATCCTCACGGTCGAAACGGTGACGGCGCACCGCGTGAGCGTTTATCTGCACCCCGACGACGCACGGGTGCTGCGCCAGGGCCGGGTGGACGACGGAGCCGACGTGAACACGCGCATCCGGGCGTTGCTGGCGGTGTACCGAGCGGACGTCGAGGTCCGCGAGAGAGTGGACGCATTGGCGCGAAGCGCTTCCCGCCGTGGCCGCCACTGACCCATTCGGGCCCGGCGGGCCTCGATCGAGTGAGAGGTGATAACACAACGCCACTTCGGCCGCCGGCGGGACGTTGCCGTGAGTCCGGTGCGGTCGCTGTCGACGGATTGTCGACGGGGCGTGGCACGGTGGCTTCCAGTTCCGGGAGGGAACGGCTGGGGGCAGGGCGGTGGGCGCCCCCGGGTCAATTCGGCCGGTGTTCCGGTCGAGCGACATCGGCGTCGGCCGGTTGGGAGTACCGGAGTGGAAGTTGTGCGCAAGAGCAGGTTCGGCTCGCGGGGCCTGCGTGTGGTGATGAGTTTGGTGATAGCAGCGGGAACGTGTGTGGCGGCCGCGGCACCGGCGGCCGCCGTGGGCACCGTGCAGATGATCGTGGGGCCCTTGTCGGTGAGCAACTCGCTGTCACCGAAGTTCGCGCCGCCGGCGATGTGCCCGGCGGGCACGAAGGTGCTCGGCGGTGGAGGCTGGGCGCAGGTTCAGGCGCGGACGCCGGAGTCGGAGCGGGTGGTGTTGTCGGAAATGCGACCGGCACCCTCGACGACCGGTGGACGGGACAGCTACGAGGCGGGCGCGTTCGAGCTTTCGCCGGGGACGACCGCCAACTGGTCGGTGCAGGCGTTCGCGATCTGCGCGCCGCCGATCGCGGGGATGCACCTGGTCGTGGGCCGGTCGATCTCGTCGAACTCGACGCAGATCGCGCGGGCCGACTGCGGGTCCGACAACGAAGCGGTGCTCGGTCTCGGTGCGCAGATCCTGGGCGCCGACGGGCAAGCGACGCTGGTGTACGAGTTCGCCGAGACCTTCCGCGTGGCTCAGGCCAAGGCGCTGGAGGACGCCGACGGGTTCGGCGGCATCTGGGAGCTCGACGTGTTCGCGGTCTGCGCCCCGTTCCCCGGCAACTACGGGACCAGTTTCGGGCTTTCGTCGCCGACGACCCCGAACTCCGACCCGGTGCAGGTCGCGTTTTCCCGCTGTGGCAACGGGAACGGCAGCAAGACGCTCGGCATCGGTGCCGCGATCAACATTCCGTTGCCCGGCATCGGTCTGCAGGTGGTCTTCCCGGGCAGCCAGCTGGAGTCGGCGGCCGTCGAGGCGACGCCCACCAACGCCAACTGGGGACCGACCGCGGTGCAAGGTATTTGCGGCGACTGATCGACGGTCAGGAAGAGCGGGCCGGCTGGTGCCGGCCCGCTCGGCTCGACGACCACGCCGACGCCCGGGAACCGCTCGGCGACGTCGAGTGCTTGGCCCAGCGTGGAAATCACGCCGCGGTCGGCGGCGTAGATCGGGTTCATCGATTCCTCGATGGCACGGGTCCGCTCGCCGGCCGGTCGTACGACCTCCGGCACGCCGCCGTGAGTACGTGGCTTGCCGCCGGAGTTCCGGCCGCGACGGTCGCCCTGTGGGCCGGCCGGCCGATCGCCGTCTGCTGGAGGTCTACGCCAGCTTTCTTGGCCGTGGGGAGCAGGCCGCCCGGCGGCAGGTCGAGACAGTGCTGGGCACGCGCCGGTGAGCGTGGCCGTACATTGGCCGCTGGATTCGGCTGTGGTCCGCCGGGGTTGGCCGGGTAAGACGCGAATCAGCCCCTACCGCGTTCTCGCTGGTAGGGGCTGGTTGGCCGGAGTAAAAAGAAGTGCCCTCGGCAGGATTCGAACCTGCGACACCTGCCTCCGGAGGGTGGTCGGCAGCGGTGACTATGACCTCTACCTGCGACTTCGGCCTCAGAATTGTCTTGGGCGTCACCCCTGGCCACCCTTATCGACAGGGTTTCGCGTCACGACTGAAGTCACGGAAATAGATGTTCCCCTTCGGGCGTGTCGCGCCGTCGGACATGGCGGTCACTCCTCCAAGCGTTGGAGTTCGGCGGCCTGGCGGTCGCCGGCAGCGGCGAGGCCGTCTACCAGGCGGCGCCATCGGGTAGTTCCTTCGGGAACGCCAAGTCCGGCTTCGCGCAGGAGGCCGAGCCAATCGGTCAAGAACCAGCTTCGATTGACGAAGATGTCGTACTGTCCGTCAACCACCTGTTCAACCCAGTCGAGTGCCGTGGTGAACTGCCACGGCATCGGACCACACTTGGCGAGCGAAGCGATCGCATCGGCTGCCCGCTCGCCGGCTGCCCCTTCAGGCGGACGACTGATTGGCAGCTGAGCGACGAACAGATCGCCGCGCCGGCCCAGCAAGTCCTCGAACGGCAGCCCGCCGAAGCCGCGCACAGTCCTGCTGGTGTACGAGGCCGCTGAGCGGCCGTCGATCGGCGGTGGACGGTGGTCGCGCTGCCCGATGACACGACCTATTTCAAGCCGACCGACGGACAGCTACGCCAGTCGCTGATCCCGGCGCACGCCTCCGCGCTCGCCCCGCCTGGACCGAGGTCGCCAGCTGCTGACCGAAGGTAAATCGCCTCATTGAGCACGATCCGCTGACCCGCAAGTGCCACCGCAGTCGTCCCGGCGGATGCGACGACAGGAGACAGCGGGGTAACCGACCCGGCGGGGCGCATGGTTCAACCGGGCGGAGTTCGGCGGGGAGGCCGGGTTCGCCAGGGCGAAGTTAGGCGGGGTCGCGCGGTTCGACGAGGCGGAGTTCACCAAGGGGTGCCGTCCGAGATGGCTTCCTCGCGTCCCGGAGCGTCGCTGCACATTCTCCTGCGCCCAGCGACGACGAGACGGGTACTCCCGATTCGTGATCGACCATCGCGCGCCGCGTCGTACTTGCTCCGGTCGCCTAACACCCGACCACCGATGCGGCGCGTGCATCATCTGTGTGGTTCACATTGTTGAGGTGCCAGCTTCAGACCGATGCGAGCGCTCCTGTCGTCGCCGGATCCGCTCATCGAGCGGTTCAACTGGCTCCTCGCTCCAGTGCGGATGGTCGCTCCAGACCCAGTAGCGCAGCTGATAGCTGGCATGAGGCTGGGCGACCGATTCGTCGTCCGCGGCCAGTTCTTGCAAGCTTTCCAGGTCTCCCCGCTCTGCGTAGAGCTCGGCCAGGCGCTGGCCCGCGTACGCGTCGTTCTCTCGGGTTTTCGCCTCCAGCCCGTCGACGTCGGCGGCGTCGGCCATCGCGTCGACGACCAGTTCGGACAGTGCGACCGCAACCTCCGGATCGTCGGGAGCGATCCAGTCTTCTAGCCCTTCGGCACCGTACTCGCGGGCGTATGCCTCCACGAGCATTGTCGCGAGTTCCGAATGCGGCCCTGTGATCAACTCCGCCGAAGGCGGAGTCTGCTCGCCGCGCTCCTCCTCCGCAGCCAGCGTGGTTTCGGCCGCTGGGCTCCTTTCCGCCTCGGCGGCAGCCTGCACCAGCGCATCGAAACGGTCCAACGTCGCCTCGACTTCGACGTTGCGTGCCTTGCCCGCCAGGTACTCGACGACGCGCATCAGGTTCTCGGTCACGGGAACGGTCGGGTTGCTGAAGACCCGTTGCACGGTCGACTTGCTGAGCGGCCGGTCGGGGTCGGCCTCCTTCAATGCCTTGGCGATCGTTGTGCAGCTGGGCCTGTGCGCTCGGGCGTGGAGCTCGTGCAGTGCGTCGTTCAGCTCCTTGAGCGGGCCATCAGGTAGCGACGGTTTCGCCAGCCTCGGCACGGCATCCTCCCCGGTCGTCCCATCTCGGACCGCTTCGGCCCAGTTCGACCCATTGTGGACCGGCGCCGACCCACCCCGCACCGATTCGGCTCATCGGGCCCTGGTGGCCCCTGATGCTGGTGGCACACGGACATCACCCGTGACGCCGCACCGGAAGGACCTCTCCCATGGAATTGCCCACGATGATCATTCTCGCCGCCATCCCGGCCTTCATCGCGCTGGGGGGCTACGGGATGCGCTTGGTCTTCCTCTTCAAGATCTACCGGGAGGGCGGGCTCGAGCACCTGCTGATCGTCACACGGGGATGGCACGCTTCCCGGCGGGGTGGCCCCGATGGCATCGCTCCGTTCCCGGGGATGCCCAGCCCGCCGCGGGCAAGTCGGTGATCTAGTCCGCGTGGCCGACGTCGTCAACGCGAGCGTGATGAGCGGAAACGACGTCGGTCCGCTGCCGGCGGAGCTCAGCCCCCGCCTGCTTCCGCCACCGCAGCCGCGAGCCAGTCCTGCGATCGGGCGTGGCGGGGGAGGGTGCCGCCGGCGGCGGGGACCAGCCCGGCCTGCACTTCCGGAACGTGCAGCTCACACCGGTAGGCCGCCCTCGGCCACCGCGCGGTCGGCAAGGTGTCTGGCAGCGCCAGCTTCGGCAGCATCGGCTCAAGTGCGCTCTGGGCAGCGTCACCACCCGCGTCGACCCCAGCACGCTCTCCAGTCGCACCATCGTGCCCTCATCGCGCCTACCGTGTGCTGTTTGCCGAACGCCGTCACCGTGTCACCTACGTGCAGCACCTCGCGGCCGCGGGCAACGGGCTGCTCCGGGACCGGGCGCGGCGGTCACTGCCGGACCCCGGCGTGCACGGGCATCTCCATTGACATCGGCATGTCCAGCTCGCAGCACGACTCTCCAGCCCACAGCAGACGGAACGCCACCGGCAGCACCGCGATCGGGTCGCCCATCCGCTCCACGCCCTCCCTCAGCGGCCCGGGCAGTGAGAACACAGTGCGCATCGCCAGCCCTCGATCGTTCCCGGACCGCCTCGATCGCGAACTGGGGACGGGCGGTACCCGGCAAGCCAGCGCACGTCCGCCATTCGCGTCTCGTCCGGAGCACCGACCACATGTAGTCTCAGCCCACCGTAGCCGCCGCTCGTTCGGTTGCTTCGAACGCCGCGCGGTCCCGCGGCGCGGTTGCCCGTCGCCGATCGCGACCGTGGCTGGCGGCGGGCCGAGTTCGCCGCGCTCGCTGAAGCCCACGACGTCGCCCGCGTCGTCGAGGACAGTCGCCGATGCCGGGCAGGACGGCAAAGCGCTGGGGACGGGGTGGGCAGGCGTCCCGGCCATGGCCGGTCTTCGAGCATCGGACGCCGCGGTTCGCCCCACGGGACGAGTCGGACTCGCTCGGCCGGCCCACGACCGCCATCCAGCAGCGACGTGCACACCGCGTCCGGCCCGAGCAGGCCCTGGATCCGGGCCAGCGCCCTGCCGGCGCGTTCGGCGGCGTCGGCGTCCTGGCCCATCGACCCGAGCTGCAGCTGCAGCGCGTTCCCGCCGACGACCTCCTCGGGGTCGAGCGTGAGTCGCACGATCCCGGTGCTGGGGCGGTCGCCGTCGCGGACGGTGAGCCAGCCCTCGCACTGCCACTGGACCCGGTCTGCGGTGGCGCGGGCGGTCAGCGGCTCGGCGCACCGCCACACCCGTGCCCGCTGCTCCCTGGCCTCGGTGAGGGCGGTGATCGCCAGCCGGGTGCAGGCGAGGCCGTGGCGGGCGAGTCCGGCGAAGAACCGCTCGCCGAGGGTCTTGGCGACGAACGCGGCCTCGTCGACCCGCTCCAGCGGATGCTCGAAGGTCTCGGTGATCGCCAGGTCGGGCGGGAGCGCGCGGCGCACCGGCGGCCGCTGCGCGAGGCCCCGGGCGAGTCGGTGGGCGGTGATCGCGTCCTGGGGGAAGCGGCCAGCGACCTCGCGTTCGGTGATTGCGGCGAACGCGCCGAGGGTGCGCAGCCCGAGGCGATGCAGCAGCCCGACCAGGTCGCCGCGGTCGTCGCCGGGCTGGTCCAGCTCCGTGATCGGCAGCGGCGCGAGGAACGCTGGCGAGCGACCCGGCGGGACGAGGACGGAGCGGCGGGCGGCGAGCGTCGCGGCGAACGACCCGTCGGCGATGCCGACTTGGCACTCCACCCCCCGCGCCCGCGGACACCTCGTTGAGCAGCAACTCGGCGAGGGCTTCCTCGCCGCTGAAGTAGCCGGCCGCGCCGGTGACTGGGACCGCGACGATCCCAGGCCGTACCACTTCAACACCGACAGCCTGGGGCTCGACCACGGCGGCGATCGGCTCGAGCAACCGCGCATCCCGCTCCGGATCGTGCTAATGCACCACCAGCTCCGCGCGGCGGGACTGGGCGTCCCGGCGGCGCATCCCGCGGCCGACGCCGGAGTCCCGGCGGCGGCCCCCAGCGGCGACGACAGGCCAGTCCGGGCACCACAGCACCAGCAGCCGCGGCGCGTCCGCGCTCATCCCGCAATCCCCGCCGACCGTCGCCCGGACCGTGCTGCCGCCTCAGCCGCTCGGGTCGACCGGCGGCCACGCTGCTGAACTGGTGCAGGCGGGGTCGAGCGGTCTCGAGGGCTGCGCCCGCGCGGCACTGTCATCGCCGCTCACCTCCAGATCACACGAACCCGGCTCGGCCCTCTGTCCGAGGAACGCGCTGGCAAAGTTGTCGAACGCTTGTTCGGATGCTGTCGCGGGTTGCCTTCCTTGCAAGCCGGCACGACGCAGAGAAACATCAGACACAACGAGCTCCACGTCTGAAAGTTGCAGTTCACAGCGTTGCCGGAGTCAGCCGAGCTCGTGCCCGACGGAGGTCGACGGGATAGCGGACGTGTTGATGCGGCGGTCAGACTGCGGCTACCCACCGTCAGGGTCATTCGGATGGCGCTCCTCTGGCTCGCCGATACAACGTTGTGTTGGGTACAACTGTCGGCGGTCAGCGGACTGGCCCGAGGTCACTGTGATTGGTCTGGGGCAAGTGAGCTGGCCCGGCGTGGCGGCACGGAGTGAGCAGGGTCGGGTGGAGAGCTACCGGTCTCGGTCGTGCTTCACCGCGCGGTGCGTTGGGTATGAGAATAGGACGTGCGTTCTGGGTCGGCTCCGTCGACCCGCCATGGACCTGGCGCAACTGAAGGAAGCGTTCGGAACGCAACCCGTGATCGACTGGAATGCGACCACGTCGTCCGGCTCGATCCGACGTGATTGGGCTGCGCGAGGTCGACGAGATGCCGAGAGACTACCCCGCCGAAGGGTTAAGAATCACTTTTCCCCATCTTCTGGAACTCGGATCGGCGGTAGCGGACAAGCCATCCAAGGGAAGTGATCGAGATCGTCTTACGACGCGAGTCAGTCTCATCAATAGTCGTGTCGACCATATTGGCCTCTTCAAGGCGCTGAAGGTGAAAACGCATCGCCTGCGGACTGCCGTAACCAAACTTCTCGTGGTCACCAGGTGCAATTGAACCGCCATCTTGAGCGATCTCATCGAGCAGCTTCCATTGGCCATTCTGAAGGCTTGCAGCCAGTGTGTGTTGGTCGGCAACCTCCGCCATCCAGACTTCCAAGAGTGCCCTTTTATCCGCGTCACTCGCTGCAAGCTGATCTTCACCCATCAGCCAAACCGAGAAGTCCTGCGCATACTTCAGCGCGTTGCGCAAGTTGTTGTTCGACACTCGATAGAGGTGGCCAAACCCGTCCGGATCCACGGGCGGGTTCGGGTCGGGCCGATTCGCGAAGTGATGCAGCCGACGTCGCATAAGTTCTGGAATCAACTCGTCTGGAACTGGCCTCAGTTCGATTGGCTGACTGATTCGCCCAGCAAGCCGCGGTGACGATACAGCGCTCCTGATAATGCCCTTCGCCCCGCAGAGAACCCACCTGACCCCCGGAAGGTCAAGTACGCCGTCACGAACCGCCTCAAGAACATCTCGCGCCTGCTTCGAGGTCTGCAGAAGCTCGATGTTATCGATCACCGCAACGAAAGCGCCTTTATCGCGGCTGGGGAATGTGCTCGCCAACCATTCTCTTGCGGTTGCCTTCAGGCCAACATCACTGAAACCACTAGTTGTATTCAACGTTTGACTCTGGTTAACATTTACGCCAAAGCCTGCAATCGACGCGCCGCCGCCGCCCCCATGAATGACCGGACGTCGAAGCCAAGTTTCCAGATCTTGAGTCTGCGGAACAAAGAGGCCCGCGTCCTCGAGGACCTTTTCATGCGTTAAGTAAGCGGACAAAATGGCGAGTATCGCTTCTTTTTCAAATCTATCCGCGTCGGTGCCAATCTGGAGGGGCTGATTGACGGGGAGCAGCAGTTGACTTGACGCCCCAGAGTTGAAGTCGCTAGCCGCACGGTAGGCGGCAACAAACATCAAGCTGGTTTTTCCGACTCCGTTCTCGCCCTCGATGGTCGGATGAGTGTCAGTGGAGCTGAGCTGGACTCGAAGTTGCTTCAGCTCCTTCTCCCTGCCAACGAGGAGCTCAGCACCTTCGGCAGACGGCGGCAACGGTGCGACGCTATACGGGTTGGCTGAGTAGCCCAACTCCGACCAGAGATCCATGTGGCTCCCGACTCCTGCCGTCAACTAACGATACCGAGATGGTCGCGACGGTATCGCCACGCGTTACACGCGGGTGCGTCCCCGGTCCGGTACATATCCGGTACACACGGCACCAACCAGCGTATGCAGCAGGAGCTCCGCGCCAGAGCATCACGCAGCAGGACGAAGTTCACGTGACGCGACCAACCGGGCGACGACCGACGCCAGACAGAAATGTCGGCAGCCAGCTGTGCGGCGGCATGAGCGGGCGGTGGCGGCACCGCTTGAGGTGTCACCACCGCGTGCAGTCGCTAGACAACTGGCCGTCGATACCCTTGAATTTGCCAAGTATCTGTTGTGGGCATCGGCGAGATGCGCGCAGCGCCGGCTTCCGCAGTCGGCAGCCTACGTGCACCCGTCACGGGGCGACGAGGTCGATCCGCACCGTCCTGTTCTGCTGGGCGGGTCCAGGAAGCAGACGTCCATCTGGACCGTGGTCGGGTATGTACTCACGGAACTCGCTGCCCACGCCGGACGTAATGATCCGATCTTCAGATACGCCCGATTCACCCAGGAGGCGAGCTACCGCTTCTGCGCGCGCTTTTGATAACGCAAGCTGGATGTCGCGGGATCCTATTCGTGCAGTAGTGCCAGTGATATTCACTTTTCGTTCAGGGTGGGCGGCGATCAAGCGCAGCACCGGAGTGAGACTCTTCTTAGCGGCCTCCTCGTCTTCGAAGTCTGCACTGTCGCTACGGAATTGCAACTCCCCGCTAGCCGACAAGATCACCGACGTGTTGCCGCTCGACGCCGACTCGGTCGGCGGCGGCGGCACGGCTACCTGCCGGACAGGTGGCACATCGCCGGGGGCCGTGGGATGGCCGATCTCATCGAGAGTGTCGGCGCATTTCGCTCCCGCTGCGTGCGCGATCTGCTTCCACAACACGGCTAGATGTCGTCGTTGCGCCGGACGCAGGGATCGCTGTGGTGCATTCACTTCACCCAGGCCTACAAAAATCACTGTCATACCACTCAGGTCAGGTAAGTACCCGGATGTGTTCAGGTGTTCGATCATGTCATCGGCAGCTACATCGATCGATGTCTCATCGTCGAAGTTCACTCCACCTGCCGTGGATAAGCCCGAGTCGAACATGATGATCGTGCCTGACCGCACTGGTTTCGCCGCTCTCGCCGACGCATCTAGTGCGCTGAGGACATCGACCTCGGGAACGCGGGCACGAACCTTCGCAGCCTCGCCAGCAATCTCCTCAATCGGAACTTTGAATCGATCAGCGGCGGGCTCCAGCGGTGTTGTCGCTCTCCGCCCGACAACACTTGGTAAGCCATCGACGTTGACGTAAGTGACCGGCTCGGAAAAGTTGCGGCGAAAGATCGCCGCCTGCACAACCTGAGCGGTAGTGGAACTCATAGAGAAACCCGGGCTTCCTTGACGTCCGGAAATTGCAAGTACAACAGGACCGCTCTCGATTTCACAAGAGATACCTGCAACTTTCAGAGGCGCAGAAGCTATATCTTGCTGCGTCTGGCAGGATGAGGCGATCGACGCAGCGACTCCGAGCGTTGCGATCATCCCTGCCATCGAAATCAGAAGTTGCTTGCGGGATTTGACCGCCGCGGGAACTCCTCGCCATCGAGACGACCGATCGTTTCGCCGTTCGTGCCGTCGGTCGTCTGCAGGCGCGGACGCCGCGTCAGCATGCCGGGGAAACGAGGATGATGTCGTCAGGTTCCGGTCCTGTCGCAGCGCGACCACCAAAGCGCCGATTCCGGCGATCCAGCTCAAGGCCTCCAGCACCGGCCGAGCGGGATGCTTGTCCTCTGCCAGCCACGTCAGTAGCCCGAAGCGAAATGCCGCTCCCACGCATACCCCGGCGATGGCCAAGCCGGCCGCCAGCCGCCAGGCGCGACGTCTACGCACTGCGACAACCCCCCGAACTACTCCGTGCTGACACCGACTAGTCGTTCACGGCGTGGCAACTGCTACATGCTTCGGCGGACCAGTCCAGCCATTTCGGCGCTGAACAGGCCCTCAAGCCGGTGCAGAGCACAGCACCGACGTCGAGCATGGCTCGGCTCGTTAGGGCTGCACGTGGGGAGGTGGAGGGCTCCTTCGGGGGCGGATAGGCGGTCGGAGCGGGCGGCGATAGCGGACGCGGGTGAACGAGAGAACCTCCGCCGCCTGCGCGACGGCGGCTCATGCTGCGCGGGATAGTGCAGACGGGCCCGGTGGCTGACCTGGCGGAAGGGCGTGTCGGTGCCAGTACATGATCAGTTCCGGGCGTCAGGGCCGTGGCTCGTCTCGGAGCTGGGCACCAGCCGAGGTGTCGCCCGACTGGCTCCAGGTCGCCCCGTCGCCCTTGTCCGCCCAGCCGATGTCCTCGTACCCGGGCGACTGGGCGATCAGGTTCCGCCAGCGCTGTTTTGTGCTGTCGGTCTCCGTGGTGTCGGTGTCCCGCCGTCGGCGGGTGCGTCGGTGGTGGTGTCGGTCATGGGTGTTCCTTCCCGTACGGGATCGCCGGGCGGTGGCGTACGCCTGCCCGGCAAGGTGAGGTGGTGGTGCGCACTGCGGCGCGTTGGAGGCGTCGTGCATGTAAGAGATGAGCTGCCTTTAGCGATGTGACGAGGGGCCGGACGTTCTGACAAGCATTCTTGGAGGCGGCGTGACAGAGTCTGAAAAGGGTAAAGGGGATTCGCAAGGACTAACTCGCGAGCTCGAACTCATTCAGAAGCAAGCTAATCAGATCGCCTCTAAGCAATTCGCCCAAGCTCAAATATGGCGGTTTATTAACCTTCTCATCGGCCTTCCAGCCGTGGGCGTTGCGGCCATTGCCGGCGGAATCGCATTGTCGAGTCGCGGGAGCTCCACCGCCGTCGGAATCCTGGCGCTGTCCTCAGCTGCAATGAGCTCGCTGAATACGTTTCTTGGGGCGCAGCGTAGGCAAACCAACTCCGAGCGCTGCGGAAACTCGTATCTTGAGGTGCGCAATGCGGCACGGCGACTTCTTCGCATTGACCTGCCGGCGCTGACTTACTCTGAGGCGCGCGTGCGACTCGGCGAAATAGCACTTCGGCAAGAAGAGGTAAATCGAACAGCGGAGCCGCCCTCGCGTTTAGCCATTTGGCTCGGCGCGCGATACATTGCGAGGAAGAAGACGGGCATGCCGGAACTTTTCCCCGATGCCGACTAGAGCACGTAGCCGTAGCGGCGCAGTGCGGCGATCAGCTCCGGGCGTGTGGTGTCGGTGATGACCTGCCTGGCCGTGGGCCGGGGCACCTGGGACATCCTGTAGCAGTGGTCGGGCTGGACGCGCAGCTGCCCCATGCGGGTTCCGGCGATGCTGCGTGAGCTGGTGCCCTGCGTGGTGATCCAGCGTCCGGCGACGGGTATCGCGGCCCGGCGGCCGTTGACGACCTGGGACTGGTCGGCTCCGGCCTGGATCGCCGCGGCGTTCCCAGCACTGAACCTCGAGTTCTGCTCGTTCGCGGTCACAGAGTCGAATAGCGCGCGCGGGTGGTGTCGAGGTTCGTTTCGCGCCAGTGCTCGCGGGTGACTGGCGTCATCGTGCAGTCGCACCGGGGATGCCGCCGGAAGCCTTGGGAGTACCGGTAGGGGCGTCCGACCAGGATGATGCAGAGGCACACGCCGGAAGCTTCACCACGCGCTCGTAGCCGGCCACCCGTGTATCGGCGATGAGCTGGGTTTGGGTGGCGGTGCGCCCGGAGTCGGTGATCTCGGTGGGGGTGTATGTCAGCGCCCGCCGCAGCCCGGCCAGTAGGGCGTCGGTGGTGGACATGCCTGCGCCGATGTCGGCGAACAGTCGAACGAACAGCAGGTCCGCCATGGTAGCCCGCGTCCAGGTCGTTGTGCTGGGCGACGTGGTCCAACTCGGTGTCGTTGGCCGGCTGGCGGCCGAGCCGGGAGCCCTGGAGATCGATCCGCTTCTCCAGGGCGTCGACGACCAGGCGCGGCCAGTTGATCACGACCTGACGCACGCGCTCGTCGAGCGTCGCTTGCAGCTCCGGATGCATGTACGACACCCGCTGGCGGCCGTCGTAGTAACGCAGCAGCCGCCACCGCTCCGGCAGCTCGTAGTTGTGCGCCAGGGTGAGCCGGTTGAACCACTGCTGGTCGAACTGCGACGGCATGATCGCAATTGCCGCCGTCGGCACCGCATCGATCCGCTTGCCGACGGCCTGGTGGTCGGGCTTGTCGGGCCGCAACTGATCCGCGTCCCCGGCGGGGTGCCGGACTTTAACGGCGTCGAAGCACCACTCCGAGACTGGGTTCGCGTGATGGCTTCAGCCGCGGGACTAAGTGAGTGCCATCAGCTCGGTCACGCCGTAGGTGAGGCCGCGGTAGGTCTGCGGGATCCGCCCAAGGTCCAGCCGGGTCTTCTTCTGGATCGCCTGCCGCACCGGTTCGCCGGACCGTGCGATCTCCCCTGCGGCGAGTGTCGTGGGGCAGCCGCGCCAGCCCGGTACTTCCTAGAGGTGAGATGGGTAAGAGGTGGGGGCTGGTCTCGACGAGGGCTGAGTTAGTTGCATCGGGGTCAGGTTGACGAGTTGATGTTTCTGGCGGATGCTGAAGTTGATGGTGCCGATGTGGGCGGTCACTTGGACCGTCGGTGCCGGCCTCCCCTTTACCACATAGTGCGCGGAGGTCCGTGATGTCCGAGTCTAATCTGAGTGCGCCGCGTTTCCTGACAGTCGGCCAGGCGGCGAAGTTGCTCGGTGTTTCTGCTATGACAATCTATCGTGCCGTGGATGAAGGTTGTTTTCCGGCGGTTCGAACCCGAGGGCGTATCTCGATCCCCGCTAAGGCGATCGACGCGATGGAGGAAGTGGCCGTGGCGGAAACGAGGGCGGTCGACTCCAGTGAGTTCACGTTGCCGATGAATGGCGTCGATACTGGTAGTAGGTAAAAGTTCGCCACTGGTCTGCTCAGAGTCGACTTTGGCGGTCTTGGCCCTTAGGCTGTGGCTGATAGCGAATTGGCGTCTGTCGCGCTGATGCTGTGATCGCAGCCTGAGGGGGTCCGCTTGGCCGCGGCTGGGGGTGTACGGAGTGGGGGAAGTTAACTCTGTGTTGGGATTTCCCCCTGCATTTTCAGCCAAGATGAATGCATCGCAGTCTGCCTCTCCTCCGGCGTACTGGTGCACGCGTTTAAGGATGCCCAGTTTGAGTGCGGCATCTCGTGCGCGCCGTACAGTCTTAGGATCGAGGTTGGCGCGCTCGGCCCAGTGACGAATCGAGATCGATCCCCGTGTCGTGAGGACGGCGTGCGCGAATGCGTCGAGAGCTGCGCGCAAGCTGCTGATCCGTACGCCGGCGATCGTGCCGGTGCGTACCACCGTGCTGGCTCCGCGCGTCAACTGCCTGTCCACGGCCGCTCGCAGCTCGGCACGGACGTGTCGTAGCTGACGAGGCGACGGTTCGTGCTGGTAGTCGCCGGCTTGAGGTGGCCCCAGGCGTCGTCGTCGCAGCCTCGGTTCAGCCGCCTCGCGAAGTGCAGGTAGCCAGCGGTCGCGGCGCCATGTGTCTCTCCCGACGTGGGTGGCCTGCGTCGGGGACGCTCGGCGGAAGAGGTCCCACGCCTGCTGCTCGGCGAGGCCGCGTTCGGCGGCGGCGATCGTGGTGGCGGGTGCCCAGAACCAGCGTCGCCAGGCTTGCCGCCCGATCTCGCGGGCCTTGGTGCCGGCGAGGTTGGCGAAGGCCCAGGCGTGCGCTGTGGTGTGGCCGGCGCGGGCGAGCGCGAGGGCGTGGCCGTACTCGCTTTCGGACCTGCTGACGTTTGAATTGCTGCGGCGACGCGCCGGTCGTATAACCCGCGGGACCCTGGACGTGACGAGCTCCGGCACGTCGCTTGTCCTTAGCGTGCAGCTCAGGATCGGGCTGGGCAGCCGCTGTCGGTGTGGTGAAGAGGTGAGCCGGAGGGTTGATCGGACGGTGGCGGAGACGTTGTGCCTGGTGGCGACCGCGTAGACCACGCGCTGCAGTTCTTGACGCAGGCACGGCGGGGTCTTGATGACGAGGTGGGTGTGCCCTGGGCGGCCGGAAGCACGCCGGAGCCAAGGCAGGCCGTAGCGATCGGCCCAAAGCAGTAGCTGTTCGGCGACGACCTCGCCCGCGTCGGCACTTGCGCCGGTGTCTTCGGGGTCGATGTCGATGGCGAGGAGGGGCGGGCGGAGGGTGCCGACGATCGCTCGGGCCGCGTCGTCGGTGTTGAGGATCCTGGTGGCGTCGTCGAGGCGGCGGGTGATCGTGTGTGCGTGATTGTCTGCGTCGATGACGATGAAGGGGGCGCCGAAAACGGTCTGGTCGAGGCGCGACGGTCGGTAGGTGTCTGGCATCGGGAGTCCTCGGGAGCTCGGCGTGGCGGGCCGGTGGTTAGCGCTGCGCGTCGGCCGGGGTGCGCCAGGGCCAGCGCAGGGGTGGGGCGAGGACACTCAGACCGGGCGGTACCGCGTCGACGCGGAGGATCGCGGCGGTCCAGGTCATGCCGATACCGATGCCGAGCAGTGCGACGTGGTCGCCGGGGACGACCGCGCCGCGCGTGATCAGATGGGTGAGGCCGATGATCTGGTCGTTGGGTCCGATGTGGCCCCATTGGTCGCCGGCGTGGCAGAGGGTGCGGTCGGCGGTGATGCCCAGCGGTTGCAGGCAATGGGTGTCGAGCAGGTGCCGTCCGTAGTGCGGCAGCAGCACCCAGCGCAGCTGATCGAGGCCGACCTCGGCGTCGCCGAGCGCCTCGTCGATGACGGTGCGGACGCCCTCGTGGTTGCGGCGGGTGACCGAGGCAGCGCCGACGACATCGGTGTACTGGCGCTTCCGCTCGCGGATACGTTCGATGCCAAGCTCAGTGGTGCCGGCGGGGAGGAACCGATCGTCGCCGCGGTGGAGTTGTTCGAGGGTGGGGTCGGTGTAGGAGCTGGTGGCGAGGATGTGGGCGAGGCCGGGTTGGCGGCCGAGGATGAGGGCGGAGCCGCCGTCGCCGTAGGCGATGCCGTGGTCGGCGGTGAGGTGGTCGAACGCGGGCGGGCCGAAGGTTTCGCCGCCGGTAAGCAGGACGGTGTCGAGGTCGGGGCTGCCGGCGAGGATGCGGGCGGAGATGTCGATGCCGCCGACGAGGCTGTTACTCATGGCGTTGAGCTCGCTGGCGATGCCGCGGCCGGCGGGCAGGCCGAGGCGGGAGCGGACGTAGGCAGCTCGGGACCAGAAGTCGATGCCGCGGCTGCCGCGCCAGATCGCGGTGTGGAAGTGCAAGTCGGGGACGGGTAGCGGTCCGGTGGTGGTCATGGCCATGCTGGCGAGGGCGTTGAGCCCGGCGCGGACGGCCAAGTCCATGCCGGTGCTGTCTGAGGCGATCGACACGGCTCGCTGGCTGGTGGCGTCGCGCAGCGTTCGGCCGGATTCGAGGTCGTCGACGGGCACGAGCTCGCCGAGCGCGGCGCCGACGCCGCGCAGATGGAGGTTCGTCCAGCGCATCGTCAGCACCGCCCCATCTGGCTCGGGCGTGTGGGGATGTCAGCGACGATAACCTCGACCGAGCCGTAGTAGGCCCGCAACTGATGGGCCGTGATGCCGGCGCAGGCGGCGATCTCGTCGAGCGTGACCGGTCCGCCGGGCGGCGGGTGATCGATTAGGTCGCGGGCAGTGTCGGTGATCCAGGTGCGCATGACGTCTTCCTGATCGAGCCGATTGGAGTGGCACGCCAGGAGCGGGGAGGCGCCGAACGAATCTGGTCGGCGGGTGGCGTGGGTGCTGGACGACGGGTGAGAGCAGGGTTAGGTGCGGCGGGCGCGGCCGCTGCGCCGCGTGAGTAGGGCTTTGTGGTGGGCGCGGCGCAGGTCGGGGATCTGGTCGCGGACGGCGCGGTCGAGTTCGGGCATGCGGTGGACGTCGGTGTCGAAGCCGGGGTCGGTGCGGAAGACCAGAGCGAGGACGGAGGCGTTGTTGCTGAGGTTGACGACCGCGTAGGGCAGGGTCGCGGGGATGTAGATCATGTCTCCGGCACGGGGGTGGAAGGGCTGCATGGCGTTGCCGGAGAGGATGGCGACGTGGCCGCTGATGATCGCGATCGCGGTCTCGGTGGTGTCGTGCCGTTGCGGTGCGCGTGTGGTGGCGCCGGGCAAGTGCATCCGGCCGCCTGACAGCGCGCGGTTGGGCACGATTCCGGTGCGCAGGATTGGGGTGAGCGTCTCGCGTTCGTCGGCAAGCTGGCCAGTCGCGGACGGTATTGGTGTGGTCGTGGTGTCCATCTCGGCAGTTCCTCTCCAGGTGGGTTCAGCGGGCCGGGGTGTCGGTGGTGTGGCGGGCGAGTTCGCGGGCCAGCGCGGCGTTGGCGACGGCCTGGGGTACGAGGCGGCGGCCGTGTCCGCAAGCGGCGGCGACCGCCAGAACGGGCCGGTCCAGTTCGGTCTCGACTAGCCCGAGCGCAGTGCGGGAAGCCTTGGGGTGGGTTTCGTCGACGAGTCCGGCGATGACGTCGATGTCGCGGCGCAGATGCCGCAGCGCTCGGTAGAACCGCGGGTCCGTCGACGGGGCCTGGGTGCCGGTGCACATCGGGATGTGCACCGCCGGCATCGGGATCCGCAGCCGGTGCAGCTGCTTGTGCAGTGCGTTGAGGAACTGCACCGAGGGCACGAGGTCCGAGAGTGCGAACAAGGGCTGGTGGCCGAGGTCGCCGTGGCAGAGGTGGATCCGCCAGGTAGCGTCGCGGGGGCCGTCGGCGAAGACGCGTGCGACCTGCTTGGCCAGCGCCCGTACCGCGGCCGGCCATAGCGGCCGCGGCGTGCGGTCGAGCGTCGCGAGGACGGCGGGGGTTTCGAGCTGGAAGACGACCTGGTTGCCGTGCTGGCGGTGGATGGTGTGGACGTCGTCGAGCACGGCCTGGCGGAACACCGGAAGATGGGTGACCGCCACTGCCGGGCTGCCGAAGGTGAACAGCGACAGGTCGTACGGGTTGGGGATCGACACTTGGTGCGGCGGGAAGTCGCGGTCGTCGTGCAGCTGGGCGCGGGCGGCCATGACGGCGTCGGTGTGGGCGGCGCGGCCGAGGGACAGGTCCTCGGATTCCAGCCAGCGGTCGCGCTTGAGGCGGTAGGTCGGCATGTCGTCGTAGTCGGCGGAGCGGCCGGTGCGGACGGGTTCGAGGGCGTCGACGGCGGCGAGGCCGTCGAGCCAGTCGATGATCCACCGCGGGTCCGGATCGCACGGCAGCCCGGTCAGCGACGTATCGGTGCTGTGGTCGAGGAACCACTGCATCGTCGCGCGGTGGTCGCCGGTCAGGACAGCGGGCAGCGAGCCGACGAAGTGCACGGCCCGGTCGTGGTCGGAAGCCGAGGTCTTGTCGGGGTAGTCGGTGCTGGCGTGGCTGAAAACGAGTGTGGACATGAGGATCTCCCCGGTTCGGCGGGTCGGATGGGTTGAGTGGTGGTGCGGGCGCGGGGAGGGGCGCCCGGCGGGGACGTGGGAGCGGACGGGGTGCGCGGACCCGCGCTGGAGGGGTTGAGGTGGGGCGCGGGCCCGCGCGGTCTGGAGGGTCAGCCGGTGACGGCGACGTGGCCGGGCTTGGGCTGCGGCTTGGGCGCGGTCCGGTCACCCGGGTTGTCGCCCTGCTGGTGCCGCTGGCCCGGCACACTCGGACGCGACGTCCCCGGTGCCCCGGGCTTGTGCGTCGGGGCCGGGCGCGTGCCGGCAGGCGGGTTGCCCGTCGGCGGTGGCGGAGTACCGGCGCCGCAGCTGACGGTTGCCACCGTGACGGTGATTGCCGTGCCGACGGTCGGCTTGGCCGACGTTGGTCCGCCAGTACCGCTGGTGCGAGTGGGGGCGGTGCCGGTGGTGACGGCGATGACCCCGGCCGTGCCACGGCCGCCGCCGGTGACCTTGAGGTTGCCGCTGCCGCCCTTCGGGGCGCTGGTGGTGATGGCGCCGTTGCGGCAGGTCGCGATGAACGGCCCGACCGTGGTCCCGCCGACCCGCACCGACGCGACGCGGGCTTCGGCGAATCCGGCACCGGCCTGCAGGCTGATGCCGCTGGTCACGACCGCGCCGCTCGGCGTGGACACCGAGCCGCCGGTGGACTTGATCGCGCCGTTGCTGGACACGCTCGGCCGCGCGGTGAGGTGTTCGCCGCCGGAGACGGAGATCCCCGTCGCCGTCGACGTCGCCGCGGCGGCTGCGAGGGCGGGAGGCGCCGCGGTCGCGGGGGTGCAGCTGGACGCGAACGTGGTGAGGGTGCCGATGAGGAGCGCGCCGGCTCCGGCCGCGGCGAGGGCGGTACGAGTGGTGTTCATGGCTGATGTCTCCAGAAGTGTTGGTGTGGTTGGGTTAGCGGATGAGGACCGGGGTGCCGATGGGCACCGGATCTGCCGGGTTCGTGAACGTGGCGAGGGCTTCGGCGGGGATGCGGATGCATCCGTCGCTGGACGGTCGGCCGAACACGTCGGTGGTCGGCCAGCCGTGAATGCCCGTGGTCCCCGGGCCGCCGCCGTAGGTGGTGAACGTGGCCGAGTGAATGCCGAGCGGGAAGATCACCGAGCTGAATTTCTGTTTCGCGTCGGTCATCGAGGCGAGGATGAACGTCCGCCCGGTCGGGGTGGGCGCGGCTGCGGTGCCGACGCCGACGCTCCAGGTGCCGATCTGCTGGTGGTCGCGGTAGAGCGTGAGCCGGAACGCGGCCCGGTCGATGACGATCTGGTCGGTTGTCGATCGGTGGTCGAGCGTCGTGTCCTGGGTGGACAGCCAGCCAGTGGAGCCGTTGGGCCGCGAGGGCAGCAGCACCTGTACCCAGCCAGGTTCCTCTTCGATCACCGGCACCCACGTGTCGGACCCGAGCTGGGTGGTCGGCAGGACCGCGATGGCCGCACCGCCGGGCTGGTCGAACACCGGCACCGGCTCGGTCGGGTGCACGAGCTGCCCGTCCGGTATCTCCTCGGTCATCGCGTCCTGCGGGGCGCCCGGAATGGTGCTGAAGGTGCTCGCCTCAGGCAGCCCGGTCAGAGTGGGGACCGCCCGGGCGGCCACGACCGGGACGTGCAGCTCGACTCCCAGCTCGACGGGGTCGGCGCCGCGCGCGGTGTCGGGTGCGGTCGGTGACGGTGCCAGCAGCACGCCTGCGGTGCCGACGAGCGCGATTCCGGCCAGCCAGAGCGCGAGCACCCGCAACCGGTTCGCTGTCGGCTGTGGCGTCTCCGACATGGAACTGTCCTTCCTCGAGGTCGATGGAGGCCGCGGCAAGCCCGCCCGCACTGGAGCGGGCTTGCCGCGAAAAGAGGTTGTGGTTACTGGGAAAGCGCGGAGATGAAGCCGTCGGCGGGGGTGCCGAGGCCGGTGACGTTGTCCCAGCCGGGGCCGCTTTGCAGGTTCTGCGGGCGGGCGTCGAAGTCGATCAGGTAGCTGCCCTGGCCGCCGGGGACGGCGACGCCGCCGAAGGCGTGCATCATCGGCGTCCACACTCCCGCCTTTTGCGGCGTGACGTCGGCGATCGCGCTGGATCCGCGCAGGCTGTAGAGGACGGGGGTGAGCAGCCCGGCGCGGGAGTTGCCGGAGCGGGCCTGCTGGGCGTCGGCGACGAGCCCGGCGATCAGCGGCGAGGCGAGTGAGGTGCCGCCGTAGGAGCCGATCCCGAACTGGCCCTTGATGGTCTGCCCGACGAGCATCCCGGTGTAGGAGTCGGCCAACGCGGCGATGTCCGGTACCGCCCGCTTTCCATCTGAGCCGGAGATGACCCCGGCCTGCCAGTCCGGTGCGTCGTAGAGGGCGGAGGTGCCGCCGCCGGCGCCGGAGGCGAACGGGCCGTCGGCGTCGCGCTGCGGTGCCCACGTGGTGCCAGACTGGGTGTTGCCGCTGTTCTCCCACCCGGTCAGCACCTTGGGCCGGTTGTTCTGGTCTAGGCCGACGCTGGTGCCGCCGACGGCCACGACCCACGGGCTGGAGGACGGGAAGCTGGCGGTCGGGTGGCCGACGGCGCCGGAGTTGTTTCCGGCGTCTCCGGTGGACACGGTGATGGTCTGGCCCTGGATCGCCGCCTGCAGCGCCATGCTGTTGAACTGGTCCCGCGCCGCCTGCGGCAAGGAGGATTCGCCGTCGGCGTTGCCGTAGCTGTTGCTGATCACGTCCACGGCGTTGTCGGTGACGGCCTGGTTGAACGCGTCGTAGATCCCGGTGCCCTTGCAGGTCTTCCCGGCGTAGTAGCGGATCTTCGCGCTCGGGGCGATGGTGTGCGAGGCCTGCACGTCCAGGGTCTGCTCGGCGTTCCAGCCCTCGGCACCGCATTCCTGCGCGTCGGTGAACCCGCCCTGCGGCAGGACCGCGCTGTACTGGCCGGATGCGAGCGGCGGGACGCCGAGCTGGGCGGCGGCCTGGTTGGTGTCGGCCACGACTGTGTCGGAGTTGTAGGCGCCGACGACACCGATCGTCGTTCCCGCGCCGGTGTTTCCGTTGCCCAGCTTGTACATCGCGCGGACCTGCGTGCCGGTGTAGCCACAGAGGGAGTTGGACTGGAATCCGGCCGGGTACTTCTGCGGCACGTCGGTGTTGTTCTGCTCGCCCCACCAGCGCGCGCAGTGCTGCTCCGCCGCCGCGGCCGGGCGTGTGTGCTGGGGCTTGAGCAGGGCGGCACTGTCATCCAGACCCAGCACCGCGGTGATCGAGGCACGCAGCGAGGTCGGTACGGTGACCGGCGACGCCGGGGCCGTGAGCGTCCGGGTGACACCGTCGACACGGGTCCGGAACGCGGCGATCCTCGTGCCGAACGCGGTCTCCAGGGCTGCGGTCGGGGCTTCGGCATCGACAAAGTGGCGGTTGGCGCTGACTCCGGTCACGTGCAGGCCCTGCTTGGCCAGCCACTGCGACACCTGGTCGACGGTGTCCTGGGCGGGAGCGAACCGGTCGAGGAACTGTTGCGAGGATAGGAACTTGCCGTGCTCGGCGCTGCCCGGAGTCGCCAGTTGCGCGGCGAGGCGTTCGGCACCGGGCTGGTCGCGCAACGCGAGGGCGACCTGGATGTGCCGGACGGTGCTTCCGTTGGTGCGGGCGACTTCGGTGTTCGGGGTGGCCCAGGACGGGGTACTCCCGGTGATGGGCGCGCGGTCGCCGGTGTCGCCGGCGGGGGTGCCGGGGGCCGCGACGGCGGTAGCCACGGTCGAGGCGAGTAGGGCCGCGGTCGCGGCGAAGGTATGCCAAAGACGGCTGTGCATCGAGGTTTCTCCTTGTGTGAAAAGGGAAAGCCATCCAGTGCCGCGTCACCGGAGTGACGGGCGTGTTGGAGGGCGTGCCTCGTGCCGCAGCCAGCGATACGCGAATAGGGGCTGAGCGGAGACGCCAAGAAGTGACAGGGCCGGCTGTGTCAAGCCGGTCGTGAGGTTCGCTGATCGAGAAGTCCGACGCAGCATCGGACGTGTGGCGGTGCACTCAAGTTGAGCTTGCGCTGCCGGCGGTCCGCGGGCGGTCTGCGTACGGCGCTGTGTGACGGTTGGAAACACGAGAATGTCCCTACGTGTCGGGCTGCCGTGCGCGATCCACGCCTCCCCAGGGTGGAGCACGAGCCTGCCTTGGTGAGACAAATACTAACCAGGTTCGGAAGAAAGTTTCAACGCTTGTGGCGAACTTATTTTGGATGCGATTCGCAATGTTCGTCTGAGCTGCGGAATGTCGCGGGCAGTAGCGATACGCCTTCGCATGGTCAAGGGTGTCCGGGTCACGCTCTCCGTCCGTGGGCCCGTGGTCGTCGTCGGGTGATCTGGTTTCTGTCGGGTGAGTGAAACGGGCGTTCACGGTCTGGCGTTGCTTCGGTGCGGGTAGTGTGTTGACGATTAACCCGATCGGGTGTTTGGTTGTGAGGTGGTCGATCTTCGCAGGCCACAGGTGGTACGACATCTGCCACGGAGGGCGACACGAGTCGGATGTGCGCCGTCCGCCGATCAGGCGGATGGGGTGCGTCGGCGTGAGGAGGGAACAGTGCAAGAGATCATGAGCCGGGCAAAACCCGCAGTCGGGGCCGGCTGGCGTGGCCGCATCCGTTGCGGTGGATAAGCGCATTCGCAGACCGGCCGGGCAACCGCCCGTTGGCGTTCAACTGACGACATTCTTCGGGCGATCCCGTGAGCTGGTCGAGGTGTGCGAACGGCTGAACGCAGGTGACCGCGCAGTGACACTGACCGGATCACCCGGCGTCGGGAAGACGCGATTAGCGGGCGAACTGCTCGTGCATATGAATGAGCACTACGACGCATCGGTGTTCATTCGCCTCGCCGAACTCGGCGTGTATGCGGACATGCTGGACGCCGAACGGCGAATCTGCAACTTGCTCATTGCAGCCTTGCGTATCTCGCATCATCAGCCGAACGTCGACCCGCTGGACGTCCTGATCGAGCACGTCCGTGACCGGCGGGTGCTGATCGTGCTGGACAACTGCGAGCAAGTGCTGGACGCGGTTGCCGAGCTGGTCAACCGGATCATCACCGAGACCGGCATGGTGCAGGTGATCGCCACCAGTCGCCCCTATCTCGACGTCCAGGGCGAACACCGGGTGCACTTGGGCCCCTTATCGATCCCCGTCAAGAACGCCGACCGCGCGGCGGCCGAGCGCAGTGACGCGGTACAGCTGCTGGCCGACCGCGCCACCGCGGTCGGAAGGCCACTGACCGAGCAGGACGACTGGCAGGCCATCGTCGACCTGGTCCGCTGGTCATCAGGTATTCCGCTGGTGCTCGAACTCATCGCGGCCCAGTTCGGCCGAGGACGTGCACCGGCGGTCGTCCTCGATCGCCTGCAAGGCGGCGCGTCGCTGAAGTACGGTCCCGGCGCGCGCGGGATCCCCAAGCATCACCTCGCACTCGACATCGCGATCACCGAGTCCTGGGACCTGTGTTCGCCGCAGCAGCAACGCGTCTGGGCGCGGCTGACCGCCTTTTCCGGCGGGTTCACTCTCGACGCCGCTGAAGCGGTGTGCGCGGATGAGCTGATCGATCGCGGCGAGATCCTGGAGGCGTTGGACCATCTGGTGCGGCACTCGATCATCGAAGGTGCCTCCGCCGATGGGCGCTACCGCCAGCACACGTTTCTGCGTGAGTACGGCCGACGCAGCCTGAGCACATCCGGCGAACTGGACAAGATCAGTGAACGGCTGTGCCACTGGGTTGCCGGGCTGGTCAGGCAAGCGGCCGAGCAGTGGTTCGGACCAGAGGAGGTCCGCTGGCTGGACCGGGTCAACGCCGAATCCCGCAACATCGCCGCAGCGGTGGCATGGTGCTCCGACAACGGCCTGATCGAGCGGGGCTTGGCGATCATGGTGGATGTCCTGCTGACGCGGGCGCCGTTCTTCTTCGCCACCGAGGTCCAGGTATGCCGCCAGGTTGAGGAGCTGCTGCGCGAAGGCCCTGTGGTGGCCTCGGATGTGCGGATTTCGGCGCTGGCGATGGCCGGCTGGGTCTGGATCGCCCTCGGCGAACAAACGCGCGGGAAGACGCTGCTGGACGAATGCGTGCGCCTGGCGCGCGAGGCGGGCCGGGACGACGCTCCGGCGGTTCGGTTCGTCGAGGGCACCTACGAGGCGCTGGCCCTCGGGCAGCGCAGCGGTTTCGCGAAGCTGGCGGCCGCCAGCGCGGGTTTTCGTGCCGTGGGTGCCGACGGGGCGGCCTACATGGCGGACCTGTTTCACGCCATGACTGCCGGTTTGCTCGGGCCGGCGGACGAGGCGGACCGGATGTCGCAGCGCTGCGTGGCCGAGGCTTCCCGGCGCGGCGCCGAATGGGCGCTGACGTGGGCGGAGTGGACGCGTGGTCTGCCCGCGTGCTCAGAACCAGTGACCGACAATCCCGGGCCGCTGCGGTGCCAGATCGCTCTTGGCGATCTGTGGGGGCCTATCTGGTGGGTCGAGCGGAAAGCGTGGGAGCTGGCCAAGGACGGGGATTACGTCGGCGCGGCGCGGGCGATCGGCGGTTCGGACAGCCTGCAAGCCCGCCACGGCGTCCACTACAGCGGCTTGGCCAGCTTCAAGTTTCACCGCGGGCGGGCGAAAGCCGAGATCGCGCTGGTGCTCGGACCGGTGGAGTCTACGGCGGCCTACCTGGAGGGGAGCCTGCTGGCCGACGAGCAGATCGTGGCCCTGGCTTTCGACGACACCGGTCCGGCGGCGGAGCCGACGTTGAACGAGCGGCAGTGGACCATCGTCCAGCTGGTCGCCCAGGGACTGAAGAATCGACAGATCGCGACGACTGTGCGGTTCTCCGTACGCACCGTCGAGACCGAGCTGACCACGATCTACGGCCTGCTGGGCTTGCAGGGACGGCGGGAGCTTGCCGAGTGGTACCGGGTCCGGTCGGCGCCTACCGGTGCTCCCACTGCACCGGCAGGCTCGCGACGCCGCGGATGACCCCGAAGGTCCGCCGCACCGTGGCGCCGGGCTGAAGCCGCAGACCGGGCAGGGCGCGCAGCAGCTCGGTGAGCATGACGCGTAGTTCGACGCGGGCGAGGTGCCGGCCGAGGCAGCGGTGTTCTCCGGCGCCCCACCCGAGGTGCTGCGGCGTGGTGCGGTCGCGGTCGAGGCGGAAGAGGTCGCCGTCTTTGAAGACCCGTTCGTCGCGGTTGGCGCTGCCCCACGCCAGCAGCAGGCGGTCTCCCGGGTCCAGTGGCATTCCGCCGAGGTGGGTCTCGGTGGTGACGGTGCGTCCGGTGGCCGCGACCGCCGGCTCGTAGCGGACCAGCTCCTCGAGGAACGCCTCCAGCGTCGCCGGGTCGGAGGCGATGCGCTCCCGCAACGGCGAGTCCTCCAGCAGGTGCAGGAGTGCGGTGGCGCAGGCGTCGGCGGTGGTCAGGTGTCCGGCCGCGACCATCAGCATGGTCATCTTGACCAGCTCGTCATCGTCGGCGCTCCGGCCGTCTATCTGCGCGTTCACCATGACTGAGAGCAGGTCACGGCCGGGATGGGTGCGGCGTTGCTGGATCTGCCCGAGCAGGAAGTCGGCATAGATCCGGCCTGCTTGTTGGGCCTCGGTGAGCGTCTCGGCGCCGTAGAGGGCCCGGACGTGTTCGGACAGCCACGCGCGTTCCAGCTCGGCGAGGCCGAGCAGTCGCCCGATCACCAGCGGCGGCACCTGGCGGGCGTAGGCGCCGACAAGGTCTGCAGCACCGTGCGGGATCAGCTCCTGCAGTACTTCCCGGCAGACCGCCCGGACGTACTGCGCCTGGGCGGCTGCAGCGTCCGGGGTGAAGAATTCGCGCAGGAGCCGCCGCCATTGGTGGTGATGCTCGGTGTCGGTCTCGAACATCGGCGCGACGGCCTCCTGCATCTCGGTGACCACCGCCGCCGCGCCCAACCCGTCGACGTAGGCACTGAACCGATCCGAGGCACGCGCAGCCTCCCGGATCTCGGCATACCCGGTGACCAGCACGAACCCGTCCAACTCGCCGCTGCGCGCCACCGGACACCCGCGCCGGATCGCCCCGAGCGTGTCGTAGGCGGTCTCGGCAACGGCAGGATCGAGGTGGCTGAACGACCACGCCACATCCGCCGGATCGGTCCCTGACACCTGCGCCGCAGCGCCCCCCGCTTCCAGAACCATACCCACCTGGCTACGGGCCGTGAATGACGAAGGTCAAGAGGCTCGGCGGGACATTGTGGAAAAGAATGTGGACTCCACATCGCCGACATGTGGACCGAATGTGGCAACAAGCGGCGGTGGTTGCGGAGCGTGTCCGTCACTATGGCTCCAACACCCTGAACAGCCGCAATGCAGGTCATCAAGGCTGACGGGTGGTGACACAGGGGTGCCGGCGGGGGTCGGCTGGAATCGAACGTACAGGGGTGAAAGTGAGCACTAACGGGCACGGGGATCAGGAGTTCATTCGGCGCTGCGAAACCATCATCAGCGCCCTGCCGATCCGTCATCCGTTCGAATTGAGGGAGTTTTTGGACGCGCTGGGACAGCAGCGGGGCATGTCCGTGGTCCTGGGCCGGATGCCGCTGAGGCGCGGTGGGGCCAGCGGGCTGCTGGCGCGCTCGCGGGAGGAGTGTTGGCTGACGGTGGTGGCGAAAGCCGTGCCGGCGCACGCCGCGCACATCGCCTTCCACGAGATCGGGCACTGGATCCTCGGCCACCCCGGTAATTACGTCTGCGGACGCCGCACACGCTCCGACGATCGGTGGGAGGTCGAAGCCGAGCAGTTCGCCTGCCTGCTGCGGGAACACGTGAAGGCCGGGGCGGCGCGCCATCGCGATCGGCTTCCGGGCCGCACAGCCCTGCGGGCGGCGTTCGGGTCCCGACGGCACCTGTGCGCAGATGCCTGACGCGGTCTCCCTCCTGTGGTTCGGCGCCGCGGTCACCGGTGTGCTCGAGGCGGCCCGGAAGACGGTGGTCAACCGCGGTAGCGGCTATGCGCTCAGCCGGCACTTCCTGACCGCCGGCATCGCCTGCATGGCCCTGTCGCTGGCCGCCGGGGACCCGATTACGCTGGACTGGGCCGACCAGGTGACAGGCCTGCACAATGTCGCGGTCGTGGTCCAGAACGTGCTGGCGATGCTGGCGATGGTGTTCACCGCCGGGTTCCTGCACACCCTCGGGCAGTTGCGGCTGCCCATGCCGGCCGTGGTCACGATCTTCCTGGTCTGCGGCGCGGCGATGGTCACCCTGTACACAGTGGCCGGGGCGCACACGTCCTTCTTTGCCTCGCCCCGGAACCCGACCTGGCCCTCGCAGCTCTACTCCGCCATTTACCTGGGCTACATGGTCGGCTGGCTCGCGCTGCTCCTGCTCGGACTCACCGTCGTGGCCCGCGGCGAGGTGGCCGGGGTGCGGGGCGGTGTCGCCCTTGCGCAGCTGGGGGTGGCGGTGGCGCTGGTCGGGTTGTCCTGGCGGCTCGGTGTCGTGCTCCGGCTGCTGGTCGACCCGCACCATCCGCCCCGCGGGACGCACTTCGGGGTCTTCACCGACGGTGCCGGCTTGGTGCTGTTCGTCGCCGGGTCGTTGTTCGCCGCGGCGACCCGGCGGCTGTTCGACTGGCTCGACCGGCGCCGCACCCAGCGCCGGGACGCCGCGATCGAGCGCCTGTGGAAATGCCTGCGAGTACTGCTCGCTCATCGCCACCCACCGCCGCTGACCCTGATCCAGAAGGTGGTCGAGATCGAAGACGCGCTGCTGATCGTCGAGCAGTTGGTCGACGATCGAATCCGTCGCGCGATCCGCGACGAACTGCACACCCTTGCCCTCTACGTCTACGTCCCGCCGGGAACGGCGACAGCAGTCCACATCGAGATCGCGCTCGCCGCCGCCGTCGCGTATCTGTCCGATCCGTCCGCGGTACATACGCCCGCCAGGGACCGCGACGACGCCGAATCCCCGGCGTGGTGGCCGGAGACCGAACGCTTGCACGTCGACGACGCCGCGAGGATCCGGTGGCTGGCCGATGTCGGAGACGCCCTGACCCGCCGCCGAGTCCAGCGTATGGCCACGAGAATGAGCGCAACGCATCGCAGGCTCCGCGAAGCGGAATCGGCGAGCCGGTAGATCGACGAGGTCAGGAAGCGGGATCGTCGCGGGCGGCACGGCGCACTCGCGCGATTCCTTCCACCAGTTGCAGCAGCTGTTCGCGACTGGCGTCCGGGGCGTCGCCGATCGAGCTGGCGATGTCGCGCGCGTTGAATCCGACCAAGCCGAGCTCGGTCACCAGTTCATGGGTCTTGCGTGCTAATTCGTCGTCGGGCGGTGCGAAGTCAGTGGCCGGGACCGTGGGGTCGAGCAAGTCCGGGTGGATTCGCCAGAACTGGGCCAACGCCTTGGTGATCGAAGGACGGCTGTTCTGGCGAATCCCGGCCTTGAAATTGCGCAGGGCCTGCTCGGCCAGCGGCAGCCCCGTCCGGTCCCGCACCCACTGGGCCACCAACGGCGGGCGCGCGGTGAAGACCAGGAAGGTCGGGTCGCCCTCGGCGGTGAACCGATCGATCACGTCGGGATCAACGACCGGCTCCCCACGCAACAGGTAGTAGGTCGAGGCGTGGTCGAACAGGTAGGTCAACCGCTCGCCGAAGGTGTCCAGGTTCAGCAGCGTGACGGTGAGCTTCTCCTGGTCGGCTGCCCGGCGGCGCGGGATCGGCGAGTACAGCTGGGCCGACGGCGTCACGGCTGGGTCGTTGTCCTCCGGACCTGATCCGTCATCGGCTGCTCGTGCCACTGTCGGCCCCCATCGCGTCTCGACATCAGTAAGCGTGCAGCGCTATACAGCATCAGCTGACATTTGACACATCACAGCTTGCGTCTACTATCGAAGTAAGCACCACGCTTGTTGCGAGTATCTGCGCTTCACCGAGAGAAAGCAACCCACGCCACCCCGACCAGGGGGTTGGAGCACGGTCCCGCTGTGACCGCCGCACCCTTCACCGGCACACCACCGCTGAGGGGAGGCCCGTCTTGACCGCATCCGAGAACCTACCCGCGGACGTTGACTCCCGTGTGGACTCGCCGGATACCGAGCGGCAGCCGGCTGCGCCCGCGGATGAGACGGTCGAGCTGGTCGACTGGTCGCCGTTCGGCCGTGTCCTGCCGATCCTGGCCGCGTCTTCCGGGGCCGGCGCTACGAGCACCGCCGTCGCGATCGCCGACGCGCTCCAGCTGGCGGGCCGCTCGGTCCTGCTCGTCGACGCCGGCGATCCGGTCCGATCAGGACTCGGACGTGCTGCGCGAGCCGATGGGCCGCGACGGAGCGGGCCCGGCCCCGCGGTCGGCGTCCGGTTCTCCCGGCGCGCCCGCGCAGTCCTGGCGCGCATGGACGTGGCCGATCTCGCCGCTGAGCCGGTGCTGTTCCCACCACCTCCGTACTGGCACCCCGGTGGCAAACGGGGTGTGGACGTGACCGTGGTCGACATCGGTCACGACCCGTGGCGGCTGGCGTCCGATCCCACGCTCGGGCCAGGGCAATGGCTGCGCGTCGGCAGCCCGTCACCGATTCCCGCGCTGGTGGTGCGGCCCACTGTGCCCGGACTCGCACACGCCGAACAGGTCCTGGCCCGCTTGGCGCCGTGGGTGCGCGCAGGCGCGGTGACTCCACCCACGCAGCTGCTCGTCGTCGGAGCTCGTCGCTGGCCGAAGGGGGTCGCGGGCACTGCGGGGCGCCGCACCAGCGTTCTGCTACCCGAAGCGGTGTTCTTCCCCCACGATCGTGAGGTCGCCGCGCACGGCATCACCGCAGACGTGACACCGTCATCGCTGCGGATACCGGCCGACCACCTCCTGCGCTCCTGGCGCGTGCTGCCGCAGCGGACACGCCGCCTACGCGCTCGATGGCAACGTCACCCTCGCGACAGCAACGGCCGCGTCGCGGACCACGACACCGGCTGAGACCAGCCCACCGCACAATCAAAAAACTTCAACGCCCTCCCACTTAACCCGCCTGACGTGACGTCGGGCGGTGCGACGTGGAGGGCACAATGTCCGCGCACATTGTCATCGACTGGCTCGGCCAGATCCCAAATCCGACACCGGTACCGCCCCCGGTCGGCGCCGATAAAATCCTCGGGCTGCTCAACAACGTCAAGTGGGGCGCAGCCGTCGCGCTCATCCTGGGCTTCTTCGTCGGGATGATCGTCTGGGTCGGCGGCCGCTGGGTCGATCACCACCGGGCCGGGAAAGTCGGCGTCGTCATGATGCTCTGCGCCGTCGCCGGCGCGATCCTCTACGGCATCGGCTGGTCGCTCATCAACAGTTTCGCGGGCGGCTGAGCCATGTTCACCGCCACCGAATCGACGCGCTCTCACAGACGAACGCGCCGCCTGATCATCGTTGTCGTCCTGCTCGTCGTCGTTGTCGCTGTGGTGCTGGTGGCCCGGCACGCAACGGCACCACCGTCGCCGCCGCCGGCCGCGACTCCGCCCGGCGCCGCGCCCTCGCCGACACCCACAGCGCCGGTCGACGAGGCGACCGCGCTGGTCACCCGCCACATGCTGACCCTGCCACCCGAAGCAGCCCTGCCACATGAACTCACCACCGCCACGGCCGGGCCACCGATCACCGTCCCACGACCGGAACCGATCGCGAACCGCGTGATCGCCGACGGATTCCCCGCCACCGCCGAAGGCGCACTCGGCTGGCTGACCGACTTCAACGAGACCGCGCTGCGCGGCGGCGACCCAGCCACCTACCTGCGGGCCTACGGCGAAGCCGCGCTACCGCACGCCCCGTCACCGCAAGGCAACGGCCTGCTCGCGCTGCTCACGTCCTTCCGCGAGGAAGCCGACATCCGCGCCGGTGAGCTCAAGCCCGGCCTGACCGTGACCTACGAGGTCACCCAAGGCCTGATCAAGGGCACCGCCGACGGCGGGCGGTTCGCGGTGGTGTGCACGCTCGGGCAACTGAGCTTCGACTACCAGGGCCAGGCCACGCGCATGGGCATCGGCGACTGCCAGGCCCTGCGCTGGACCGGCACCGCGTGGCGGATCGCTCCCGGCGCCCGCGCTGCCTATGCGCCGTCGGCGTGGCCGGGCAGCGCCGAATCGGTCGCGGCCGGCTACCGGCCCCTGAACCGGGGCGGCGTTCGATGACGCCCGCGGAGCTGGAGTTGCTGAAGGCGCTGGGCAGGCTGGCCGGCGTAGGGGTCAAAGCGACCGCCGCCGGGGTCCTCGAGCCGCTCATGGCGGCGACCTGGGCCGCGGCCTTGTTCATCCTGCGCACCGCGTTCCAGCTGGTCGACCAGTTCTCCGTCTTCACCGTGTCCACCACGGACGGGCCGGTGTCGATCCTGTGGCCGATGACGCTGTGGATCTCCGGGACTATCGCGCTGGGGATGTTCTTCTGGCAGATCATCACCACCGTCTTGCACGGCGGCCGCGGCTTCGTCCGCCTCATCACTGGCCCCTTCCAGTATGGGATCGCCCTCGCGATCACCGTGGGTGTGGTCGCGGGGTTCCTCGCCGCTGCCGACGGCTTGACCGAGGCGATCCTGTCGACCGGGCTGCGGGTGGGGAACTTCCGCGACGCGCTGAACATGACCGGCTTCACCGACGCCCTCTCCGATGAAGTCAAGACTGTCGTGCTCGGCTTGGCCGGCGCTTTCGGGGTCATCCCCGCCGGGCTGGGGTTCGCGTTCGAGGCAGTCTTCCGTGAGGCCGCGATCTACGTGCTGGTCGCCACGGTCCCGATCGCCGCGGCCGGGCTGATGGCTGATGCGACGGCGCGGTGGTACTGGAAAGTCGTCCGCTGGGGCCTGGTCGCCGTCGTGATGAAGCCCGCTTTGGCTTTCGTGCTGGTGTTGTCCGTCGCGATCGTCGGCGGCGCGCAGGGCTTGTCCGGACTGCTGGCCGGCATCGGGGTGTTGTTCGTCGCGTTGTGTGTGCCGCTGGTGCTGTTCAAGCTCTTCGCGTTCGTCGACCCCGACTCCGACCCGCAGGGAGTATTCCGGGACAAGCTCTCCGATGCGGGTCTGGACTCGTATGGCGCCAACAGCGTCGCCGGGCGCATCGCCGGGGCGTTTGCGAACAAGGCCCGCAACGAGCGCGCTGACAGCGGCGACGGCGGGGACGGTGGCGATGGCCAGGAGCAGGCTAACGTCGACCGCTTCGACCAGGCCGCGGCCGAGGACGACACGACCGCCGGGCCGCTCGACGCGACCGGTGACGAGCACACCTCCGGCGACGCGGACGGGGCCGGCACCGCTTCCGGTTCCGGTGGCACGGACGTCGGCGTATCCCGCGGCGGTGACGGAGACTCAGGAACTGATCCGGCAGAGCCGTCCGTCCCCGAGACTGGCGGTCCTGGCGCGGCGAGCGTGACGGGGGCCGTCGAGGACGGCGATGGCGATGGCGGCCAGTCACCACCTCCGGACCCGCCTGGCGATACCGGACCGCCGACCCCGAAGCCCGACAATGGGCCGCGCCCGGACGACGGCGGCGCCGCGGCCGGCGAAGCCGAGGAAGCCGCGGTGCTGCTGTGACCGCGGCCACCCGGATCTACAAAGGACTCTCGCGAAAGGAGCGCGCGGGTTGGATCATCGGCTTGACGCCCGTGCAGGCGTTCGTCTGCGTCGGACTCGCCGTCCCGGTGATCCTCGCGCTGGCCGCTGAACGTTTCGGCCAGGCGCTGGTCCTGGGTGGGCTGTGCGGCACGGCCGCGGCGCTGGTGGTCGTGCCCGTGCGCGGGCGTCCGGCGCTGCGGTGGCTGGGGCATCTGCTGCTCTACCGCGCCGGCATCGCGCTGGGGTGGTCACGGTGGCAGTCGCGCGCCGTCGCCGGGCAGGCCAAGGACCTGGATGAGCCCGATCTGCCTGGGGTGCTGGCGCGGCTGCGGTTCCCGGACGGGCCACCACTGAGGGATGTGGGACGAGTGTGCCTGATCCACGACACCGGCGACGGCCGGTGGGGCGCCACCGCTCGCCTGACCCACGCCGGGGTCGGGATGCTCTCCGACGCCCAATGCGAGCGCCTGGCCAACCGCCTCGGCAACCTCCTGCTGTCGATCGGGCACCGCGAGGTCATCGACCGGATGACACTGCTGGTACGCACCGTCCCCGACGACGGCGCCGACTACCAGGCCTGGCGAGCCGAGCACGACGTCCCCGACGCTCCCGCGCTCGCGCGGCAAGCCAGCGAGGAGCTGGACCGGCTGGTCGGGGCGGTGTCGGTGCGGCACGAAGTGTTCGTCACCCTCTCCGGAACCGAAGACGCCCTCCGCCGCCCCGCTGCCGCCGCCGGTGGCGGTGTCGCCGGCCGTGCCGCCGTGCTGTATCGGGTGCTGGACGGGCTCGAGGACAAGCTCAAAAGTCTCGGGGCCACCGGCGTGAACTGGCTCTCAGGTCCGGAGCTGGCGGTGGCGATCCGGACCGGGTTCAACCCGGCCAGCGCAGCCGGGCTCGCGGCGCGCCGCCACCAGGCCGGAGGCGACGTCGGCGTCCGATGGGCGACCGCCGGACCGGTGCACGCTCCGGCGCCGTCGGCGCGGGCGTACTACCACGACGGTTTCGCGACCGTGTCCTACTCGGTGCTGATGCCCGAGGCCGGGACGGTCTTCGGGTCGCTCGGTGGGCTGCTGGCGGTCAAGACCGCCGGCGAGCGCCGCAGCCTCGCCATCCACTACGAAACCCTCTCCCAGCACCGGTCCCGCAAGGCCGTGCGCCGCCTGCGGTTCCGCACCGGCGTCATGCGCGACTGGAAATCCTCGAAAGGCTTCAACTCCGGCGCCGCCGAAGCCCGCGAAGCCGGTGGGGCCCGGGCGCAGGAGCACGCGGTCGCGGCCGGACACGGCATCGTCCGCTTCGCCGTCGCCACCGCGGTCACGATCCCGGATACGTGGAACATCGAGGATCACGCGGCCAAACTGGAGAACGACATTGCCGGCCGCTTCCAGCTGTTGCGGATGGAACTGGCTCAGGATGCCGGGTTCGTTGCCGCGGTCCTGCCCGTCGGTGTCGGGCTGCCCCGCCTGCGGGGCGGTGCGTCGTGAGCCGCCGTGGCGACGAGCGGACGGCCGCGGAGCTGCTCGCGACCTTCGGCCCGGCGGTCAGCACACGCCCGCCTGGACGGCGCCGAGGGGCGGACGGCCGCGGCGCTCGCCTGAACCAGCGGGCCGCGCCCCGGCGCGGGTTCGCCCGCCCCGGACACGGCTGGTCACCGGTGGCGGCGCCGCTGCAGGTCTACCAGGCCGGTACCCACGAGATCGGCGGCTTGTTTCCGCTGCTGGCGGCGAGCCCGCTGCCGGCGGTCGGAGCGCGGATGGGCTACGACGTCCACTCCGGCGGCGCGTTCTACCTGCATCCGGTCGAGTTCGTCCTGCGCTCGATCTGCACCAACCCGAATCTCTGTCTCTTCGGTGAGCCCGGACGTGGCAAGAGCTCCACGGTGGTGGCGTTCTTGCTGCGGATGATGCTCACCGGCGTCCGCACCCTGATCTCCGGCGACGTCAAAGGCGAGTACACGCCGCTCCTGCACGCGCTCGGGGTCACGCCGATCATGCTCGGCCGCGGCAGCAGCGCCCGCCTCAACGCCCTCGACCTCGGCCCCCTCGCCGCCCGCTGGGACATCTGGTCAACCGACCGGCAACGCGACGAACTCGACGGGGTGCTGGGCCGGTGGGTGCAGCTGCTGGTCGCGCTGGCCGAAGCCCAGGGCTACCGGCCCACCGTCACCGACGAAGCCGCCCTCTCGGCAGTGCTGCGGCAGCTGCTCGGCGTCCACGACGGCTACACCCACCTCTCACCGATCACCATCCCCGACGTCCACCGAGCGCTGGCCGACCCGGACGAGCAGCTGTGGCAGGAACTGCGCTTCGCCGGCCGCCGTCAGTTCCTCGACCACCTCCGCTCCATCACCGACGCCCTGGCCAACCTGATCTCGGGACCGTTGGCCGGCTTGTTCGACGCAGCCACGAACTTCACCGTCGACTGGGACGCCCCCATCCAGAGCCTGGACCTCTCGCGGTTGCGCACCCGCGGCGACCAAGCCATCGCCGTCGCGCTGACCTGCCTCGGTTCGTGGTCGTCGCTGGCGACGGATCTGCAGGAGGACGGGGAGCTGCGGATCGTCGTCCGAGACGAGATCTGGCGGCAACTGCGGCTGGGGCTGCGGGCGGTCCAGGCCGTCGACAGTGAATTGCGGCTGTCACGAGCCGAGCGGAAGATCCAGGTGCTGGTCAGTCACAAGCCCGGCGACTTTCTTTCTGTCGGCGCCACCGGCTCTCAGGAAGTCGCCATCGCCCGCGATCTGCTCGCGCTGTGCTCGATCCGAGTCCTCCTTGGACAGTCGACCCGCGTGGCAAGCGAGCTGGCCGATGTCCTTGCGCTGTCGGAGAAAGAGCATGAGGCAACAACCGGGTGGGCGAACGACCGTCAGGGCCGAGCGCTGTGGAAGATCGAGAACCGGACCGGGCTGAAAGTGCAGACGGTGCTCAGCCGGATTGAGCGGCAGATCTTCGACACCAACGCTCAGCTCACGCGCAAGCCAGATCCGTCAGCCGACATCGAATCGCCGGTGACGTCATCATGAGGCCCCACAGCATACTCGCCGGCGTAGCCGGTGCCCTGGCCGCGTTGGTGCTATTGCCGATCCTGGTGCTGGCCTTGATGGTCGGGCCCACAGCGACCGCGACAATCGTCCAACTGAGCGGCTGCGAACAGGGCGGCCCCGGCGGCGGCTCGGTCGTGGTCGACCGGCAACAGCTGGGCGCCGACGAGATGGACATCGCCCGCACCATCGTCGACGTCGTCCAGCAACGCCGGCTGCCACGCCGGGCCGCGGTCCTCGCGGTCGCGACCGGGATGGTCGAGTCCGGGCTGCGCAACCTCGACTACGGCGACCGCGACTCACTCGGGGTGTTCCAGCAACGCCCGAGCCAAGGCTGGGGCACCCGCGAGCAGATCCTCAACCCCATCTACGCCACCGGCAAGTTCCTCGACGCCCTCGTCGCGCTGCCCGGCTGGGACACCATGGCCCCGGGCCGCGCCGAGCAGGCGGTGCAGCGCAGCGGCTTCCCGGACCGCTACGCCCCACGCGAACCGGCCGCCGCAGCGATCGTGGATCGGTTCTGGACCGGGCCGGACAACCCCGTGCCGGCCATCCCACCCGGCGGTGGGACCGAGGCGGTACAGGCGAAAACACTGTGCCCCGATCAGGGCGGATCCGACGTCCCCCGCGACCCGGGCCAGGTGGACGCAACGGAGCTGCCACCGGGGTTCATGTTGCCGGACGATGTCCGTCAGCGCGCCGCGGTCGGCTTCGCGCTGGGCCAGCTCGGCAAACCGTATGTGTGGGGCGCGAAGGGCCCGGACGCCTACGACTGCTCCGGGCTGATGCTCGCCTCCTGGGCCGCCGCTGGAATCGGAATCCCGGCGGGGACGGTCAGCCAGATCCACGCAGGCCACTCCGTCTCCTCGCTGGAGCAAGTACAACCCGGGGATCTGCTGTTCATCCCCGGGGCGCTCGGCACCGCCCAGGTGCCGCGGCACGTCGGGATGTACGCCGGACATGGCCTGATCGTTGACGCCTACGACACCGGCACGGGCGTCATCCTCGAACCGCTGTCGGCGTGGACCTCGAAGATCGTCGCGATCCGCCGGATCGCCGACCCAGATTTGCCCTCCCCGCCACCGGGAGGGAGCCCATTCCGATGAACCACGTGGTGCTGCTCTCCCGCTGTCCGGGAGGAGCGGCCGATGCCGCGCACACGCACTGACACACTCAACCTCGACCGCGACGTCGCCCTGATGGGCCTCGCGGTCGCCGCCCTGGCGATCCTCTGCGCCCTCGGCGCGATCGTCGTCACCGCCGCCGTCATAGTCACCGGTTTCCACGCCGGTAGCTGGACGTGGCCGCCGATCACCACGTGGCCAGGCTTCGCGCTGACAGTGGCCTTCCACGTCGCTGATCCCGGGCCGGCGTTGCCGGTCCCATGGTCGAGTGCGGTCAGCGACCACCAGCTGGCGTTCTACATCTGGTTCACCACGATCACCATGCTCACCGCCGGCCTGACCGTCGGAGCCGCGATCCCGATCTGGCGACGGGTAGCACCCACCGATGCCGGACACGCCACCCGCCGCGAGATGACCAAGACCCTTTCGGTCGCCGCGGCGCGCAAGACCGCAGTGTGGACCCGCGGTGACCTCGCTGACGAGCAGCGCCGGACCGCGCCTACCGAACAGATCGCGGTCCCACTGCACCGCGGCCCCCGGCGTCAGCAGTTGGTGACCTCGTTGGAGACCCCGACCGGGACGATCGCGCCGACCCGCTCGGGCAAGTCGCGCACCGACCTGGTGCACAAGGTCCTCGCCGCACCGGGCGCGCTGATCGCGTCGACGACGAAGAACGACCTCGCCGAGTGGTGCCTGCTGGCCCGCACCCGCCGCCCCGATGCCGGGCCGGTGCTGGTGATCGACGCCACCGGAACGCTGTCCTGGCCCGCTCATGCCCGCTGGTCGCCGATCACCGGCTGCGCCGATCCCGCGGTCGCGCTGCGGCGGGCGGAGACGCTGATCGAGGCGTCTTCGCTCGGGCTGGACGACGTCGGCGGCAACGACGCGGTGTTCCGTGGCCGCGCCACCATCGTGCTGCAGGCCTACCTGCTGGCCGCGGCACAGCACCATCGGACGGTCACCGACCTGGTGGTCTGGTCGGTCACTAAGCCACCGGATCAGGAGCCGGTGGAGCTGCTGCGGCACCGGTTCCCGGAGCTGGCGTTCAACCTGCGCTCGGAGATCGGGATGGTCGCCGAGACCGCGGATGCGGTCTGGATGTCGGTGCGGCGGGCGATCGAGCCGTTCATGAACCCCGCCATCCGCTACTTCGCCACCCCCAGCCCGGCCGAGGAACTGGACATCGACGAGTTCCTGCGCCGCCGGGGCAGCCTGTTCATCGTCGCCGGCGAACACCAGTCGCCCCAGGCCCGCGCAGTACTGACTGCTCTGGTGGAGCAGATCCTCACCACGGCGCAAGACACCGCGCTGCGGTACGAACGCCGCCGGCTAGAACCGCCGACGACGGCGATCCTGGACGAGCTGTTCGCGGGGACGCCGGTGCCGCGGCTGCCGGCGATCATCGCTGACTCCGCTGGCCGCGGCGTGCTGATCCACTGGTCCGCGCAGTCCCGTGCCCAGCTGGACGAGCTTTACGGCGAGCCCGGCCGGTTACAGCTGATCGACAACACCCTCACCCTGACCGCCTTCCCCGGGCTCAAAGACGACAAGACCCTCGAATGGCTGTCCACATTGGCCGGGCACCACCGCCGCCGGACCCACCAGCACCACAGCGACGGGATCTTCAGCACTGGCCGCGGCGCCACCGGCGAGGAAACCGTCCCGACACTGCGCGCCGGGGACATCCGCACCCTCGACCGCGGCCGGGTCCTGATCCTGCACGGCAACCTCCGCCCCATCCTCGGCCGCACCGTCGACGTCGAGCAACGCCCGGACTGGCCCCAGCTGCAGGCCGATGTCGCCGCGATCCGCCGCGGTGACACCCCGGTCGGCACCGACGGCTACCTCCGCCCGCTCCCGCCGGCGATGGTGAACGGTCCGCACATTCAGGAGCCGCGGCGATGACTGAGGACGACGACATCACCACCCCGGAACCCGAGCGACCCGACGACGCGGCGCGGCCGGAACAACAGCAGCCTGCGCGGTCGCGCGCTGAGCTCGATGCGATGATCGAGGAACTGTGGGAGCGGATGCAGGCCCAGCAGTCGGAGATCGAACAGCTCCACGAAAAGGTCGCGGAACTGGAGAACGACGCCGAGGAGAAGCCGCGGCTGGCGCCGTGGTTGCCGTTCCCGGCACCGCCGGCCGCGGAGGACAAGCAACATCGAGAGCAGACCCCGGTGTTCACGGTCACCAACTTCGTGCAGTACTACAACGCCGTCTACGTCGGCAAAGGCGGGACCCGCGCGGTCGCGATCCCGGACTGCTGGCCACAGCATCCCGGGCTGGTGGCCGAGCTGGCCACGCTGGCCTACACCTGGCGGGCCGCGCACGTCGGCAAGGGCGCCAAGGCCAGCGACGCCCAGTACTGGCACGACCGGTGGCGGGCCGGCTTCGCCGAACGCATGGTCACCGAGTGGACTCATCAGCAGTGTCTCCACGAGGTCCACAAGCCGGTGGGGGCGACGCCGCTGGCCGACCGTTTCACCCTGGAGGCTCATGACGTCTCCGACGCACGTGAGTCCGCTGTGCCACCGGGGGACCTTGAGGTCATGGAACTGGCGGACGATGCGGAACCGGGTCCAGCTCCGTCGTGACACTGCACTGAGCAGGTGCCTGCGCGTGAGCGGCAGGTCAGCGTCGAACAAGCGACAGCGACGTAGCAGGTACGCCTGCGCCGGTTTACACAGCGGGACGCCCCAACGTGGCCGTGCAGAAAGCCACGTCGGGGCGTCTCGTTGCGAAGGGAGCCGTCTTCGTGCACCCTCAGGAAAGATCGCGGAGTCGCACACTCGGCCGCGTCGCCGGGACAATCATCGATGGAGCGGGCGAAGGGACGACGTCTGTGGTGAACTCCGATGCGGCGAAGCTGGCCGTGCTTATCGATGCGGACAACGCTCAGCCCGCTACCATCGACGGGCTCCTGGCCGAAGTCGCCAAGTACGGCACAGCACACGTCAAACGCGCCTACGGCGACTGGACCGGCACGAACCTTCGCGGCTGGAAGGAACAGCTGCTGACCGCCTCGATCCAGCCGATGCAGCAGTTCGCCTACACCACCGGCAAGAACTCCACCGACGCGGCGATGATCATCGATGCGATGGACCTGCTCTACACCGGCCGCTTTGACGGATTCTGCTTGGTATCCAGTGACAGCGACTTCACCCGCCTCGCCTCGCGGCTGCGCGAGTCCGGGCTGACGGTGTACGGCTTCGGGGAACGCAAGACACCGGTGCCGTTCGTCGCGGCGTGCGACAAGTTCGTCTACAGCGAGAACCTGGCCCGCACGAGCAGCACGGCGAGTCCAGTGGGCGCACCGGAAAGACCGACCTTACGACGATCCGCTGCCGAGCTGCAGGCGGACACCGAACTGGTAGCGATGTTGCGTAGCGCGATTGAGGCCGTGTCCGATGAGGACGGCTGGGTGCCCTTGGCGACGGTCGGCAACATCATTCTCAAGCGGCGCCCGGACTTCGACCCGCGCAACTATGGCTACGCGAAACTGAGCGGTCTGATCGAAGCCACGTCCCTGTTTCAGATCGACCGTCGTTCAGCAGGCGAGGGAAAGGCGACCGTCGTCTACGTATTGGACAATCGGCAGCGTGCCAACCCGGATCCGTGCGCCGGTTAATAGCCCATACCGCGGTGCAGGTCCTCGCCGAGGCTTTCGTCGCGGTCGTCGTACTCATCGGCGGCCTCGGCAGCGCGTGCCTCTTGCCGGTCCTTCTCATCGTGGAGCTGCTGGGTGCGTGCGGCGACGCCGCTGGCAAATTCGTCGCGCAGGGCGTCGAGAGTGTCGCGGCGGGATTCGACGGTCAGCATCGCATCGGATGCGGCGTCCTGTGGTTCTGGTGTGGTCATCAGCTGCCTCCATTGGGTGGTGATCTGGTCCCAGGCCGCGGCTTTGGGACCGTGGCCGGCGGGTCGCAGGCCAAGCGGGGAGGCGGTATCGGTGGTGGTGATTGCGTAGGTTTCACGGTACGCCGCAGCCAGCCGGACGGCCTGATCCCAGCTCGCAGCTTGGCCGGAGTCGTCGGGGCGGTGACCGATCTGGGCGGTCCACCGAGGTTGTTCGCGGTGCGCTTGGTCGAGAAGCTGGTCGGCGCGGGCGGCGATCTCGCCGTTGAGGCCGTCCAGCCGCTCCAGCGCACCGTGATGGTCGCCGGGTGTTCCGAAGTCCGGTTGAGCCTGCCACGGCAGCGCGGCGTGTAGTCCTTCGCCGGCCCGGTGGTGGTCGGTCAACGCGGCGACGAGTGCTTCACCGGCACGCCGGTAGTCACCGTCGGCGCCGCCGGTGATGTCGCCGGCGAGGCGGGGAAGGGCCTCGGTGAGGGCGGTGTCGGCGTCAAGGCCGATAGCGCTCCCGCCGGCGGCGTGGCGCCAGACGATGGCCCACTGCTCGTCGGTCACCATCGCGTCCGGCAGATGTTCGGCGACGATGCTGCGCCACCGGTCGACCTGCTCATCGGTCGGCACCCCGATCCGTGCCGGCGGCTGGTGCTCGCTGACGTGCGCGGAGATGCGTTTGGCCAGGACGGCGGCCGGGTCGCTGGCCCAGGCGAAGCCGCTGTCGTCGGTGAGCTTGCGGACCAGCCGTTCGGCCTGCCAGCCCTGATCCTGGGCGTTGGCCAGCGCGTTCAGCGCGGCGGGCTCGGCGCCGGCGTTGACGGCGCCGGGGACGTAGCGGCCGAGGATGTCGAGGTAACGGTCCTCATCACCGTCGCGGGCCAGCAGCTCGTAGCGGCGAAGGAGCACGTTGAGGGGCTCGAGAACGACGCGTTCCTCGGGGTGTTCGAACTCGGCGAACACCTCGTCCATCCGGGCGGTCTGGTCGGTGGTGGGCGCCTTGACGGGTGAGGCGGGCGTGGGCGTCTGCGCTGCGCCGAAGGATTCCCACCGCTGGGACAGCGTGCGCCAGGCGTGCGCCCTCGCTCCGTGGCTGCCGGGCTTGGCACCCAGGGGAGCCTCACCGTCGATGCGGAAGGTTTCGCGGTAGGCGGCGACCAGGCCGACCAGGTCGTCCCAGTCCTCGGCCGCGATCGGGTTGTCTGGCCGCGGCCCGAGCCCTGCTACCCACTCGGGCTGGTCGCGGATCACTGCGGCGCGCAGGTGCTCGACGCGCTCGGCGATCGTCTGGTTCATCTCGTGCAGGTACTGGGCGTGCCCCGGGTGATGCCGGACGTGGGCGAAGTCGGGCCGGGCCAGCCACGGCACGGCGCGCACGTGGGCTTCGCCGCGCTCACGTCGGTGTTCCAGTTCAGTGGCGAGAGCGGCGTCGGCGTAGCGGTCATCCGGCATCGGATCCGGCACCACCGGCCGCCCAGCCAGCTGGTGCGCGACGGCGGTCACCGCGGCATCGGCGTCGAACCCGACCGCTAACGCACCGGCCGCGCGGTGCCAGATCTTGTCCCATTCCGGGTCTTCGACGGCCGCGTGTGGGGCGATCGCGTCGACGATACCCCGCCAGCGAGTGACGTCCGCGGGTAGCGGAGGTGCAGTTGGTGAGGGTGGCTTACGGCGCTCAAGGTGTTTTCTGATGCGGGCTTGCAGTGCGGCGCCGGGGTTGTCGGCGTCGTCGAGGGACTGGCGCCAGCGCATGACGGTGGCGACAAGGGGATCGGGTTCCCAGCCGAGGTCGTGGGCGTTGCGCAGCGTCTGGATCAGCGCCGGCTCACTGTCGAGATCCAGCGTGGACGGTGCCCGGTGGGCGAGGATGGCGCGGTAGCGATCCTCGTCGCGGTAGGTGGCGGTGTAGTTGTAGCGCAGCACCAGCGTGCCCATCGACACCGCCGCGTCCTGGGCCTCCCGCAGCGTCTCGGTCGCCGAGACTTCGGCGCCGGAATGGTTCAGCACGCCGGTCAGCACCGACCACGCCGACACCGGCTCGGGGGTTTCGCGGTGCTGGTCGATGACGTGGTGGTGGGTGACGACGTAGAGGTAGTTGCCCAGCATGGCGCGGGTGATGCCGGGGTAGAACTGCTCGCGGGTCATCGTCGGCGGCACCAGCAGATGGGCGTTGCCGGTGCTGGTCATGCCCTGCACGCGGTTGATGGTGGCGGCGTAGGCGAGCTCGACGTGGGCCTGGACGTAGTCGGCGGGCAGCGTGATCGCGGCCTTGTGGACGCGGTGCTGGACGGTGATCTTGCCGTTGGCGTGCACGTCGGTGACGGTCCAGACGTCGCCGTTCTTGACGAAGTCCTTCCCGCCGAACAGCGACAGCAGCCGTTGATTGTGGCGGGTGACGACCCAGTCCCCGACACTGGCGGTGGTGGCGTCGTGCAGATCCACCACTCGTCCACGGTCGACAGCGCCCTGATTCAGGCGCCGTTCGCGGGCGTCGATGTTCAGCGCGACGGTGTCCTCGTTGGTCGGCACGATCAGCAACGACTGCACGCCGGCATCGAGGTCGGCCTGCCAGTTCGAGCGCGCGGCGTCGCGCATCGTCTCCAGCGACCCGTCGGAGACGCGGGAGCGGTCAAAGTAGTACTCAAGCCCCTTGGGGTTCCAGGCCCGGATCTGCAACGACGCCGCAGCCTGCTCTTCCCGGTCGGCGCCGCGGAACCGCACGATCTCGGTGAACCGCACCGCGCCGACATCGTGAGCGATCAGCCGGATCGCGCCCCCGGCCTCGACCGCGGCCAGCTGCGCGTCATCCCCGATCAGCCGCACGTCCGCGCCGTTGGTGAGCGCGTACTTCACGACTTTATGTAGCGTGTGGGTGCCGGCCATCGCTGCCTCGTCGACGATCACCAGGTCTCCGGCCTCCATCGGAAACGCCCGATGGGCGAATCCGAACCGCAGCGCGGTGGTCAGCTGATGCAGCGTGTGCGGCTTCGCCCCGATCGACGCACCGAGCTCCTGAGCCGACCGGGCCGACGGCCCGAACGCGTAGACCCTGTGCCCGGTCCGCCGCCACGCGGTCGCCAGGACCTTCATCGCCGACGTCTTCCCGGCCCCGGCCGGCGCGAGCGCGAGCTGCAGCCGCCGCCCGGAGCGGGCGAACAGGCGCACCATCTCCGCCTGCCCGGCGTTCAACCCCTGCCCGGCCAGGGCCTTCTCGACGGTGTCGACGCGCAGCCGGTGCCCGCCGCCGCGGCGCGCCCACGCGACCAGGTCGCCCTCGGCCGCGAGGGTCGCGGTGGTGGTGTAGCGGGTCGAGCGGTGCTCAACGAACACCGACTCGCCGTCCCGCCGACGCAACGACGCCGGCTCGTTCACCGCGGTCGGCCCGACGAGAGCGAGAGTGTCGGGCTGAGCGAGGATGGTGTCGACGACGTCGTCGATGAGCTGTTCGCGCTTGTCGACCGGCACCGTCAGGTGCGCGGTCTGGCGGTGGGCTTCGGCGGCGAGATTCCACCAGGAGAAGTGGCTGTAGTTGTCCGCCACCACATCCCGCGTCAACTGAGCCAGCTTGGCGATGTCAAACGCATCCGGCTCCGCGCGTCCGCTGAGGAACACACGATCGGCCAGGCTGTCCAGGACCTTGGCCGGCACGAGGGTCAACGCGTGCTCACGCCACGCCTTGAGATGTTCCGGCAGTGTTTTCGGAGGTTGCTTGCCGGGCCGGTTGTCGTACTGAGCGGCCCGGTCTATGGCGAAGATGTCCTTCGGCGTCGGCTCCTCCCCGTACTTCGCCCTGAACTCGACGATGCGCTTCGCGCGCGCGGCTTCGAACTGGCGATGGCGCTGGGAGAACAGCTTCACCAGCTCGACCGGGACGGCCTCGAGCTGCCAGACCGGGCGTTTCATGTCGACACCTTCGGCTCCGCGCTGCACCCAGGACGCGCCCTCTGCGCGGAACAGGTCGCGCAGCCGGTTGTCGAAGTACTCCGACGCGGTGACCGTCGCGGCGAACATGGTGCGCAGATCGAGAGCAGTCCATTCCCCGTCGTCGCTGCGCTGCACCTTCGAGGAGATCAGCACATGGAAGTGCAGGTGCGGGTCGCCGGCGCGGGAGTCCCAGTGCTCGAACATCGCCGCGGTGATCCCGTTGACGTCGACCTGGGCCTCGCCCATGTTCCCGCGGCGGGTGTAGGCAATGTTACGTTCGATGTAGGTCACGGTGTCCAGGGCGGCTTGGCGGGCCATACCGACAATGCGCTTCCGTCCGGCCGGCGACGCCGCCGCCCATGCGATGGAGAGAGTCTTGTCGTAGCTGAACACGGCCTCGACCCCGGAGACCGCGGACTTGAGGTTCCGTTTCTGCTCGGCCAGCCATCCGTTCAGCTCCTTATCGCTCGCCGGGCCCTTGCCGTCATGGGCTTTGAGGTAGGCCTGCAACTGCACGCCGCGGCGGATCTCGGCGCGTGTGGCTGCGGAGATCGGCGCACCGATCGGGCGACCCTGCAGTCGGTTGTGGTCCTTATACGCCTGCGACACCTGCGAGCGCAGGTGATCCAACGCGGAGTACTGCGGGAACCGCCGACCCAACCGGGTCGCCTTCAGCGCCTCAGCGCCGGTAGCGCCGTTAGCGATCAGCTCGGCCTCGATGGCGTCGGCGTTCGGATGCCGGCCCTCTCCGAAGAGGGCGTTCATCTGGGCAGGGGTGACTGCGCCGGAGAGTCCTAAGTGCTCTGCTCCGGCGCCGAACCATTGGCCTGCCGGGTAACCACGGGAGAGGTAGTAGTCACTTAACAGCTCGCCGGGTGCGAGCTCACGGCTGCGATCGGCGCACGCCACCGTGTTCGTGAGGTACTCATGACCACCAGGGCTCAGCTTCCGCAAGCCCATCATGTCCACATCAGACTACGCCGAAAAGGCGGCGGCATCCACCTGGTTCAGACCGTCTGCAAGACGTGCTGTGTGCGGTGGTGGGGGTGGGTTGGGTGAGGTGGCGGCGGTGGCGTGGTCGGCAGGGTGAGTGGGTGGCGAGGTAGGTGTAGGGCTGGGGTGTGGTGGTGGGCGGGGTGCGGTAGGTGGGGCGGGGTTGGTGGGGCGTGGGGGTGGTGACCGAAATTGCGGTCGAGCGCCGGCGCCTGCACTAAGGCGCCCCGGGCGCCGTCTGCCGGCGCCTGCGCGGTTCCGGGCTGTGCCGACACAGCGAAGCGGCCGCCGATCCGGAGATCGGCGGCCGCTGTGTGTGCCTGGGCTGGTTAGAACGGACGGTCGTCGCAATCGATGTGCCTGCATCCGATGTGGCAGGCACGGCCGTTGCGTTCCTCGCGCCCGGTGCTGGGCTGGGTCGCGGTGGTGAGGCGGGACAGCTCGCGCCGGATCGCGTTGGCGGGTACGACGTGGAACGGCAGGCCGCTTGGCGTGGTGAGCGTTCGGGTGTGGCGGGTGAGTAGCTCGCGCAGGAATGCCGCGACGGCGGCGGGCGCGTCGGTCGGGATGGTGTCGGCGGCGGCTAGCTCGCGGTCGATGTCGGCGAGAAGGTCATGGAGGGTGCGCACGGTGGTGGCTCCTGGCTTGGGTGGCGCGGGGGCACCCGTTCCGGGTGCCCCCCCGCGGCGGGTGGTTAGGCGACGGCGGCGAGTTCGCGGGACGGCGCGAACGTGACCAGCGGCGGCGCGTTCCGGTCCCGGCACATCTCGCACCGGTCGTCGGTGCTTGGGGTGCGCTGCTCGCTGGGGGTGCGTTCGAGGTTGCACGCCACGCACAGGGCGTCCGGGGCGATGCTGCGCAGGGCAAGGCGGTCGTAGTCGTCTTCGGTGACCGTGCGGCCGGTCAAGTCGGTCACGGCTTCGCGGCTGTCGTCGGTGTCGCGGTGGCGCTCGCGTTCGCCTTCGTAGGCGTCGACGCCGCTTTCGTTCTTGCGCACGAGCCCGGCGGACGGGATCGCCTTCTCGATGGCGCGCCAGTGCTCGTCGTACTCGGCTTCGACGTCGCCGACGATGTAGCGGCGTTCGGCCTGCTGCTCGATCGGCTCGTGTGCGACCGTGCGCGCGGTCGTGGTGGTGTGCTCGCCTTCGGTGGGGCGCTCGGCGCTCTCGGCGTCCCGGCGGCACGCATCGGAGCAGTACCGCATTTCGGGAAGTCCGGCGAGGTTGCCATCACAGTTGCCACACCGGTGAATGTCGCCGGACTCGGCTTCGGTGGCCTGCTGCCGGGCGGCGGTGCGGGCGCGCGCGTGGGCGGCGCGGGCCTTGCTCGCGTACACGCACGCCATGACCAGGGTGCGCAGGTCGTCGGCGAGGTCGGGCCACAGGGTGTAGGCGGTCTGGATGGCCTCGACGATGGCGGGGTGGTCGGCGCTGGGGTTCTTCAGCAGCGTCCCGCACACGGTGAACACGTGCTGGTGCGCGTACTGGGTCCAGGCGTTGAGCCACCGCAAGCCGTTGAGCGCGTCGGCGACGCGCGGCGGAGTCTCGCGCAGCATCACCGTCACGTCGTTGACCTCGGTTACCGCCACGTCCCGGCGGGTCTCGCTGGACCACACACACTGGTTGAACAGCTCGCGCTCAGCGTCGCCGTAGCTGTCCCACTCGGCGTGGGCGGTGCGCACGGCGGCGAGAACGTCACCACTGAGCGCGGCGTCGGTGTTGAGCAGCGTCGCGCACGCGGCGAGGATCGCGGGCGGGTTCGCGCCGCTGCGGGTGAACACCCGCTTGAGTTCCTGCAACGCGGGCCGGATGCGCGGCGGCTGCGCCTGCAATGCCTGAACGACGCGGTCGATGCTTTGACGGTGCTTGGGGTGAATGGTCGAAACCATGAGATCCAACTTTCGTGAGTTAATTTGCTGAGCTTGCGGGTTTGCGGTCCCGATCGCCCTGTGCTTTCGATAGTACCCGATTGCTGCTGTTCATTCTACTTGGAATGGACTTTTCTGTGATGCATTTAGGTCAATTCTGACGCCTTGTGGATCTGCTGAAGCTTATTTGCTTTCCGGTGTCCTGTGGGCCGCGTAGGTGGACCGCAGGTGGTCGCCGTGCGGCTGCCTGCGCTGCTGGTCAAGGGCGGTGAGGGTGTCCACGTGCTGAGCGGGTGGTGGGTGGCTCCGAAGCAACCAGGGCAGGCCCCCGGCCTGCCCTTAATGCCTGACCTAGGGAGTAGGGGCCCCGAATGCAAGGGTGGGGCCTCAAATTATTTTTGGCCACGCTTTTCGGTCAAAAATAATTTGGGGTGCCCTTGCATTTGGGGGGACGACCGATACAATTTCGGGGCCACCCACCACCCGTGGACGCGACGAAGCACGGGAAGGCTCCCCAGCGCAGGCGTGGTCTAGGAATAGACGCCTGACCAGCTGAGACCGCATGCCGGCCGGTGCCGGGGTGAGCCTCCTGGCCTGCGGGTATGCTGCTGATAGCGCTCCGTGGGCGTGTGAGTGCCCTGTCGCGGAGCGTCAGCGGGCCGCCGCGAGTTTTGCGGCTTGCCACTTCGGTGGCGTGGCCCTTCGGGGCTGCTGCGGCGGTACCGCGCCCCTTCTCACTGCTTGCCGGCCATCGTCGTCGCCGCGCAGACGCGGTCGGTCGGTTTGTCGGTGGCGTGACCGCGGCGTCGCTAATACGGCACGGTGGCGGCGCGGCCGCAGGTAACCTGGTGAGTAGTACCGCTGCCCTCCCCGCGCGGGAGGTGGGTCATGGTTGAACGTCACACAACAGGCTCGGGGCGGAAGCGCCGGTCGTCGGCGGCGTTGGAGAGGCTGGAGGCGGCGCGGCGTCGCCGCGTCGAGCAGCTGGAGCGTGAGCGGGAGAACGAGCGACGTGTTGATGCGGCGCTGGGACCGTTCGCGGAGGCGGTGACTGCGATCGAGGCGGTGGAGCGCCGGCGCGAGGACCGGATCGGCGCGCTGGGGGCGCAGCTGGATCGGAAGCTGGCTGAGCTGGACCGGCAGCGGGCGGCGAAGGTCGCGGAGTTCGAACGGGCGGCCGAGCAGGTCCGTGCGGATGCGGAGATGGAGATCGGCGAGTGGCGCGCGGTGATGGCGACCTCGGTCGCGGAGATCCGCGGGGCGGAGGTCGGCGCGGCGGAGACGGCAGCGCTGCTGGGGATCTCGGCGAAGGCGGTCACCGCGTTGTCGCGTAGCGCTGCGGCAGTGTCGGAGGTCGGCGGTCAGGGAAGTGACGCTGCCGCCGTGGGCACGGGCACGGACGCGGTGGACGCAGCGACGGCGGACGAGGCCCGCGTGACTGAGACGCGGGCTGGCGAGGATGTTGTGGTGTCGGAGCCACATCCAGAGGTGGAGGTGTCAGCGGACTGATCGTCGAGGCGTGCCGGGCACGTGAAGAGGGCGGTGGCACCTCATGGTGCCACCGCCCTCTTCTCGTTGTTGGCGACGGTTCAGCGCGCAGCGGTCTGCTGGTCGGCCTGCTGCCCGGCGAGACGCCGGGCGCGGCGGGCGAGGTAGGCGCGCTTGCGTCGCTGGTAGTAGACGATCATCGCGGCGATGCCGCAGCAGAACGGGATTGCCACGGCCCACTGGCTGGCGGTGCTGCCGCTTTCGGCGCCGGGGAAGTGCCCGATGAACAGGTAGCCGGGCAGGGTGAGGGCGCCGAGGATGGCGCCACGGCGATAGCGGTGGGCGAATTTCGGCTTGACGCGGTTGCGGCTGAGGTAGGCGACGCCGAGCCCAAGGAGCGCACCGAACACAAGAGCACCGGGCAGGGCAAGCAGGCCGGCGGGGTCGGTGAAGGCTGTAGCGATGAGTCCGATGTAGCCGAAAGGCTGAACGGTGAGGTAGAAGCCGGTTCCTCCGGCGAGGACGAGCCTGGGGATGGTGACGCCGTAACGAATGCTCATCTTTCGAGCGTAAAGCGATTCCGCGCCCTGAAAGGGTGATTTCTGGGCCAGGGCAATCAGTATCCGATCGCGAGAGAGAGGGCGCTTCGTCGGCGCATCGGATCGGCTGGACGGCGTGGTGCTGGGGGCGGCGGGCATGGTGACCTCCGGGATGCGCTGGTGTGGCATGGGAAAGGCCGGGTCCCGCCGTCAGGCGGGCCCCGGCCTTCGAGGTGGTGTCCGGCCGGAGGGGAAGGTCCGGCCGGACACCGGCTCTCATCAGAACGGCGGCTCGTCGCTGAAGCCGCCGGCGGTGGCGCCGACCAGGTCGCGGCCGGTGTCGGAGCTCCACGGGTCCTCGGCCGGGGCGGTGTGGGTGCTGGTGACCAGGTCCGGGTTCACCCGGGCCTGCGTGGTCTTGGTGCTCTTGGTGACCTCGGTGGTGGCGTAGCGCAGGGACGGGCCGATCTCGTCGACGTTGAGTTCGAGGACGGTGCGCTTCTCGTCGTCCTTGGTGGTGTAGCTGCGCTGCTGCAGCCGCCCCTGGACCATGACGCGGTGGCCCTTGCGGAGGCTGTTGGTGATGTTCTCGCCGAGCTGGCCCCAGGCGTTGCAGCGCAGGAACAGCGCGTCGCCGTCTTCCCATTCGCCGGTGGCGCGGTTGAGCTTGCGCGGGGTGGAGGCGACGGTGAAGTTGGTGACGAAGGAGCCGCTGTCGAAGAAGCGGCTGCTGGGGTCGTCGGTGAGGTTGCCGATGATGGTCATGGTGGTCTCGCCGGCCATGGTGGCCTCCCTGGTGCTCGTTGGGGTGTGGAACGCGGCGCAGCCTCAGCACGCGGCGGCCGGGGGTCGCCGTCAGGCGACGTCCCCGGCCCTGGCTCATCCGCCCGGCGTGAACCAGCCCGCTGCCGGACCGGCATCGGAGTTCGGCAGGTGAGGGCGCTGGTTCGCCCGGGCGGATCGGGCCGGGCTTCGGGGACGCACTGCCCCCGGCCGGGGTGTGCTTACCTTCGGGCGATCCACGACCCGGTGAGCCGGGTGAGGCCGCCGCCGGTGACGCACCATGCGACGTCGCACCAACACCGTGCCGCCCCCGCGCGCAGCGGACAGGCGGATCGCAGGCCCTTGCTCTGGTGCCGAACAGCCCTGTGTCTGGCCCCCCACGGTATGGCGGAGTGAGCGTCATGGCTGGTCCACTGCGGGCTCGCTCAGCAACGTGCGGCGCGCTTCGGCGCTGGCGTTCTCGATCACGTGGCGGATCTCCGACGGTGCGACAGCGTGATCGAGCACAGTGGAGAGCAGCAGCGTCATGGGGTGCTCGGGGTCGGCGTTCTCGAGCGCGATCCGCGCTCCTGTTCCGCTGCCACGCAGGTAGGCGTGCACCGCGATGGCGATGGCCAGCTGGCTGGCGACGGGGTCGCAGCTGTGGCGCCACAGGTGCAGGACCAGGTTCTCGGCGGCCAGGCGTGTTGCGTCGTCGGGGACGGCGAGTAAGGCGTCGCGGAACGACAGGGTGGAGAAGGTGGCGGCGAGATCGGCGATGGCCGCGTCGTCGGTGGGTAGCTCGCCGTGGGCGGCGGCGCTGATCGCGGCGTCGGCGCGAGCCAGGCGCAGGTGTGCGGCGAGGTGCCAGGTTTCGTCGATGGCGGCGGATGTGACGGCGTCGGTGATGTGGGGCTGCAGACGTGCGCGGAGGTTCTCGGGCGCGGGAGTGAACCGCGCCGCGAGGTCTTCCCGGGAGGCGGCGATAGTGTGTCCCGCGGCGACGGCGGCCGCCGCGGCCGCGGTGGCGGCGGGGTCGGGCAAGACACCGGTGCGGTCGGGGTCGCGGTAGGAGCGCCAGCGCGCGCCTCCGGCGACGGCCGGCACGTGCACGACGTCCACGTCGGTGAATCCGTGTTCGGCCAGCTGCTCGATAACGCTGTGGACGTCGGTGCGGTGCGGAAGCGACCCGTCGGCGTCGTCGTCGACGGTGCGGACGACGATGCCGATGACGCAGACGACAGGCAGGTTGCCGCATTGCCGGTTGAAGTGCCGCGCGCAGTCGTCGGTGTGGTCGGTGAGGCGGGTGAGGTCGATCCGGGCGAGCGGGCCGGTGGTGACCGAGCCATCGTGGTTGGTGAGCGCGGTGATCAGCACCAGAGAGTCGTCGGGGATGAAGCCGAGCAGTGCCGGGAGGCTGGCGACGAGGGTCGTGGTGCTGGCGGGAGTGAGGGACATGAGCGTCCTTCCCGAGAAGTAGGGAGTGCGGGCTGTCGGTGGGGACCGGGTCGTGGCTTCAGCGGCCGAGTTCGGCGCGCAGCGTCTGAGCGGCGGTGTGGGCGATCCAGGGCGGTGACGGCCGCACGACGTCGTGACCGGTGGCGGGGATGAACCCGTTGACGGCGATGCTCCAGAACTCGGCCCAGGGCTCGGTGTCGTTGCGTTCGCTGCGGTAGATCAGGCGGACGTCCCGCCCGTCGGTGCATCGGGCGTGCGCGGTGATCCGGATCGCGGCACGTGTCCAATCGCGGCGCTGGACGGGCTCGTCGTAGAGCAGCGAGATCGGCGTCGCCGGGAGCGCGCGGCACAGCTCGACGAGGATTCCGCGGGCGACGTCGTGCGCGCCGTAGCCGCCGAGGCTGCCGCGACGGGGAATGTTGCAGGTGACCGACTCCGGCAGCAGGTAGGAGCGGCTCCAGTCATACGGGGTGAACCACAGCTGGTTCTCGGGCATCGGTCAGGCCTCCATCGTGTTGTCGCCGTCGACCAGGTGGTGCAGGCGCGCGCTGACCGTGCGGTGGCGGTCGGGTTCTGCGGGTTCGGTGGTGATGCGGCGGCCGCCGAGTTCGGTCTCGATCAGCTGGCACGCCTGCTCGTAGGCGGAATCGCTGTGGTCGGTGACGTCGTGGACGGTGGATGCGGTCACGGGAGCCTCTTGGGTGCCGGGTGCGGATGACCGCGCCCTCCCAGCACACCCAGGCTCCGGCGCCCGACCAAGTGACGTGGCAGAGCGACGAAACCCCGGCGCCGGGGCCCGGGTGTGCTTTCCTGGCAGCGCACGTCCGCGCCGCGCACGAGGCACCCGGTCGTTCGCACCTGTGGCCGGCCGCCGCGCCACCGGACACCGATCTGAGGTGCTGCACTACTTCGGCTGCCGCGTCGCGGCCGGCCGCGGCGTGGTGTGGTCGCGGAGGATGCGGATGCGGTGGTCGCGAAGGACGTCCGCGTGCCGGCCGTTGTCCGGTACGTACACGAACGATGCGGGATCGTCGATGTTCTCGGTGGTGAAGCACAGCATGTAGTGCGGGCCGGCGGTGCGGGGGTCGCTGCAGATCTTCTTGGCGTCCTCGACGCTGACGCGCCACAGAACCCGCCGTCGGACGGGGTTGGTGTGTTTGCTGGCGATGAACACCAGCGCTTCGGCAGGCGGCACGGATCGGTCCTTTCTGGACTGGGCTGATGGTCAGGAGCTGCGTTGTAGGGCGCCGATGGGTCGGATGCGCAATGGCGGGATGAGCAGGTAGGACGCGGCGGGGTGACCGTGGAGGGTGATGACGGCGTAGCGGGTGAGCCAGACCGCGTGCCAGGGTTCGGCGGGGGCGCCGAGACGCTGGTCAAGGTCGTCGCCGTGGAGGGCGTCCTCGCCGATCTGGTGGGCGCTGGCGCGGTAGTGGCTGCGGCGCCCGGCGACCATGGGGCAAGCGGCGATGGTGTAGGCCGCGCAGTGCGGATGCAGGGCGGGCTCGGTGCTGGCGTAGCGGGGCAGGTCGGATTCGCGCAGGAGCAGGACCAGGCGCTCACCGAGACGAGTGCCGCAGACACCGCACAGCCGACCGTGGATGGCGGTGCGGGTTTTGGTGGCGTCGACCGCGCCGAGCAGGTAACGGCCGTCAGCGGTGCGGGGCGTGACCCAGGGGACGACGAGACCGCCGACGATCGGCAGGTGGGCGAGGGCAGCGGGAATCGGTGGGGTCGCGTCCGCGGGGGCGGGGTGTGAGGGCATGGCGGTCCCTTTCCGGCCGGGCGCAGCGGCAGACGCCGCACCCGGCCAGCAGTCGAAAACGAGGCGGTCAGCCGTTAAGTGCGGGCGCGACAACGCAGCCGCAGTCGTCGAGGTCTTCGCCGCAGCTGAAGCAGGAGACGCCGGCGAGCAACCGGAAGCACCAGGATGGGCAGGGCTGGGTGTCGGTGGCGCAGAAGGGACACGCGCCGCACGCGAGGCACAGTCCTGTCTCGGCGTCGACGGCGTCCGCGACGCCGCAGTAGAGACAGCCGTCGTCCAGTCCCCACCAGGAGGTGTGGCCGGGGTGGGAGTCGAAGTAGTCGCGGTTGGAGTACCAGATCTGGTGGTCCCAGTGTCCGGCTTTCTCGTTGAACAGGTAGCCGTTTTCGGGGTAGCGCGGGTTGACGGTCAAGATGACCAGTTTGTTGAACGTGCCGAGCCAGGATTCGATGCGGCGCCGGGTTGCGGGGGAATTGATGGCGAGGAACCGTTTCGCGGAGAAGATGTCGTCGGCGGCGATGCGCGTGTCCGATCGGGGATCCCATCGGGACGGTTGGGCCTTCTCCGGCAGGACTCCGTTGTGGGCCAGCACGGTGCGAGGATCTCCGCCGATCGGGAACGGGTGGATGTTGTCCTCGGTGACGGGGCCGTGGGTGGCGTAGCGGCTGTGGAACAGCGCGGGCTGGTCGGGGTGCAGGCCGCGCAGGGCTGCGAACTCGTCGATGACGGCGGCGGCGTTCATGCCGCGGCCGGTGATGATGCGGTCACCGTCGACGATGGCGTAGCCGTGGCCGTCGTTGTTGTGCACGGCTCCGTTGGCCAGTGCGGTGGTGTCGGGCTGGATGCCGGCGGGTAGGTAGGTCAGCATGCACATGCCAGGTACTCCAGTTCGGCGGTGAGCGGCGCGTACTGCGGGCGGGTGCTCAGCCATTGGGTGAAGGCGGTCCAGGTCCATCCGCCGGCCTGGGTGATGTCGGGGATGGTGAGGTCGCGGGTGTAGGCGACGGAGGCGTCGGCGAAGGCGAGTGCGGCCTGCACGTGCTGGATGTCGAGGCTGGAGGCGAAGACTCGCAGCTCCAGGGTGTGTTGGGGTTGCGCGTTGATCGCCGAGCTGCGCTCTCCGTAATAGCTTCCTTTGCAGGCGTCTTTGATGTGGTTGCGTTCGAATTTGCGGAACGCGGCGTAGCTGCTGCTGCGGCGGGCGAGGGTCTGGACGTCGGGGGCGTTGCGGTAGACGAACTTCATCCACCGGAACACGTGGCAGGGGCCGGTGAAGGCGGCCCGGCTGATGTGGACGTGCAGTCCGTTGCCCTCGCCGCTGCAGCCGGCGAGGTCGAGCCGTTCGAGCAGATGCCAGGGGAAGCAGTCCACGGCCCAGCGGTAGGCCATCGGGTGAGTGACGAGCTCGAACCCGTAGTCGATGGAGATGTCCTCTTTGAGATAACCGAGTCCGGCGAGGGTGTCGACGGTGTCGGCGATGCGCTGACCGAGGTCGCCGTCGGGGACGTTGATTTCCAGTTCGAGGCCGAGGTAGCGGGGGCCGATGCCGTGGAAGACCGGTGCGGGCTTGTAGGAGTAGTCGTGCAGGTCCTGCAAGTCGTCCTCGTCGGCGACGTCGTGGTTTTCGCAGTAGGTGCCGCCGTTGATGAGCGTGGTGCAGACGTCGCACTCGTAGTAGTCGAGCCGCTTGGCGCAGTCGTCGCACATGTCGCGGTCGCTGTCGGTGCTGCGGAGGGCTTCGTCGTAGAGGTCGCAGTAGTCGCAGAGGTCGAAGCCGCCGTCGGTGCAGGTCGAGCACAGCTGGCGGTCGCCGGTGGCCTCGCACGGTTCGTGCAATTGCCGGGAGAAGGTGTCGTCGCATCGGGTGCACGTGAAGGAGTCGTCGTCCTCGTCGACGGCGTGTTCTCGACACGTGGAGCCGTCGCGGATGAGGATGTCGCACCGATCGCAGGTGTAGTACGGCTCGGCGCGTTCGCAGTAGTCGCAGATCCGGCCGTCGCCGTCGGTGGCAGAGGTGACGTCGGTGATCTCCCCGCACTCATTGCACCGATGAAGAGCCTGAACGCAGTCATCACAGCTGGCCACTGTGGAGGTGATGTAGAACGGCGTCAGCGTGGTGTTGCCGCAGTCGTCGCAGCGAATAGCGTCCTGGACAGAGGTGGTCATGGTGCTGGCCTTTCGGGCTCGAGACGTGAAAGCGCCCCTTCCCGGTGTGAAAGCCGAAAAGGGGCGCGTGGACGTGGGAGGGCCGGCAGCGCGGCGTTGGGGCGCTCGGCGCGCGCCGCGCTACCGGCCCTCAGGGACGGTGTCCCGGCCGGGCAGGGAGGCCCGGACGGGACACCGAGTTGAGGAGATCGGCGGATGCACCCGCGTGACGCGGATGGCCGCGGTTAGTGCTGTGTAAGGAAGTGCGTGGCCTCTCCGGGGCTCGTGGCTGTGCGGGACGTGAAGTGGTGTGAGCGCCCGCGGGCCTGGGGCGTGAAGCCCGGCGGGCTCGTCCGGCCGGGGTGGACCGGCCGTTGCAGACGTGCGCGGGCGTGCGATGCCGCAGGGCCGGTTCACCCGCGCCGGATGTAGCCGGGCGCCGGGTTCAGGCCGCCCCGGGACCGGGGGTGCTGTGCTCCCGACGCCCCGCACTGCACGAGCACAGGGATGGAATCCCCTATGTTGCTTGGATGGTTCAGTTCTCGGCGGGACTGGTCAGCGTCGCTCGCAACTGTTGTGCGACAGCGGCGATGTCCGGTGCTACAACGGCGGGTTCGACACCATCGGCGATCCAGCGGCGGACCAGCCGGCTGAGCTTGGTGGGTCGTGGGTCGTGTTGGAGGATGGCGCCGGCGGTGCTGCCGTCTTTGCGTAAATGTGCTGTTGTGGCGGTGAGGGCGACCATGGTGGGTGCGTATCGGGCAGGGGCGTGTCGCCACAGGTGCAGCCACAGCGACTGCGCTGCTCCGCAACGCTCCTCGGTGGACTGGATGAGGTGGATGTTGCGCAGGAGGAAGCTGGACAGGGCGGCGATCAGTTCGGCGATCTCGTGGACGGCGGTGGGCAGCTGGCCGAGCGTGGCGGCGGTGACGGCCTCGTCGAGCTGGTCCAGGCGCCGGCGCAGTCGCGGGAAGTCGCCGGTGAGTTCTTCGGCCTGGACCTCTTCGGTGATCGGGTCAGCGAGGGTGGCGATGCTGTCGCGGACGTCGGCGGGCGCGGGGAGGAACTGGGTGAGGAAGGTTGCCCGGTCGCTGTAGACGCGGTTGCCGTTGGCCACGCGATCGGTGGTGACCGGAGAGAGCGCAGGATCAGGCAGGATGCCGTTGTGGTCGGCGACGTCGTAGCACGACCAGACTGCGCCGGCGGTGAAGCTGGGCAGGTGCAGAAGCTCGACGTTGACGAATCCGGATTCGTGCAGCCGGTGCGTGAGTTGGTGAAGCTGAGGCCGGTAGGGCAGGTCGGTGCTGTCGCTGGGGTCGTGGACGACGGCGCCGATGAGGCGCTGGACCGGTCGGTCGCCCAGCGCACGGTCGAGGTGCGTGACGACCCGCTGCGGCAGGCGCATGGCCAGGTCGAGATCGAACCGGGTGGTGCGGCCAAGGCGAACAGTGCCGTCGGTGTGCACGACTGCGGCGACGATCACGAGCGAGTCGACGGGAACGAACCCGATCAGGGCCGGGATGGCGGCCAGAAGATTCTCGTCGGTTAGGTACATCGGTTCGGGCATCAAGGAACCTCACTGCCTACGGCGGACGAATGGTGCGGGTGGGCGTGACGTGTCGGAGGGCGCGGATGGCGCGGTGCTGGGAAGGGTGACGGGTCACCAGCCGAGGTCAGTGCGCACCGTGGTCGTGGCGGTGCGGGCGATCCAGGGCGGGGGCGGCCGCGTGATGTCGTGGCCGGAGGCAGCGATGATTCCGTTGACCGCGACGCTTCAGAACTCCGGCCGGTTTCGGTGTTTCCGCGTTCGTTGCGGTAGATGACGACCACGTCCCGGCCGTCGGCACGGCGGGCGCGCGCGGCAACCCGGATTTCGATCCGCATTGCCTGTCCGCGGGCCCCGGCCACGGATCTGTCGGTCAGCCGCCGTCGCCGAAGTGCTCGTGTTGTTTCAGCGCTTGTAGAGCCCGGTACACGAAGTCGAGCAGTTCCGCCGGGGTGCCCTCGACGGTCACCACTGTGGCGTTGCCGTCATCGGCCAGAACGAGGGCGAAGTCGCCGTCGGAAAGCAGTTCGACGCCGCCCTCCTCGCCCGGGCGCGCCAGCGTGACGTCGCATCCCGCCGGGATCCCGGCGTAGTCGTTACTCATCGTGTGGCTCCTCGACGTCGGTGTCCCGGCTCGTTATTACGGGCGGATTCGCGGAGGTCCGGTGTCGGTAGCGGATGTTGTGGAGCGTCTGCGGATCTGGTGCGGGAAAGGTGTTTTCGGCCACGTATCGGATCACGGTGTCGACCTGCAGCAGATCGTCGGTCGCCAGGAAGGCCAGCGCGGCGCGGGTGGTGTCGTCGAGGTGTTCGGCGGCAGCGTCGTAGACGTGCCACAACCACGTTGCGAAGGTGTACTTGCCGTCGGCATCGGGATGGATGCGTTCGACGGCGGGGCCGCTCGTCGGATCGCGGTCGTTGTCGCGTGCGTCATCGTCGATGACGATCAGGTCGTCGCCGTCCCAGCGGAAGCGCAGATGGTCGGAGGTGGCTTCGACGGTGATGGCGACCCATTCGGCGACGACACGGCGAAACCGCGGCGTCACGGCGTAGTGGTGACGGCCGGTCTCGTCGGTGGCCACGAACTGTGGCTCGCCGAGCTGCGCCGGGAAGTAAGGTTGGTCATCGCCGCACACCAGGCCTTCGTCGACGCGGAGTACGGCGGTGGAAAGGTCGGGCGGTCGGCTGTCGTGAGGCATCGATTTACCTGCCTGTGTCTCAAGTGGACGTGGGATTGTCGTCTGTGGGTGTCAGGTGCAGTCCAGGCCGCACCGGCGGCACAGCAGCACGACACTCTCGGGCGCGGCACGGTCGGCCGGGTCGAGTTGCGGCGTACCGCTGGCGTCGAACCAGATTCCGGTGGAGGTCTGGTCGTCACAGTCCTCCGGTCGTGCGACCGGCCAGGGCCGGTTCGGCACCTCGATGACGGTGCGGTCCGGGTGGACGTACTCGCGGGCCACCTCGTCGCGTCCGTGCCAGCGGATCGGTTCGTCGCGGTAGTGCAGGACACCGGGCAAAGAAGCTGCAAGCATCGGATTTCCTTTCAGCGGGCGCGATCGCCGGTGGTGAACGGGTCTTGCGAGCACGGCGCGGCCCGGGCCGGCGACCGCCAGACGGGCGGTCGGGCTTCGTGGTGAGGGCCGGGTCGCGCTGTGCTTTTCTGGTGACCGGGTGCGCCGCGCGGCGTGCCGGCCTGAGTCAACTGCCGGCTACTTCTCCTGCGCGGCGGTGGCGAGGAACGGGACGAAGTGGGCGCGGACCACCGGTTGGCGTTGTCCGGCTGCGGAGATCACGACTTCGATGGCGTCGCGCAGACAGGTGCGGACGGCGTGGTGGCTGGGGCGGCGCGTCGGGTGGTGATGGACCACGACCGGGTCGAGTGGCCGCTGACGTTCGCGGTGTTGGCCGGCCTGGTCGAGTTCTTCGACGCTGGAGAGCGTGGCGACGAACCCGATGTCCGGCTGGAAGGCGATGTGCAGGCGCGCCCAGGGCAGCCAGCCGTCGGCGGCTGGGCGGCTGAGGTTCCAGTACGCGGTCGCGGTGTGGCCTTCCCGGCGGACAACGGGGTCGGGATGCGGGTCGATCGCGGTGTCGACGACCGGGCCGGCCGGTGCGGCGGGTTCGGCCTCGCGCGGACGGACGTCCGTCTTATGGATGGTGAACCCGGAGCCGGGGCGCTCGCCGGTGATAGCCAGGTACCTGCCCTGGTCTTGCACGACCGTGCCCGACTGTTGCTGTCCGTCCCAGACGAAGTCGACGCGGTCGCCTTCGGTGTAGCGGTGCTGAAGCATGGGCAGCCAACCCGCGGGGATCAGGTGAGCGGGGATGAGGGCCTTTTCCAGGTCGGTGCTGTCCGGTTTCCGTTGCCAGAGCCAGGTGAAGGTCGATGCGGTGTCGGACATGATGGGATCCCTTCGGTCAGCGGGCACCGGGGTGGCGCCGGTGTCGGGGTACAGGCCGGTCGGTGAGCACGCGCGGGTTGTCGCGGCCGGCGGCGATACCGTCGCGGATGGTGGTGCTCAGCTCGCGAGCGTCGAAGTCGGCGACGCCGAGGTGGTGGCGGGCGGCGTCGGAGAGGTGGCGAGTGATCGCGGCGGCGCTGATCCAGCCGTTGCCGTGCAGCTCGCCCAGTGCCGCGGCGGCGGCGTACACGGTGATGTGGCGGTGGCCTTCGGTGGCGGTGGCGACGTTGCGGCACTCGGCGGCCACGGCGGCCTGGACGTAGGCGGTGACCCGGCGGCTGGTCATCGGCAACGGTGGCGGCGGATGCGCAGGAGGCGGCGGTGCCGGTGGAGCGGTGAGGGCGGTGACGAGCCAGCCGGGCAGGACAGCGACCGGCAGGTCCCAGGTGACGGCATAGGGCACCGGCACGCCGTGGACGATGGCGATGGATCCCGGGGCGGCGATGAGCGCGCCGGGGCCGCGGGTGTCGACGTGCCAGCCCAGCCCGCGGCCGCGTCCGCCGACGGTGCTGCGCAGCCGCGACCCGGGTGGCCGGACGAAATATCTGTGTTCGCCGGCGCGCGGGGTCGCGACGGTGAACGTGTCCACCGGGTCGGGTTCGCCGGCCTGTTGGGCGAGCTGAGCCAGGACGTCCCGGCCGTGGGTGACGCCGAGGCGGGCCCATGGGCGGGGAATCGGTCCGTGGGCGGCGTCGAGGTCGAGCACCAGCAGGCTCGCGGGCCCGCAGGCGATGCCGACGTTATGTCTCGGGTGGCGGCGCCACCACCGGCGGATGCGGTCGGGATCGCAGGTCGCTCGCTGCTGCCAGTCGGGAATGGCGGGCCGTTTGCCGCGCGGGGCGAGCGGGAACACCGGCCACCCGCGCCCGGCAGCGCTCAACGCAGCGCCGAGCAGATCGCCGGTGGCGTTGAGGGGTGCCGGTGCCGACACAGTCGTCGTGGTCATGGCACCAGCTCGGCCGCGACCGGGGCCGGGGCGGGGTCGATGACCATGGCGGCGGCGTTGTCGGTGCCGCCGTGGTACCGGGCGGCGAGTGTTAGCCGGTTCGCGCACGCAGCTGGGGCGCTGAAGGTGCGGCACGCGCGGACGAGGGAGGCGTGTGGGACGGGTTTGTGGACGCCGTCGCTGGTGAGGAGCAACCGGTGGCGCGGCCCGGTCGTGGTGATGTGGCCGAGGGAGTCGTGGTCGGCGGTGGCCACGGAGCTGGTGACGACGTTGTCCCGCCGGGCGGCCAGGTCCTCGAGGTCCTGCGGCCGATCGCGGTAGTGCTCGGCGAGGTTGTCGCGGAGTTCCTGTCCTTCGGTGTGGTCGACGGTGAGCTGGGTGAGGACGTCGGTGTCGGGGTTGTACTCGTAGGCGCGGCAGTCTCCGACCCACGCGATGTCCCACCCGTTGCCACGTTCGGGTGGGAGCGGGGTGGCGACGACCATGACGGTGTCGCCGGTGTGGACGGTGGCGAGGGTGCTGGCCGCGGCGAGCAGCCCGGCGACGGCGCCGCGGTCGGCAGCCATGTAGGCGGCGGTCGCGGCGGCGCTGCCGGCGGCGTGGGCGGCGAGCGGGTAGTCGCCGATGCCGTCGGCTACGGCCCAGCCGTGGCGGGTGCCGGTGAGGGAGACGTGGGTGCCGGTGGCGTCGGCCTGGTGGGCGCGGCCGCCGATGCGCAGCGCCGCACCGGGCAGGAAGGTGGGGTGTTCGGCGGCGGAGCGGCGGTGGTCGCGGGCGAGGGCTCGAGCGTCGCGGTGGGATTCGGCGATCTCGGTCCAGCCGCAGTGGCAAGTGGCGTGTGTCCATGTCGGGCCGGGCGGGAGTGGGGCATACGGCCAGACGGGGTGGTGCCCGGCGGCGTAGGTGCTGGTGCGGTGGATGTGGTCGAAGGCTGGCGGAAGGTGCGGGTGCATCGAAGCGACTCCGTTCACCCGCGGGGCTGGCGGCGAGCCCGGCGGGAGGCGAGGACGACGGGGTGGATGAGAACGGGGGCGGGCCCGGCAGCGCAGTGCGCGGGCCCGCCCCCTGGGCGAAGGACCGGGTGCGGCGACGAGCCGGGCGGTTAGACCGCGGCGCTGATCAGCTCCGCCTCGGCCTCGGTGTCGTGCTCGACCGGCTCCTGATCGGTGCCGGTGGCGTCGTCATCGGTGTGGTCGGTCGCCGTGTCGCTCTGGTCGTCCGTGCTCACGTCGTCGACGTCGTCGATCCCGGTGGTGGGCTCGTCAGTGGGGTCCTCGACTTCGGTGTGGTCGGCGTCGTTCCGGGCCTCGGCACCGTCGGCCTCGTCACCCTCGGCGATCGTGCCGCCGTCGCTGATGGCGTCGGTGGCGAGGTCGCCGAGCTGCGCGGCGATGACCTCCTGCTCGGTTTCCGGGGCGACGACCTTCCGCTCGACGTCGGAGGCGGGGTAGCCCCAGCCGATGATCGCGGCCATGTACTCCCGTGCGGAGCCCCACGGGCTGCGCCACGTGTTGCGAGACAGGTCGTCTTCGATCGCGCACAGGGTGAGGACCAGGTCGTAGAGGGTGGCCTTCCCCGCGGTGGGCGCCTTGGCGACCTTGTCGGTCAGGTCGGCGAGCGTCGCACCCACCGGCATGCCGAACAGCTTCATCCCCAGCGGGTGGTTGCGCTCGAACGCGCGCCGCAGCGCGTAGCCGCCGTGCGCCTTCTGCAGCGCGAGGAACAACTGCGCACCCTTGGGCGCGGTGCCGCGCTGCACCAGCCCGGCCAGCCACTGCCGGCGCGGGGCCTGGGATGCGTCCCAGTCCTTATTGTTCTGGATCACCCACTTGCGGATGATCCGCGCCTTCTGGCGCTCCAGCTCGGCGGCGGCGTGGGCAGCACGCGCGGCCGCGACCTCATCGGCCTGCCCGGCTGCGTCCTCCTCGTCGGGCGACTCGTGGTCGACGGATGTGCCGGTGCTGGTGGGCACGGGGGTGAAGTCCGCGCGGCCGGCCGGGGCGTAGCTGAGGGCGTGACCGTGGGCCAGGAAGTCGGCGCAGCCGTAGACGGCCACCGGGATCTGATTGCCCTGCTCGTCGTAGTGGTCGGTCTCGATCCACGCGCCGTGTCCCGGGCAGGACGCGTGGTCCTCGGCGCTCAGCTCGGTGTGGGGCTCGTCCTCGGGGGTGGGGCGCAGCCGGTCCAGCGTGCGCGCGTCCCCGTGACTGTCGGGCAGGCTCGTGTCGAAGATCGTGACGCCCGCGGCGGTCAGTTCCTCGGTGAGGTCCTCGGTCAGGGCCGCGAGCCGCTGCTGGTCGGCGCGTTCGGTGCGCTTGCGCTCGGCGAGCTGGGCGAAGTTGTTCGGCGCCGTACGCGCGGTGAGGATGAGCTCCTTGGCCGTGTCGGTGTCGCCGGCCTCGTCGAATTCGGCGATGACCGCGGCCTGCAGCAGATCGAGGTCGTAGCGCTCGGCGGCCTTGAGCGCCAGCTCGCTCTGTCCGGCCTGCAGGACGTTCTCGACGTAGGCTTTGCCCTGCTTGCCCAGTGCGAGCTTGCGGGCGATTCCGGCGGGCTTGAGGTTGAACGCGGCGAGCTGCTTGAGGGCGCGGGCGGTGTCGGCCAGGGTCACGGGCTTGCGGAGGGCGGGGTCGTTCTCGATGAGCTGGTTGACGATGCGCTCGATGGTGGCTTTGCGCTCGTCGGCCGGCGGCGGGGTCTTGATCCAGATCGGCACCGTGCAGCCGGCTTCGCGGGCGTTGAGGACGCGGCGCTGGCCTTCGGTGACCACGATGGTGCCGGTGTCGTAGTCGCGGTAGCCGTTGACCGCGGTCTTGACGCCGTGGGTCTTGAAGTTCGCCGTGGTGTCCTCGTCGGCTTCGGCGTTGTCGGTGCGCACGTTCTCAGCCAGCAGCACGGTGTGCGGGTCGGCCCGGACGATGGTGTCGATCTCGGCGTCCCACTGCGCGTGCAGCGCCGCGCGGTCCTTATCGGACAGTTCGTCGAGCGGGATCTCCTCGACGTCGGTCGCGGTCGTGTCGCCGTCGGAGACGGTGTCCTCGGCGGCGGCACCGCCCAGGTCGTCGGTGGGGAGGTCGGTCGTGGGGAGGTCGGTGTCCGGTGCGGACGTCGGGTTGTCGGTGTCGCGCTGGGTCGGCAGATCCATCGTGCTGGTCACGAAAGGCGCTCCTTCACACGGGCCGGCCGGTCACCGGGAACGAATCCGGTGACCGGCCACGAACCCCGCACCACCTTCCTTCTCCATCACCGCGTCGTGGTGATGGAGAAGCGGAGTGCGGGTGTCCCGGTCGGGACGCACTCGCCCCAGCGGGGCCGCCCGCGTCGACGGCAAGGCCGCCCCGACCGCACGACCGGAAGTAGAGATCGTGATGGGGCGGGCTTCCGTTGACGCCAGGCTCCGCTAGAGTGCGTCGGCCCGACCGGAATACCCGCACCGCTTTTTCCAGCGCAGCAACACTTTCCTCATCCTTCTGCCTGGCCCCGCTGCAGCGGCTTTATCGCCATGAGGCTCGTGCCTCACAACTCAGGGCCTGTTGCAGCTCACCTGGGAGCCGGATTCCGGAGCAGGCCGAGCATTCCGCTGCGGTGGGCGAGCGTCAGCCAGATGTCGGCGATGTCCGGGTGCGCCCGGCCATCCAGGTCGGCCCGTGTCCAGGCCAGCCCCAGGCACCGCGCAGCGGTCCGGGGAGTGATCCGGCCCTGTCGGATCGCGTCGTCCAGTTCCCGTACCGCGTGGGTGGGAAGGCCGGTGACGGCTGTCGTGTAGTCGATCTCGGTGCCGGGTTCCGGTGCGGCACCCCACCGGTAGCGCGCGCGTTCCCGCGCTCGGGCGACGCCCTCCCGCACCGACTCCAGGGACGGCAGCGACGGATGGGGCTCGGCGACGGTGACCTTCCGCAGGAACAGGTCGACGCGGTCGAGCAGCCACTGCGGGATCCGGGCGAGGTAGCCCGCACGCTGCGCCGGGGTGCAGCGGCAGTCCTCGGTCCGGATGCTGCCGCACAGGCAGTCGCGGGCGGTGAACACCATGCGCGCTCCGGCCGGGCGCGTTTCGGCACCCGCCGCTGCGGTCACGCCGATCGTGCCGTTCTCCAGCGCCGGACGCAGCACCTCGACGATGCGCGCAGAAAGCTCGGGGAGGTCCTCGACGGTCAGGACACCGCGATGCGCCAGCGTCAGCAGTCCCGGACGACTCAGGGATCCGGCTACCCCGGCTATCGTGTCGCCGGGCAGCAACGGAACTCCGGGCGGCCGGAGGCGCTCGCTGCGGTCAGGGGCAGGTTCGCCGGCCAGGAAGTGCCACGTGCTGACCTCGAGCGCCTCAGTGTCGGTCAGGTCGGCCATCAGCGCCCGGATCAACCGCGGCAGCAGCAGGACCGGGGTGCCGGGTGCCGCGACGTGCAGGGTGTGGTGACCGCCGGCCGCGGCGACCGCGGCGGCCCGGACCGCCGTGGGCGACAGCCGGGCCCAGGCTTCGGGAGTCCACGACGCGGTAGCCAATGCTCCTTCGCCCGATTCGGGTCGTAGGGCCGGAGCGGGCCCGCCGCGCAGCCAGCTGACCAGGTCATCCAGGCAGGCGACAGGGATGACGGTGAGGCCGGGGACGTCGCCGGCCTCGGCGGCATTGGCGGTGGGCACGACCAGGTGGGTGAACCCGGCGGCGGCCGCGATCGCGCGCGATCGCATGCCGGGAACCGAGCGGACGGTGCCGTCGAGACTGAGTTCGCCGACCAGCGCCGTCGCGGTCAGCCGCCGCGCTGGTACGGCCTCGGTGACCAGTAGGGCTGCGGCCGCGGCGGCGAGATCGACGTCGGAGCGTGGGTGGGCGGTGGAGGCGGTGAGGTGCACGACGCCGTCGGGCCAGGACATGCCGCTGTTGCGGACGCCGGCACGCACCCGGTCGCGGGTCTCGCGTGAGACCGTCGGGCTGAGGCCGTGCACGCGCAGCCCGGCGTCGCCGACGCTGAGGTGGGCGCGGATGTCGACGATCCGGGCCTGGGAATCGTCGAGGGTGACCACACGGGTCAGGGCTTCCATGGCTTCGTCCTTCCAGGAGGCAGAAAGAGACTCCGGTGCCAGGTAGGGCGCCGGAGTCGGGGGGTGTTCGTCGCCGCGCGACGGCGGGGCCGGAGGTCAGCGTGTGGTGTCAGGCGCGGCGGGTGCGGGGTGGTCGGTGGCGGCGCGTTCACCGATGAGCGCGGCGAGGGCGAGCGCGTTCTCGACGGTGGCGTCGATGCTGAACCGGACCCGGCGCTGGGGGTCGCGCCAGACCGGCTGCAGCACCTGCGCGGTCGCGAACAGCGGCTGGCCGTAGGCGCCGACCGACACGGTGTTCGCCCCTGCCGCCGGGGTCGTGCCGAAGCCCGCGCCGATCGCGGCGAGAAGGTTGGAGAGGTCGGCGGCGTCGCATGCGCGCCGGTGTGCCAGGTCTTTCGCCGCGTCGATCAGCTCGACCACGTTGGGGATCAGCCGCCGGGCGAGGTCTTTGCCGACCGCGTCGGCGGGCCGGGTACGCGCCACGGTCGCTGACGGCCGGACCATTCCGGTGGGCTGGTGGGGACTGAGCTCGGAGTCCAGCCAGACCTCCAACACCAGGCGTTCTGTCGATCCGTTGGAGGAGACGGTCACGCTGATCCACCCGCCGTCCGGGCCGATGAGCGCGGCGTCCTCGCCGACACAGCGGGGTGTGGCGGCACGCCACGGCTCACCGAGCGCCTCCGCAACCGCGCGCAGATACGGCATCAAGTCGTTCGACATCTCTCGGGTTTCCTTTCGATCGCGAGGTGTGCAGATCCGGTCGCCGGTGCCGCGGTCGCGGCGGGCCGGCGTCCCGGGTGGCACGTCGTGAAGCCGGTGACAGCGCGGACGGGGACCACGGCGGCGCTGCACCTGGGCCGCACCGTTGGGCAGCAGGGGGCCGCCGTGGTCCCGGGCGGCGCTACCGTGTTTCTCCGGACGCACCTGACCGGTTATCGCCGGCCGCTGTGGTTGGCTGGGTGCTGGTGCGGCGGGCGGCGCGGGCGGCGTCGACGCCGGCTTGCCAGCGGCTCCAGCGGCGCCCGGCTTGGCGGGCCTTGAAATGGGCGATGTTGTTCGCCGGGATCCCGACCGGTGTCGGTCCGAGTACGGCCAGCAAGTCGGACTCCTCCTGCGAATGCCAGCCCGCGGCCGCGATCGACTGCTCATCGGGGAAAACGTCCGCAACCCGATCTACTGCAGGGTCCAATGTGGAGTCTTGGGTGCCGCCGTAGGAGTAGACCCACCAGAAGTTCCGCGGCGGATTAGGCTCGACCAGCTCCCGAAAGGCCGCCACTTCCTTGGTGTAGGCGTAGAACCGGGTGCGCTGCCGGGCGCGCATGATCTCCAGCCACGCGGACAGGTAGGCGCGGGAGTAGAAGTCGCCGCTGTCGTGGATCCGCACCCACGCGTCGATGAACCGCTTGTGCGACAACTCATCCAGCATCGCGTGCTGCCAGCCGGGCAAGTCGTCCAAGGTCCAGCGCAGATTTTCCTGATGCCGTGCTCTCACCTGAGGAAAAAGGTATGTGCCGTTGCGGGCGTAGCAGGCTTGCGCGCACACCCCGGCCGAGGGACAGGCGTTGTAGTTACGGCCGTCCGGTAGTTTCCCGGCGAAGGCGGGCAGGGACCAATTCCAGATTCCCAGTCGTTTCAGTTCGCGGTTCTGCCGCAGCAGCGTCATTGTGACCACCGTCCTCATGCCACTCAATGCATGGGGAAGGCCATACCAAGATCTGGTAGCTCCAGGGTACACCTGCTACGCCACGGCGACGTGAGACCGACAGTGACGGGAAGACTGTCCTAACCGGAATGTCAGCGGCTCGGTCATCGCGGCCCTCGCCGTTGGCGGACGCCGCGACGAGCAGGTGTGGACGCCGTCCGACCCGTCTGTCCGGGTTCGCACGTCGCGTGGCCAGGCGGCGACATCCGCTGCGGTATCGCCTGCGTCCTCGGCAGGTGCGGTAGCGGGCACCGGAGGATACCGGTGACGTGGGCGATGGCGACGGCGTGCGCGCGGTTGCGGGCCTTCAGTTTGGCGAGGATGTTCTTCACGTGGGTACGGATGGTCTCGTGTGACCGGAACTGCTTGAGCGCGATCTGGATGTTGCTCAGGCCGCGGGCGACGTCGTCGAGGACTTCCCGTTCGGTAGCGGTCAGTGTGGCTGGCTGGGACATGCTCGGACCTCCGACGACGGTGGCGAGGCGAGGGGGCTGGCCGGGCAGCGCGGCGCGTGCGCTGACCCGGCCAGCCCCGAACCGGGATTCGGCTTGCCCGGGGGAAGGCGTGCCGCTCGGGGATTCCCGGTTCATTCAGGTGGCCTCGCGTGGGGTGGTGTGCGGACGAGGGCGGTCACCCAGGTCCCGCCGTGGCACCGGTCAAGGCCCCGTGCCTGCGTCCGGAGGTCGATGTGTCGACGTTGCTTGACCGGTGTCGCGGGACCTGGTCGCGTGATTGAGGCCGCACGACACCGCGAGGTCACGGGTGCCTGGGAGCCGCGGCATCGGTCGCGGGCCTACGATTCGCCGTCCATGCGATGAGGGCGTCTGCGGCGGCATGGACGGAGTCGTAGAGGGGTTGCTCGTCATCGGGCAGGTCGGGACGCAGTACGGATCCGGTGAGGCTGCGGGCCTCGTAGCGGTCGAGCAAGCCGGCGGTGGTGAGGCGGACGCAGCCGACGGCGCTGCGGTCGACGCGGACCCACCAAATCTGGTCAAACCGGTAGACCGCGCGCGTCGGTGCGGTCCGGGGATGGTGATCGGGATGGCGGCAGGCGGCCCACCAGTTGGTGACGGAGCAGTCGATGACGTGGTCGCCGGCGTTGACGATCGCGGTGACCGCGTCGCGGGCCAGCGCCGGGACGACGAGGTCGGCCAGCATCGTGAACGCATCCCGCGCCTCACTGATCGCGGCCAGCAGCGGCGCGGCCTGTTCCCGCAGCGTGGTCACGTTCAGGTGCCCGAGTTCGGTGTTGCGGTCGGCGTAGGCACGCTCGTCGGTGAACCCGCGGATCCAGCGGGGGGCGAGCGCGTCCAGGCAGGCGATGCAGTCGTGGCAGCGGTAGATAATCGGGCGCGACACCGCGATCGAGATGCCGTGACCGGTGTTCGTGCAGCCGTCGGTGCCGCACGTCACCGGTGTGATGGTGCTGGTGATCATGGTAGAAGTCCTTTCGTGAGCGGGAACGGCGAGCGAGGGCGGGGGCCGGAGCGCGTTCAGACGGCGGCGAGGACCTTGTGCAGGGTCGCGGCGGCGGTGCGGTCGTGCTTGGCCAGCTCACCCGTCATCACCCGGGTCATGTTCCGTTCTGCGCGGCCGGCGCCGCGGATGACGGCCTCGTGGTTGAGGTGCGTGTTGACCGCCTGGATTACGCCCCACCCGGTGTTCTTCCACGGGCTGACCCGGCTGTCGCTGGTCCACAACCGGGTCAGCGCCGAGCGCTTCTTGGCGGCGTTGGTGCGTCCCCGGCCCGGCTGCTCGGGGATCGGTGTGTGGGCGTCGAGGAAGGCTTTCCAGGCTCGGTCGGTGACGGTGGTTTGACACAGTTTCTTGACTTCGGCGGCGAAGTCGTCGGCGACGGTGTGCACGATCTGCAGGGCTTCGCGGGCGGACAGGAGCTGCAGGGCGCTGTTGCGCTTGTGGACGACGGCGACTTCTTGGCCGTCTTCGCGCAGGCCGAGGTTCATGGTGTTGTCGCAGACGACGTTGGTGACGACGCGCTTGTAGCGGGTTTTCAGGCTGGCGTCGTGGCTGGAGCAGGCGAGCAGGTTGGGCCGGAACTCCACGCCTTCGGGGGTGGTGATGTTGTCGGGGGCTTCGACGCTGACCCAGGCTTGCTTGCGTTCGCGCAGCAGGCCGGCGGAGCCGATGCTGAGGCCGTCGTCGAGCAGGGCGGCGACGTTGTCCAGCAGCCAGGTGCTGTACTGGTGGATGCCGTATTCGTCGGTGTGGATGGCGAGGATGTCGCCGGTGTCGGAGGTGGTGACGCCCAGGTGATGCGGGGCAAGACGCAGTCCGAACCGGTCCTCGACCAGGACCCGGGCCGGTTCGGCGCTCCAGCCGAACAGGCGTCGTTTGACCTCGGTGATGGGAATCGGGCCGGGGTAGTGGTTCGGTTCGGTTCCTTGGTGGTCGGCGCGGTAGTGCCAGGCGTGGCCGCGTTGGTCGGTGAATCCGATGAGGACGTTGTTGTTGAGCCAGGTGCTGGTTTCCTTTGACACGGTCAGGGTCCTCTCGTCGTGGCCGGTGCTTGCCCGCTGCTCGGGGGCGGCGGGCTCGCGGGTGGACGGGGCACGGCTCACCAGGCCGAGCGCCGGCGGTGCACCAGGCCCCGAACCGTGGGGTGAGCCGGTGTTGTGGACTGGTGGGGTGTGCACCGCCGGCGCGGGCCTGGTTCCCTCGGTCCGGTCACACCGCGATGGCCGAATGCCCGGCACCCCGCAACCGCCTCTCCGCGGGGGCGCGAGGGGCATGCCGGGGCGTCACCCGGCCCGAGTTGCCGCCGTGGCAGGGGATTCCACCTGGAGACGGCGTCGACGATCTTCGGGTCGTTCGCCGAGGCCGAGCAGGCGCAGGACGTGCTCGATGTCCAGCTCGGTGAGGGCTGGTGCGGCCGCGGAGCCGGTGTGCAGGTCGCGTAGTGGCAGCGGGTGGGTCTGGCCGTGGCAGCGCTGTTTGAGGATCGCCACGTCCCCGTGTTTGGCGCGGAAGTCCTGTTCGAGCTGGGCGTACCAGGCGAACCGATCGGGGAAGACCTTCTGGGTGCGCCGCCAGTGGGCCTGGCCCCCGCGCACGCAGAGACCGCCGCAGTTGTTGTGGCTGAACCCGAAGCGATACAGCCGCGGCGGCTCCAACCCGACGCCCCGACACCAGGACAGCAGATCGTCCTTGGTGAGATCGGGATGCTGCATCAGCGGATACTCGACGCGCCATGGCCGCCACCCGGTCGTGACCGCCGGGGCTCGGCGTTGCTCGCCAGGCTCAAGCCCGACGTAGAGGACGGTGTCGGCTGGGTCGGTGTGCTCGGTCAGCCACCGACGGCATGGTTTCTGCTTCAGCACCTGTGAACAGGGAGCAATTCGGGCGTTGCCGAGGTAGCTGCGCTGGACGAACAGCTGGGACGGTGTCCGGCCGTCGCAGACCCGTGTGATCGGGATCCCGAGCCGATGGGAGGCGTCGGCGTTGAAGCGGTAGAGGTCGCTGTCCTCGATCAGGACGTCTGAGAAGAGCAGGGTGATCGGGTCGCCGGGGTGTGCGCGGCGGACGAGTTCGGTGGCAGCCCAGGACCCGATACCGCCGGACCATTGAATCACGTGATGCACGAGGTGGCCTCCTGAAAGGCAGAGGCCGCAGGGTCCCGGGCGCACTACGACGCCCCGGGACACTGCGGCCGAGCAGGCTTGCTGGGGACGTGGGCTACCAGCGCTTGGCGCTGCCCCCGGGCGCCGCGGCGACCCGGTCGGCGGTCTGGTCCAGCTGCTGCTCGACGATCTCGGCGGCGGCGTGGTGCTGGAACAGCAGTCCGACGGTGGTGGCGCCGGGCGCTCCGTGGGCGTGGGCGAGGGCGCAGGCGGTGAGGTGGCGGTCGCCGCGGCGGACGGCGCTGGCCGCGATCAGGGTGGCCAGCCGGGCCCGGACAGCAGGGTCGGGGCTGCCGCGGTAGAGGGCCATCCACAGCTGCTCGACCCGCTGCGGGTCGTGCTCAGTCGGCGGCAGGAGCATCGGCCCGTAGATGGCGTTGTCGGCCAGAGCGGTCGTGACGGCGAAGGCTGCGATGTCGTCGACGAGTTCGCCGCGGCCGGCCTGGGCGGTGGCGTGGGCGATGATCCGGTTGGCTTCGTCCCCGCGTCGAATCAGCAGGGGCACGATCCGGCGGGCGAAGCGGCCGAGGTGGGCCGGCAGGGATTCGCCGGTGTTGGTGAAGGGCAGGCCCCAGGTTGGGGTCGGGGCGTCCCCTCCGAGCTGGATGGGTGCGGCGAAGTCGAGGTCAGTGCGTGGGGGGATGACGGTGCCGAGGTGGGTGGGGCGGCGGTAGTCGCGCCACGGGGCGCCGGGGCGGGTGTGCGGGGCCCAGTAGCGGCCGACGATCGTGTGTCCGGCGGGGCGCAGGTCAGTCTCGAGTGCGGCGATTGCGGCCCGCAGGGGCAGCCCGTTGCGCGAGTGGGTCCCGGCGATCACGACGACGACCAGATCGGTGTCGCGGTCGGTCGGAAGCGCCGCTCGTACGTGCCCGGCGATCTCGGTGGTGGTCATGCCCCGTACCAGGGTGACCGGGAACGCCGCGCCGGTCGGCGACGTCAGTCGCCACGCTGATGTGCTGTCGGTGTGGGAGGGCAGTGCGAGGACGTGCAGGGTGTCGGCACAGGTGTCGGGCAGGGATCCGATCAGTTCCCCCGGGGTCAGGTACGCGGTCACGTATCGGCGCTCCTTGGCTCGGCCTCCCGGGCGTGTGGGCCGTGGGAGGCGGTGGCGGCCCACGAAGGTGTGAGCCGCCACCGCCCCGAGCGCGCGTCCGACGGCGGCCCGTGACGCTCGTCAACGTCACCGGTCTAAGCGAGGTTCGGGCCGTCGTCGGGGCGTGCGCTAGCTTCGGCCGGCCTCATCCGCCGGGACGGCCGCCTTCGGATCGGCGTCCACCTCCTCGGACTCGTCGATCACCGCGATGACCTCGTCGGCCGAGGTAACCAGGCGGGCTGTGCCGTCTTGAATCAGCCTGTGACACCCAGCCGACACGGCGGAGGACACCGGACCCGGGATAGCGAGGACGGGCCGGCCCAGCTCGGCAGCGAGGCGCGCGGCGTGGCGGGCGCCGCTGCGCTGGCCGGCCTCAACCACGACCGTGGCGGTCGTGAGCGTGGCGAGCAGCCGGTGGCGCTGGAGAAAGCGGTGGCGGGCGGGTGGGATACCGGGCGGGTATTCGGACACGATCGCGCCGGAGGTGGCGATGCGCTGGAGCAGGCCCACGTGTCCGGCAGGGTAGGCGCCGTCGATCCCGCACGGCAGGACGGCGACGGTGGCGGCCGGGCGATCGGTCGCCATCGCACCGCGGTGAGCTGCTCCGTCGACGCCGTACGCAGCGCCGCTGAACACCCTGACACCGCGTGAGGCCAGAGCGTAGGCGAATTCGGCGGCGTGGTGCTCGCCGTATGCGGTGGCGGCCCGTGCTCCGACGATGGCGACCGAGTGCGTGGCCGCCAGCTCATCCAGCCGTGGCTCGCCCTGAACCCACAGGCCCAGCGGCGGCCCGCCGAGGGTGTCGTAGTCGGCGGCCAGGGTGCTCAGGCCGACGAAGACGTCGGTCGGCCATTCATCGTCTTCGGGGATCACGAACCGGCCACCGAGACTGACTGCGGTCTGCAGACTGGTGTCGGCGAGTTGCCAGCGCACGTGGCGACGAGACTCGGCGAGGACGTCGGCGGGTGCGGAGCAGTCGGCGATGCGGTGGGCGGCGTCGACGGGCCCGACCGCGGTGACGTAGCGGGCGAGGATCGGGTTGGTGGGTTCGGCGGCGTGCTGGAGGAACGCGCGGGCACGCCGCGCGTCGGTGGAACTGGACATGACGACTCCTTCATGGAGAGCTGCTGAACGGGCGGCGGGCGATCACGATTCGTCCGGGAAGCTCCGCACGCGGATCTCGTGGAGGCGGCGTTCGACGACGGTGCCGACCGGCCACATGGCGGCGAGCAGCAGCAGCTCCACCGCGGCGTCGATGACGCCGTTGCGCGTCTCGACGGTGTCTTTCCAGCCGAGGGCGAGAAGTCCGGCGTGGAAGTGGCCGATGTACTGCGCGGCGGTCATGTCGCTTTCGACGATCTCGGCGGTGGTGGAGGTTTGCCGGCTGGTGATGCCGACGAAGCTGCGGGCGCAGCCGCAGATGGGCGAGTCCGGGTCGTCGTGGCATTCGCCGGGAAGATCGACCAGTTCCGTACCCGGAAGGTCGTTGGAGTCGTTGTCCCGTTCACCTTGGGTGCGGTGGGTGGAGACGAAGTATTTCAACACGGATTCCTCCTCGGTGGCCGCGGCCCGGGTGGGCGGTGGATGCGGTCTTCGTCAGCGGGCCCCCGCGGGTCCGGGGCAAGCCGGCCACGTGGAGAGCGGCCGTGTCCCTCGTGGACGGTGGGCTTGCCCCGGACCGGGGGTCTGCTGCACTGCGCTGCAGCCACGCCCAGCCGTGGCCGCAGCGCGGGGGCGGATGATGTCGTCGAGTGCTGCGTTTCGCGCACAAGGTGACACTCAAAGTTATTACCAGAAAACCCGCCACAGTTGTGGCGAATTACTGGTTTCTGAGGCACTCTGGTTGTAGAAGGTGATCCGCGGTGGTCCACAGGGAGCGGCCACAGTGGACCCTTCCGGGGACCTTGAACCGCTCGACCCCCCAGCGGTCACAGGGGTTCCCGGCCCGGGGCAAGGTCTCTGGGGAGGGCGCCTGCCCCGGGCCAAAACTTCTAAACTGATGGCGCGCTCGCCGTTTTCGGCGGGCGGTTGAGGTTCCGGCCCGATGCGACGGCCTAGACCGAGCCTCGGTTTCTCGTGCGTGCGTTGACGAGCCGCTGCCCTCGCGCTCGAAGAAGCTCATCTTCTGGGCGGCCGCGACGCGCCAGAGTCGACGGGAGTCCTTGTCATGACAGCGAGTCTTCGATGCGCGAAGCGGATCGCAGCGTCACTGCTGACGTTCGGTGCGCTCGCGGGCGCCGTGATGGCGGCCGCGGGGCCAGTGCAGGCAGCCGAACAGTCGCCCGCCGCCGTTGTGGTGCCCGAACAACCGGACGTCGGATCACCGGGCGAAGGCGAAGCCAATGCGGGCACACCGGCCGTCGCGCCCGATGGCACCCTCGTGTGGTCCACATCGACCGCGCCGCACACGCGCCCGATGTCGGCCGCGACGGCGCAGGGCTGGATCGCGGTCATCGCGACTGCGGACGGGGCGCGCATCCGGTCTCGGCCGGTGGACGGTCCGGTGCTGGGCACGATCGGCTACGGGGCCGAGTTCTGGGTGTCGTGCACGCGCGGGGCGTCCGATGGGCACGCGTGGGGCTGGTCCTACCGCGGTGGCACCTACGGCTGGGTCCGTGGCGATCTGTGGGAGGTCGAGCAGCACACCGGTCCCGGCGGCGGCGGGACACCACGGGTTCCGCAGTGCCCGTGACGCCACCAACGCTGTGACATCCGCCGGGTGTCCCGCGTGGGCGGGTCGGTCCGGCCGGTGTCCAGTCCCGGCCGGGCCAACGTCCCATCCTCACCCGCACTGGCGGACCGGTGCGGGCGTGGCACGTCCATCGCGGACCGCGCACGGTCGACGTCACCGGTTGCCGAACCGGGCGATCCAGTCGCGGACGACGTGCTCGGGCGTGCCGAGACGCGCGGCGATCTGGGGCCAACGCACGTAGCGAGCCCGCAATTCGATCACCTCCCACACCCGATACGGGGTGCGCTCGCCCCGAGGCAGAGGCAGCGGGCAGTTCCGGGCGGTGGGTGGCCAGGGAAGCCAGTCCGGATCCGGCACGCCGTCAGCGGGAAGACGTCGGTGTGTGGCGGTGATGTACTGGCCGATGGTCGGCCAGCGTGTACCGGTTCTCGTCGACGTCGCCTGGTTCTGGTTGGTGTCCCGGGTGGACGGTGTTGGCATCTGTCTCTGAATCCTCTCTGAGCCGGCGTATCCCGGACACGAACAGGGCGACGCCCCAGCCGACATCGACGGCCACTGCCGCCCACGTGGCGACGGTGCCGTAGATGGGGCGCCAGCGGGCGAAGACCATGGCGATGATCGGAATCACCAGGGCTGCGACACAGGGGGCTCCGATGGCGTCACCGAGCACGCGGCCCACGGTGAACGGTTCGCGGGCGGGCATTCAACGCTCGGGTGGCAGAATGTCGAAGAATGACCGGATCAGCATCGGGTCGCGGCCGAGGAAGTCGCGGACCTGGTGCCACACGTGCTCCGCGCGCACCCAGTCGTGGTACTCGTGCCGAGGGATCTCGTCGTCGTCGCGTGGGGAGAGGTTTTCTTCGATGTAGGCGTCGAAGGACAGCCGGCCATCTCCGGCATCACGGGCGAGCAGGAAGATAGCTTCGTCCCAGTCGAGTTCGGCGTGGCCGGGCAGGTTGTGCAGCCACGTCATGGATTGCTGTTCGCCGTCCGGGTCCCGGCGGTGCATCCGCAAGGCCCATTCGCGACGGACGTGACCGCCGCGTTGAAACGTCCCGAGATCCCAGGAATAGCGGTGGATACGGTGACTTCGGGTGAAGTCCAGACCAAGAACGTCCTCGGCAGGCTCGTGGCCGGTCACGGCGTGGCCTCCGGCGGCTCTGTTGCGCCGCGGTGGGAGGCAGTCTCAGGTGGTTGTCGCTCGGTCGCCTGCCGAGGTAGCCGGCAAGAACAACCGTCATGCGGCGGCTGTGGCGGCCGTCCGTGGCGCTCGGTGGCGTCGCGGGCCGCGCGTGCCGGTGATCCGTCGGCGGGCGTTGCCAGCAACGCGCGTACGAAGCCGGCGCGGTGCGTGTCACGCGCGTCCACCAAGGCCAGCGCTGCGGCAAACGCTTTCCGGCCGGCGCGGATCCGGCTGCTCATCCAGTAGGCGCGACCGAGCAGGATCAGCATGTCTGCGCGCGCGACGTCCTTGATGGCGTCGTCGTCGGTGAGCGTGATCGCGCGACGCAGATGCGGCACAGCGGCGGCGGCGCGGCCGGCGTCCAGAAGAACCTCGGCCATGTCACGCCGCGCCAGCAGCCCACCATGATCGTCGCCGACGCGGTCGCAGGTGTCGATGAGGGTGGACAGTACGTCCATCGCCCGGTGGAGGCGGTCCCAGCGGCGGTAGAGATCACTCAGCCTGGTCAACGCCCGGCAGACACCGGCGTGGTTCTTCCGGGACCGCTCGAGACTGAGGACACGAACCCAGCCGGTCTCGGCCAGCGGCAGCTCGTCGTCGTGCTCGGCGCACTCGGCTGCCCGCGTCAGCACCCCGATGAGCGCTGCGGGGTCGCGGCTCTCGATGGCCTCTAGTTCGCGCAGCGCCGCAAGATCTGCGCGCCACGCCGAGCCGGTGAGGAGCGTAGGCAGCGGCTCTGCGGCACTACGACTGCGGCTCATCGGCCCACCCATTGCATCCGTCCCGGAAGTCCCGCGTGGCGATGACCGCGGCTATGGCACGGTCCACGCGCAATGCGTCCGCGACTGCGGCGACGTCGTGCAGCGACCGCATCGGTTCCTGCCCGCGTACCACCTTCTCCAGGAACGGCGCCGGCAGCCCGGTCCGGTCGGCCACCTCGACCAGGTCCACACCGGCGATCGTGCAGGTGTCGCGCAGCCAGTCACCGAATCGCCGCGGCGGGAGCAACGGGATGTATTCCACGCCGGGGAGCAGACCCGGTGGGAGCCGGTGATCCGGTATTGGCTGCTTGGTCTCTGCGGCCAGGCGACGGACGTTCCGTTGCATCGCCGCGGTCTGGCGTGTGAACTCCGAGCGTGGCCAGTCGCCGTCCAGCGGTGTGCGGCCGAGCTCCGCGAGACGTTCACCGGCAAGCCGGAACATTTCGGCGTTGTAGCGGTGAAACTCGATCCACTTCAGCACGTCAGTGCTCGTGCCGGGATTTCGCGCGTTCATCTCGCTCTGCGCGGCCGACAATGTCTCCGGAACGACGTCGATCTCAACTGTCGTCGGAATCTGAGGCTTGACGGGGCCGGTCATCGCGTTGCCTCGGCCAGGGGGAAGGAGTGCAGTACGGTCGAGGCGTAGTGACAGTGTTCGGGATCTTGGATGGTTTCGACGAGGTCGATAGCGTTCACGGTGATGCGGGCGTGACTGGGGCGCAGGTGGCGTTGCAGTGCGCCGCTGCAGCCGTGGCCGTCGGCGTAGCACAGCGCCATGTGCGCGGGGCGACTGTCGTGGGTGACCGAGTCGGGGCCGCATAGCTGGGCGATGGCCGGGCGCACACGTTCGACGAGGGCGTCGAAGGGTGCGTTGTGGTGGGTGTCGGCGATGACGCCGCGGGCCTGAGTAAGTACCGACCCGATCAGCATCTCGAACGCCGGCACGTCGGCGAGGACGGGACCGAGTGCGGTGATCAGCGCCGCACGGATCGCCGGATCGACGGTACCACCATGGGGCGGCCGGATCGGTTGGACGGTCAGGTGCAGCGCGTGGTCGGGGACGGGTTGGGTGGTGGCGGGATGCTCGCCCAGAATGTCGCGGCAAGATTTCACCAGGCGCGCGAGTTCGTCGTCGCGGCGGAGGTCGGGGATGATCATGAGCTGGAGTTCGCGGTGACCGGCCGGCCACAGGCGATCGGGCTGGAAGTGTGGCTCCACTGTGGACTCCTGATGGTGTGTGGTGTCAGAGCTGGGCGTGTAGTTCGGTGGCGGCTGTGAGGTCGCTGGCGGCGCCGGGACCGGCCCGACTGAGCCGGGCAATGAGGTCTTCGGTGATCCGGCGGGTCAAGCCGGCCGCCCCCAGGGCGTAGCGGGCGCGGGCGGCGGCCAGGTCGAGTCCGGTCCGGTAGCGTGGCGCCGCGGCGTTGCCCAGCAGGGCGTGCGCGCGACCGATGGCCGACAGCGCGCTGGACGGCTGCCGGTCGGCGGTGAGCGCGTCGGCGAGGTAGGTCAACGCCCGGGCCGTACCCAGCCGGTGTTTCGCGCGGATCAGCGCGCTGATCGAGGCGTCGAGGTAGCGGAGGGCGTCGGCGGTGCGGCCGAGGGCAAGGTGGGCTTGCCCGATGCGGCGGTGGGCTTGGGCGTGGCCGTGGTCGTCGACGACGCTGCGGTACTGGCGCAGAGCGGCGGTGAGCTCGCGCAGCGCCTCGTCCGGGTTGTCGACGGCCAGGTGGACGCGGCCCTGGTGGGAGTGGGCCAGCGCCAAGACGCCTGGCTCGGCGATGTCCTGGGCGAGCGCGACGGCGTCGGCTGCGGTGCCGAGCGCGTCGCGAAGGCGGCCCAGGTCGGCCAGGGCGGAGGCTTCGCGGGCGCGGAACACCGCAGCCATCGGACGCTGGGTGTGGTGGCTGAGGGTGTAGCCGGTGTGCTGTGCGTAGGCGAGGTCGTCGTGGTGGTAAGTACTGCGGGCCAGGTGCCAGGTGGCTTCAGCCAGCTCGATCGCGACGTCGTGGCGTCGGCAGTCCACCGCGGCGGTGAGGACGTTGCGCAGGACGCGGTGTTCCCAGGTGTACCAGTGCAGCGCGCGCCGCTCGTCGACGTGGGCGTAGGCCGGGACTGAGTGGTCGGCGGACGCGCTGAACCGGAACGCTTCGGGGGCGATGAGCGGGACGGCGGCGGAGGCGGTGGCGGCGTACCAGTCGATCAGCCGGGAGGTCTGCTCCGAGCGTGTCGGGTCGGGCAGTTGGGCTCGTCGATGGGTGGCGTGTTGGCGGGCCCAGGGCGCGAGCAGGTAGCGGTCACCGGGTGGGAGCTGGTCGAGCAGGCGGGCGGCGTGCAGGCGCTGCAGCGCCGCGGCCGCATCCGACACGCGGATGCCGAGGGCGGCGGCGATCGGGGGCGCAGTCGTCTGAGGTCCGGGGTGATCGGCGAGCAGCTCGTAGACCCGCTGGATCGGTGCGGGCAGGTGTGCGTAGGGGATGCTCACCGGTGCCTCCGACGACCGTGCGCGAACTGGGCCGCGTGGGATGGCGCGGTCCGGCGGCTGCGCGGCGGGTGTCTACGCGGTGCGGCGGCGCGGGTCATGCGGGCCGGCCGGATCGGCTGCGGGGCGCCGGGCGCGGCGTGGGAATGAGTTCCACGGCCGGCCAGAGCGGAACTATCGCCACGACGTAGAGCCACGTCGTGACCGGCAGCTGCCGGTACGCCAACGGCTCGGCTGCTGGCCGATGCCGGACTCTACGCAGCTCGGTACGCGCGACGTGCAGACCTAGGGCCGGGTAGGCAGAGCACAGCAGCAGGGTGAACAGAAAATCCATGCGAATTCGTCATTTCGTGGTGATGGCAGCGGTATCGGGACGGATCGGTCGCCACCGGGGTGCGGCGGCGCAGAACGTGCGAAGCCGGGCGGCGATTCGGTCAGGGCGGTGATCGATGGGCCCGGAGGCCGCGTTCGGCACCGGCAGGTCGGCCCGGCCGCGGGCCGCCGAAGGGTTCGACGGGTACGCCGCGTTTGTCGAGGATGCGCCAGACGGTTCCGTAGGAGACGTCGTTGCACCGGGCGATCTCGTGGATCGGGGTGTTGTGCCGGTAGTCCTCCTCGATCTGGGCTTCGTCGATATCGACGGTGTTTCCCTTGCGGGGATTGGTCCGTGACGACGCGCCGGCGTGGGCGATGACCGTGAGCTGGTCGGCGCTTTGGCGGTGCAGCAGGTGCAGCGCGCGCAGCCCGAATGCCTCCTGGACGCGGTAGGCGAAGTGGGCGCTGATGCTGGTTTCCGCGGTCAGGACACGGGTGACGTGGGACTGCGTGTAGCCGACGGCCCGGGCGAAATCGGCCTTGGTCAAGGCACGCTCGTGGCGCAGTGCGCCGAGCATGTCGGCTGCGGTGGGCTGGGCCTGGCCGTGGTGCAGGTCGATGTGGACGCAGGTGTACTGCGCGTACTGCTGCATGGTGGCCAGACAGAGGTTGCAGAGGGCGATGGCCTGGGTCAGGCAGGGGCCGTCGAGGAGGACGGCGGGCACCGCATTGTGCGCGCAGACGGCGCACGTCTGGTCCAGGAGAAGAAGTCCGTTCATCGCCGTGTCACGGGGTTGCGGGAGCAGGCAGGTCGGCAGCGAAGACCACCATGAGCGCCAGCGCCCACAAGCAGGATGCAGCAGCCAAGTCCGCCCACCACCAGGACGACGGTCTTGACGGGGTCGGTCCGGCGTCGCGGCGTCGTCGGGTACCACTTCTCGTCGGTCACTGGCCACCGCTCGCCGTGGTGGAGCCGGGTGCGGCGGGGTCGCCGCCGAGCTGATCAGCGCAGGTTGCGGTGTCCTGATGCGCTGCCTGCCGGTAGAGCTGCGCGGTGATCTGGCCGGTGGTGTGAGCCCACGACCGCAGGTATCCGGCGAGGGCCGTCGGGCTCTGGTGTGCCGGCGGGTCTTCGGTCACCTGCTTTTCCATCAGTGCGAGGGCGATACGCAGCCGCCGCAGAATCTCGTCGATCTCCTCGGCCGCCCCGGCTGAGGAGAGTTCGGCGTCGTGTCGACGGAGGTAGAGCTGGGCTCCGACCGCCAGCGCCTGAAACGCCGCACGCTCGTAGGCCGCGATCGCGTCCTCGGCCGTGGCGGCCTCGACAATGCCCAGAACGGCGACGCCGCACGGGCAGGCCATGCTTGAGGTCACCGGCGATCTCCCCGTCCGTTGACGTCCCGGGGCTGCTCCCCGCCCGGCCGGAGCGCGGCAGTGGCGGTACGCGGCGGACGGTGGCCAAGCAGGACGGTCCGCACGACGGTGCCGGGCGCGACTCGATCCAGAGTGGCCGGCGTGACCGGGTGCGTCGTGACGTCCGCGACGTCGCCGAGCAGCTGATCGGCTGCGCGACGATCCTCGACAGCGAGCGGGATACCGGCCGCGGCGAACCGCGCAACGAGTGAAGACGCAACAGGGTCGGACACACCGGCGCCGTCGCGCTCGTCAGTCCCGTGCGCGGTGAGCTGGGTGATCGCCGCGAGACTGCCGGACGGCGCGCCCTCGAGCAGCGCCAGGATGACGGCCAGGCGGATTCCGGCCGGTCGGAGCAGGCCAGTGGCGAGGATCCCGAGCGGCGCACCGCTGGCGAGCAGGTCAGCAACTGCGGATGTGGCCGCCAGGTCGTGGTGGCGGTCGGCGGGCAGGCAGAGGACGTGGGCGCGGCCGGCGGCAGCGCCGTGGTCGATGCGGTCGTGCAGGCCCCGGGTGACCGGGTCGTGTTCGATCACCACGATCCGCGCGCCGGCGTCGTGCAGGTCGGCCAGCGTGGACGAGTGGGCCCAGATGGGCAGGCCGCCGGTGCCGAGGACAAGGAAGTGGCGCAGCCCGCGATCGAGCATGGTCTCCGCGGCACTGCGATCCCAGGTGGCGACGGACCTCGCCACGCGAGGCAGCTGCGGGTGCTCGGCGAGGACACGGTCAGCGAACAAGCGGTCGACGGCGGTGTTGAGCGAGCCGTCGAGCAGGTAGTCGGCGACGGCGTCGCGGCGGGGACTCTCGATGTCGACGTGGACGCGTTCGCCATCGTGCGCGCGCGGCTGAGGGGGTGTGGCTGTACTGCGTGGTGGCATGTCGAGGTGCTTTCGTAACTGGTCGGTCGACCTGCGGTGGCCGGACACGTCTCGGGGCTGAGGGGTGGCCGCAGCATCGGAACTGCCGCGGCCACCCCAGGAGCAGGTGTTCGGTGGGTCAGCCGACGGGGGTGGCCGACGCGGTGTGGGTGGTCGCATTCGGGGCGCCGGGCAGCAGCTGGTGGATCTGCTGGGTGATCCATCGCTGGTAGGCGTGGAGATCGGTGTAGATGGCGGCGCTGCCGCAGAACTCGGCGATGGTGCGGGAGGCCGCGCCGAGCAGGTACCAGTCGTCGCCGTGGCGCTGCAGCAGCCCGGATCCGGAGTCGCCGTTGCAGACACCACCGCCGGTCGGCGGGACCCCGGCGCACAGCTCCCCGGCGCCGATCCCGCCCGGGGCGCACGTGGCCGCGCGCAGGAGCGGGACGTCGAGCTGGCTGAGCCCGGCCGGTGCGGGACCGGTCCAAGCGGCGGGGTCGGTGGTGATGCCCCAGCCGATCATCCGCGCGGGCCGCCACATCCACGCCGCAGCGATGCGGGCCGGGCGGACGCCGTCGACGTGGCCGTGGACGCGGATGAGGGAGACGTCCCAGATCTTGCCTTCGTCGTCTGGCAGCCCCCAGGCCCAGTGCGGCGGGACGACGATCTTGGCGCCGGTGCGGACGACACCGCCCAGCAGCCGGTTGGACGACCCGAACCGCGCGTGATAGATCGCGGGATCGCTGCGGTCGATGGTCGGGTCACGCAGGTCGGTGCGGAAGCTGACGAAAATCTTCTTCGCCGCGGGGGTCATCCGCGCTTGCTCGGCGGGGCTGGGGGTCTTGCTGAGGCAGTGGCTGGCCGATGCCGCGACCGCCGCGGGTTCGCCGGTCTCGTCGTAGCCCTGGGCGAGCAGGGTGACCCCGCACGAGTGCCAGTCCGGGTCGCCGTGGTCGAGCAGCTGCAGGGACCCGGCGCCGGCGTAGGCGATGGGTGCGGGGTCGCCGCCGATGATCCGCGGGGACGCGGTGGCGGTCGGTGTTGGGGGTGTTGTCGTGCTGTCGGCGGTGGCGGCGGAGCCGCCGAGCAGCATCGGCAGCAGCGCCAAGGCTGCGAGGACGGTGTTTCTGAGACGCACGAGCAGTAATTCCTTTCATCGTAGAGGGTTCTCGCCGCAGCTGCGGGTGGCGGCGGGCCGTGTGGGTGCCTGGCCGCGCAGGGGTACGGCGTGCAGGTGGTGCCGTCGGGCAGGTGTCCCGAGGCGTCGATGAGGGATGCGGTCTAGGCTTTGCCACTGCCACAACGGATATCGGTCATCGAGACGTCAGGGTTTCCTTTCCGGGGAGGTCGCAGTCGTGTGCGGTTGTCCCCGGCGGCACGTCGTGGGTCGGGGCTTCTGTGGGCCCGCGGTACTCGTGGTAGCGGCCATGTGGTTCTGCCGTGCCGCATAGGGCGAGAGTTCGAGACGGAGCCACAACATGCGGTCGGCGGCGGTCTCCTCCCGGCTGCCGCTTCTGATCGCGTCACGGTGGTCGGCGACGGCCTGTGTCAGCGTCTGTAGCGCGGTCGCCATCCGGTTGAGGGTGTCGTGCTGATTGATGCGGCGTACCCGGTCTTCGAGCTCGCCGCGGCGAGCTCGGGCGCAGTTGGCGAAGTGGACGGTCCGCGATTTCCACTCCTCGTACACGGCTACGGCTTGGTGGTAGTCCGGGCGGGGACCGCGGAACGCGCGGAGGACGGCTTTGCGTTTGGTGAACGCGACTTCCACTTGTTTGATCAGCTGGCCGAGTACCCGATAGGTCTGGCGCAGACGATCGTCGCCGGTGGTCATCGCTTGCCACCGCGCCGGATCTGGGCGGTTGATCTCTGCGCCTACTGCCTCGATGGCGGCTTGGTCGTCGTCGACGGTGTAGGGAAGTTGCATAGCGGAATCAGCTCAGCTGGATGCCGCAGGAGTCGTTGGCGCACCACGTTGTCCCGGTCGCCTTGTCGCACTCGGTCTGGCTGTGTTTACACTTCGCCTGTTCCTGAATGAGGATATTTCCGCCCTTTTTGACCAGTTCGTCGTAGCTGATCTCGCCTTTCTCGTGCTGTTCCTCCAGTTTGGCGTACTTCTCGACGTCGGTGGGGCGACGGAACAGGGACACGAGAAATCCTTTTTGTCGCAGTAATTTCTGTCGGCGGTAGGTGAGGTCCGGGGCGAACGGTGTCCTCGCGGTGTTAACCCCTGTATTCGTGCGAGGGCGGCGGCTCCGGATCCCTGACCGCCCGCGGTGTCGGGGCGGGTACGACCCGGAAGTCAGGTGTGTGTCGGCCGCCATGGGGGTTCCGGCAGGGTGTCGTCCGGTTCGGGTTTCTGGGTGAGGACCGCGGCGGTGAAGTTGCCGCATACCGGTGGGTTCGCGGGTGGTCCGTCGGGGTACCAGGTGAACGCCGGGGCGATCCCGGGCGGCAGCGGCGTCGTGCCGCGGATCATCGCCTCGATTTGAGCCTGGGTGGCCAGGCTTCCAGTGCCAGCAACGTTGTACTGCAGGGCGGCTTCGAACTCGCGGGCCTGGGCGGCGAGATCGGGGTGTTCAGGCAGAAACAGGTGTGTCATGGCCAGGAACGCGCAATCGGGAAGCCGCCCGAGGTGGGCCTGCACGACGTCGGCGACGTCGGCGCGGCTGCCGCCATGAAACGACATCACTCCGCCCAGCAGCAGCGCCACGTGGTCGTAGTCGGAGGAGACCAGCCCCGGGTTTTCGCTGCCGGTGTTGTAGAGGGTGTCCCACATCGCGGCGGGGTCCCACGGGTCGGCATCAACGACGTAGACGCCGCTATCGGCGTGGGCGAGGGGGCGCAGCTGCGCGAGGACCAGCGGGTCGCGCTCGACGTAGATCACGCTTGCGCGGGTGGTGAATTGTTCGCGGTTGCGGGTGGCTGCTTCCCGGCGGCGGACGACTGAGTGCAGGTCGTGGTCGCTGGCGATGTTAGGCAGGCCGGCGCCGGCGACCACGAGGCTGGTGACGCCTTGGCAGGCGGCGAGGTAGGCGGCTGCGCGGTCGAGAAAGTCCCGTTCGGACCGGAAGATAAATCCCGCGTCCGGCATGGACGCAGCGAGCTTGCGGGCGGCATCGCGTTCGTTGTGGTGGGCGAACTTGTCGCACGGCTTGAACCGGCCGTCGCTGTTTTGTGCTTCGCGGAAGGCGTCGTAGAGGTAGGCGAGGTTGATCCGGTGCTGGTCGACGCCGCAGGGCCGCCACCACCACGGTGCACGATCGGCTTCGGACTGAGGAGTGGACGGGTTCTGGTATGTCGCTTCTGTTGATGTCATAGGTGTACCGGTGCTTCGGTGGTCAGCAGGATGGTCAGGTGCGCGATGCTCAGGCGGCAGCTGTCTGCCATCGCCGCGAGGGTGTCGGTAGTCAGGCCGCGAATCGGTGACCCCCCGGCGTAAAGGATGTCTTGTGCCCACTGGGCTACGGGACGGAGCTCGTCGTGCTGGGTGGCGGCCAGGGCGGTGAGGTCCACGGGGAGGTCGGGGTCCCAGCCGATGCGGCGCTCAGCCCGTGCCAGCAGCCCTGAGGGCCGCAGCTGATAGAGCCTGGCGGCTGTACCGAGCTGGCGCAGGGACATCGAGCGGGTGGCTTTCTCCCACGTAATCAGCGTTCGCACCGTCGGCCGGCCGTCGGACCACGCGGCGAGTGCAGGGCGGGACCAGCCGCGGTTCTCCCGTTGCTGCTGTAGTTCTGCGCCTACGGCGTGGGCTAGTTCGCCGGTGTCGGTCGTGGTCATCGGGATCGTCCAAGGCCTGTTGCAGGGGGTGGATGGTGTGGGGTGCGTCGGGATCACGGGTGGGCCAGTGCCGTATCCGCGCGGTCGGGGTGCGCGAGTCGAGGTAGTCGTGCAGCGGCCGCGGGCGGGCGGTGCTCCACCAGTAGGTCTGCGGGCGGGCGCCGTCGGTCACGGGCATGGCGGCCCCGGATGCCTGGTCGCGTTCTCGGCGGTGCAGGCGGTCGCGTCGCTGCATTGAGGTTTCTCACAGGTGACTGCGGCGGAGGTGGCGCGGTAGTGCGGGTTGCGTGACTGTGCCGCTGCGATCACGTCGCGGCGGGAGTCGGCGGAGCTGCATGCGGGTGCGCACACGCCGGTGGCGTCGAACGTGGGGCCGTGGAGGGCGTGGATGCGTGGGTGGTTGGTGGAGGGTGATCGCAGGACGGTCGCGGTCGGCCGGCTGGATGAGTGCACAGATCGCCCGTCACGGGAGCATCGGTGTTCGGCCTGCTCGCGGCTTGCGTTGTTGTTCACCGGTGTTCATCGCCCGGATGCCCGGTGCCGTTCTCGGCGTCGGTGGCGTGGTGCTGCCCGAGCGGGTTGATGTCGGCGATCGCTGTCGGGGACAGTCCGGCGGAGATGCGGTACAGCTGCGTGGCGGTCTGGGCGCAGTCCTCGGCGAACGCTCCGACTTCCCGGGCCACCGCGTCCGCGCTCACCGGGTTGCCCGCTATCCGCTCGGCGAGACGCAGCGTGGTTTGCAACTCCCGGACCGCTTCCTCCGCGACGGCGCGCGGGTCATCGGTAGCCGGCTCGCGACGGGCGTAGGCGTGCATGATGACCCGTGCTCCGACCCCGATCAGGTCATGGCCGAGTTTCCGGTAGGACGTCCAGTCGTGCTGGTCACGTTCGGCGTAGGCCAGTCGCATCAGCGCGTCGGTGTAGGCGTCGGTGATCAGGGCGAGCAGTGTGATCGGCGGCGTGCCTGGCTTGTCGAACACGGGCGGTCGCTGTTGGGCGTCAGTCATCGGTGTGGTCCAGCGGTCTGGTTGGCGGTTCGTCAGGATCAGGCGGCGTCTCGGCGTGCTCGTCGGGCGCCAACCGGCGAGAAGCTGCGTGCATGGCGTCCACAAGACGCTGGTACATCGAGGCTGCGTGGGTTGCGGGGATGAGGTTCTGGTGTCCCCAGCCCTGCAGCCATGCGGTCATCCACGCCTGGGCGTACTTGAGTGCGCGCGCCTCGTCCGAGCTTGCGCGGACCGTTCGCAGCGCACCGTCGATGGCTGCTGCGACGTCGTGGAGCTTCTGGCGAGCCTTCTCCTCGGCCTCTGGGTTGTGCCAGTCGATGTCGGGCAGTGCGACGAGCTCTCGTTGTGCGCGGGCGATGGCGAGCTGCCGTCGCGCGCGTCGCCGCGCCCAGAGGGACTTCATGGCGTCCACATCCGCGGAGCGGAGCCAATCACAAGGCGGGGCGCGAGCGGGGAACTGGGAGCGGGCAGGTCGACGAGCTGGTGCAGGACGTCGAGGGCATGCCCGTCGCGTTCCCAGACCTTCCCGCCGGCGTGGTCCACGCGGAGGGCGGCGGCATCGGTTTCGCTTTTGACGCAGAGTGCGTCGACGTAGCCGTCCACGTCCCACGTGAACGAGCCTGTGAACCGCTCCAGGAGGCCGTCGGCGCCAAAGACGGGGAGATATTCCCAGCGGCGTTTCAGCAGGGTCGTGAACGGCTCGATGGCCGGCTCCTCCCAGAGGAACGCGAACGGGCTCGTGATGGGCGTGGTCATCGCCGATCACGTCCCGAGCGGTGAAGCCGCGCACCGCGGGGAGCAGCGTTCCGCCTGCCCTTCACGGGCGCCTGCTGCTTTCGGCCGGTGGCCCATTGCTGGGTCAGCCCGACGGTGAAAGCGATGGCGAACAGGGCGGCGAAAGTGATCGGCAGCAGCGTTGCCAGCGATTCAAAGTCCACTGTCATCCTGTGCTCCTCGCCTTCGTGGCACGCTTACAGCAGCGAGGCCGGTCGCCGTGACCATGACTGATCGGGAATCCAGCGCTGCACTGCTTTGCCGACCGCCCGAAGGACGCGGCTGGGCCTGGGCTGACCTCGCTCAATCGCTGGGGGATACTTCGGCGCAACTCGCGGGTAATTCGCTGATGGACAGGCAGGTTGCCAGCATTGAACGAGTGGTCACTCGATAGAGGAGAGTCTCTCCCCGAATCAGCTGCTGCGGCTGCCACCAGTTCCGTCTGGTGCACCCCTACGCCCGCACCCCAGCCGGCGACCTGGTGATGGGACCTGTTTTCGATTTCGTCACCCCTCCGGTCCCGCTGCCGATGGCGCACGGATGACTGGTGACCGGCATGCTCGCGTCGGTGGGCCGTACAGTTGGTCGACGTGTCGGCGTACGCCGGGTCGAGTAGCTGAAGCGCCGGGTCATCGAGCTTCACCAACATGACAACTCGGTCGCCGGAGGTGCTCCGAACGCGTTGCGTTGTGCTCCTGACCAGCACGTTGGCCCCTTTGGCGCCGTAGCCAGTGCCGGAGATGCGTACGTCGCCAAACTCGCCCACGGTTGCGAAGCTGGTGGCGGATTCTGAGCGTGATGGCGCGGAGAGGACGGTTTCATCGTCGGGCCGGATGTCAGCAGACTGCCGGTCGCCCTGGTTGCCTCCGTGGACGGAAGGCATCTGATCGTTACGCGCCGTCACGTGTGTGACGCTAAGTGCGACGGACGGCGGCGAGGGACAATAAAGGGACAACGCCGTACGCTGGTGGTAAGCAGCAGCAAACGGGAACAAACGAGAGCAGGTGACACCCATGGCCGTGACCGAACTATCCGGTGACAACGTCGGCGACCGCCTGAAGGCTGCCCGCAAGCTGGCTGGCATGACGCAGCAACAGCTCTCGCAGTCGACGCACTTCTCGGTGTCCCTGATCAAGAAAGTTGAGCAGGGCAGCGTGCCTCCATCGGCCGCCTTTGTCGCCAACGCAGCCAAGGCGCTCGGCCTGCGTACGGCCACTCTGTATGGCTTGGAAAAGGTGATCGACGAACCAAGTCCCGAAGCCGCTGGCGTCGCTGACCTTCGGAGGGCGCTCGACGCCTACGACGATCCCCAGCCCGAGGGGGAACCGCTCGATCTGGCGACGATCACCGCCAGGCTTGCTGCGGCCTCCGACAAGGTGTTGGGGCTTAACCACGTCGCGGTCGCCCAGCAGTTGCCCGCCTTGCTGCACCACCTGTACGTTCTTGCTGACCAACCCGGCCACGAGGGCGAGCTCGCACGAGGCGCGCTGCACGACGCTTACCGCATGGCCGCCACTGTGAGCGGCCGGTTCCGTCAAGCCGACCTGGCCGCAATCGCGTCGGAGCGGCACGTTCAGATTGCCGACCGCACCGGCGACCCACTGCGCATCGCGATTAGCGCGTACCACCGAAGTACCCGTTACCTGCAGCATGGCGAGTACCGCGCCGGACTCCGCTTACTTGACCGTGCTCGCCAGCACGTCGCTACTAGCGCCGTCGACCGCGCCGTCGCAGTCCAGCTGGACCTTCGATCATCGATCCTCGCAGCACGCGCCGGCGACGGAGCAGAGGCCGACGGATACCTGGATGAGGCACGCGCGATCGCGAAGGAATTTCAGCCGCCCGCGGTGCCGTACTACGGCGTTGATGCGAGCGAGACGAACATCACGGTGCACTGGTGCGCGGCTCCGGTCGAGCACTACGACGGCGCGGAAGCGGTCCGTCGAGCCTCATCCGTCCGCGTGACAGATCCACGACGTCCGGAACGCGTGGGGCACCACCACATTGATATGGCGCGCGCGTGGATGCTGCACGGCGACCGGGGGCAAGCGCTCGAGGAGCTCAACGCCGCTCGCCGAGTTGCTCCGAACGCGACCCGCTACCATCCCTCAGTCCGTGAGACCGTGCTTGCTCTCGCGGCCGCCGATCGTCAGACCACTGACTCTCTGGCCGGATTCGCTCGCTGGTCTGGCGTGCAGCTGTAGTTTCAGCGCATCGAGCAGGCCGTTGCGACTTTGACTCGCGCTAACGACCTGGCTGCGGGAGTCAGCTCGTACGCCCGGCAGTCCGCATCCAGGCAGTGGCCCGTCAGCTGACGCGGTACCGATCGACGCCATCAGTAGGCGAGCTGCTGACCAAGCTGGGTGCCTAAGCCTCGGCGCTCGTCGACTCCTCGACCCATTGCAGGTAGCCGGCGGAGCCGCGCACAAGCTCGACGGCGGTCACCTCGGGTTTGTTCCATGGGTGCTGCTCGACGATGTGCGCTTCGAGTTCGGCGTAGCGGGTGTCGGTGGTCTTGAACGTCACGTTCCACTCTTCGCCCTCGCCCTGCTCGCCGAGGTGCCAGAAGAACGACGCTACAGGGCCGGTGACCTGCGCGGTTGCGGCCAAGCGCGCGGCCACCGCCGATCCGGCGATCTTCGCGCCGGACGCGCGGTCGGGAGTGGTCGTGGTCACAAGGAGGTAAGCAGCCATACAACCAGCCTAGAGATGGATCGCGTTGGCGGGCACGCGCTGCGATCAGACAATGGAGTTGCCTTGACGAATTAGTGAGTTTTCGCGCTCGATTGCTCAATTCGTTCAAATATTTCGGTGTCTGTCTCCTTCTGCCAATCCGGCAGCTGGTCCCAGTCGGCAATATAGGCTGGTTTCGGCTCGGGTATGTGTTTGTAGATCTGGCCGGTCCAGCACAGGCTGACGAATCGGCCTTTCTGTTCGCGGGTCAGCTTTGCTGCCGCGCCGGCGGTTACTTCGATGAAGGCGGCCACCTGGTCGTAGACCGCTGCGGCACTCTGGCGTTCCCAGACGGGGGTCTCTTCCCAGGGTGTGATGTAGCTGGGTTTGGGTTCGCCGGGGTAGTGCTTGGTGACGCCCGCGATCCAGGCTTCGCGGAAGATGCGGCCGTGCTCTTCGGACAACGAGAACTCCCTCTCAGACGGGGACGGTCTTGAGTCGGCTGATTTCCTGCTCAAGGTGGCGGACGTGGGTATCGGCACGAAACGGTGCCAGCTGCGGGCGTAGCGCGGCGAGCTTGCGGCCGACGTACCCAGCTGATCCGGTCTGCCGGGCGACGTCGAGTGCGGCGTTGCCGTAGGTGACGAGCTGGTGGGTGTCGCGTCGCTGTGCGCCGATCGTGGCCAAGTCCGTCAGGACACTGCCTCGCCGACGAGGAGAAAGGTCCCGGTAGAGGGCGTTGGTCAAGGTGGCTTCGGCGAGGTCCGGGCGTCCGAGTTCGACGTAGCAGGCGCCGCGCTCCTCGGCCAGGCGGGAGCCTTCGAAGCGCAACCAGCCGCCGGTGTGCACCGGACCATCGAGGTTGGCGACGTCCTCGGCCTTGGCGAGTGCACGCTCGCAGGCGGCCAGGTCGCCGAGACCGGCATGTGCTTGTGCCTGGACGGCGGCTACCCAGTGCCGGGTGGACAGCCGCGAATTGCCGCGCAGGGCCACCGTGGCGGCGCCGGCGAGCAGCGGTGCGGCTTGTTCGAACTGGCGCTCGTAGACGCCGATGAAGGCGTGCCGGGTCATCGCGCAGGCCAACAGATCGTAGGCGTTGGCCTCTTTGGCGGCGCTGACGGCGAGGGCATAGCACTGGGCGGCGTCGGTGTACTGGTCGCCGTCGAAGAAGATTTCGCCGCTGAGCTGGAAGAGATCAGCGGTTGCCGTGCAGAGCTTGTGCCGCACGGCGGAGGTTTGCGGGTGCTGGAGTGCGGTTTTGAGGATGCCGAGCTGCGTGCGCACGGCGGGCAGGGTTGTCTGTTTGGACGTGGTGCGGGAGAACACCTGCCATAGTTGAGTGTTCAATCGCTCGTGTTCGGCCGCTGCCGCCAGGTCGGTCCGGCCGATCGCGGCGGCGTGCTCGAGGCGCTCCAGGTCGACTTGCTCGTCGAGTCCGGGGACGGCCAGCAGCGCCCCGGTCATGGAGATCAGCCGCAGGAGCTCGCGACGGTTCATGGCGTCCACCGGTCTTGCCTGCTGTGCGGCCTCAGCCGACTCAGGTGCGGCATGGCGATCGGGCTGCGAGGCACCCGGAACGTCGAACCACAGCAGTGCGGTCGGAATTCGGAGAACACGTGCCCACTGTATGAGCTTGGCGAGGTCTTGGGTCGGCGCGCCGTTCTCGATGCGGCTGAGCTGCGTCTGCATGAGGCCGACCCAGCCGGCGACCACCCTCTGCGGCAGCGGCTGCCGATGCCAGGGATTGCGCCGGTAGGCGTGGACGACCCGGCCCATGTGCCGAGCGGACAACGCGTCCCGCAGCTCTTCGGTGTCCCAGAAGCTCGGCGGCACTTCTGGCGCGCTGACCAGGGTGTTCAGCGACCTCCGACGACACGGGTCGCACAGCGACCTGGGATTGTCCTGAGCCAGGCGCGCACCACAGCGGCAGTAGCGGGCGGTGCGGGAAACGCTCATCTCGCAGGACCTCAACATAGGTCGGCTGACTGTCGGTATGACGGCGATCACTGTATGCGCTCCGGGGCGTAGCGGCTATGCATCGGACGCATACCCATCACGCAGGTCTCGTCATGATCTTCGCCCGCGCCGTGGCCCAGGCTGGTCAGCAGGCACCCCCGGCGGCCGGTTGTACCGCTTGCACCAGGCGACGCCGGACGTCCCCACCGCGGCGCGGTCCCGCTTCGCCCGTGTTCGACGTGGTCCCGGCCGCCGGGGTGCCTCCAGAGCCCATGAGGAAACGGGACGACATGACCACCACTCGCGTTATCCACCACACCCGGCGGCTGGCGGCGCCAGTCCCGGCGGTCCGGCGCGGTCGTCGTGGGCAGCCACCCGAACGTCTGACCGCACCACGAGAGCCTGAGCCTGTCCAGTTGTACTCGATGATCATTGTGGCCCTGCAGCGGCACGGGCCTGGTGCGAGCGGCCACGGCCAGTGTGGGCACGCGTGGCCGTGTGCCCCGGCAATTCAGGCGCACCGGCTGCGAGAGGGCTTCTGATGCTCTCGCAGCCTTGGTGGGACGGCGCCGCTGTCCGACCCCACGCTCAAAACCTGCCCGATCCTGACGCAGTTCCGAGCCCGCTGGCATCTGTTTCGTGCCCGTCGGCGGATCGCGTGGACGGATGGTCACGGTGAGCGAGTTCGTCGTCGGCTACGCGGTAGCTGTCGCAGTCACGATGGCGATCTTGACGGTCGCGACGCTGCTCGGACGTGCCGCGCGGGCAAACCTCAAGCGCTTGACCTTCTCGACTCGCAGCCGTCATGCATCGTCCGCTGTGACGGAGCCGGCGATGGTGTTCGTCCAGCGCATCGGTGACAAAACCACGTCAATCCACCGGCACCGCGCCACGCCCGTGAGGGCGGGCCGATGAGACGCACCTGGGCCCAGAGGGCGCGATCACCTCCCGCGAGAATGTCCCGACCCGAAGCGAGAAAGGCCGAACGTGGCGTATCCGACCATGATGCTCGACCACCCCGGATGGCTCCGCGGAACCGGCGGCCGGGCACGGCGCGTCCTCCGTTCGGCCAACGCTGTCTGGTCAGTGATCTGCTCGCCTGCGCCCGAGGGCGGTCATACCGTCGACATCGCTCGCCTGGCCGGCAGCACCGACAGCGCACCGATCGTGGACACGATCGACCCGACGAACCTGACCGGCGACCCGACCGTGTGCGCTCCGCTGCAGGCCGACGGCCCGATCGCGCGCGTACGGACCGCAGACGTGTGGGAAGCGCTCGGCACCGCGATCACCCGACAGGTGATCAAGGCCGCGACAGCGAGGGACAACTACCGCCGATTCTGCGAGACCCACGGCCAGCGGTACGACACCGGCGCCGGCCTGGCGTGGTCGTTTCCCGCACCCGAGGTGGTGCTTGAACTGCCTGATGAGGCGTTCGATGCCCTGCGCATGAAGTTCTTCCGTGACGGTCTGCGCACCGCCGCCGACGCAGCGCTCACAGCAGCCAGCGACTGGGCCGACATGACCGGCGACCAACTCGTCGACGCGGTGCAGAGCATTCGCCGGATCGGCCCATGGACGGCTGGCGCGACGGTCGCCGACGTCACCAACGACTACAGCCTCTATCCCTTCGCCGACCTCGCCGTGCGCACCTGGGCGGGCAAGCTCGCCCCTTCGGTCGACTGGCCGAAACCCGAACCTGAGTTCGGGCGGGTGTGGCAAGCGATGGCCGGCGCGCAGTTGTCCGAATGGACGCTGCTCACCCTCGCTTGGGGAGTTCGACATGCAACGGGAGTTGCCCTCTGACCTGATCGCCGGTGCCGACCTGACGCGCGGGATCGATGCCCTGTTCGTCAACGCGCCGTTGCGCGACTACGACGAGCGCCCGCGGGTGAACGACTTCACATTGCCGGTGCTCGGCATGGCCTACATCGCCACCTACGCGGCCGCGAAAGGCTTCAACGTCGGCGTGCTCGACGCCGAGGCACACGGGCTCGGCGTCGAACAGACCGCCCGCCTGGTGAACGCGGCCGCGCCGCGGTGGGTCGGGTTCAACCTGCTGGCCCCGACGTACGAAATCAGTGCCCGGATCGCCGAGCGGCTCGACCGCGACATCATGCTCATGCTCGGCGGGCACCAGGCGAAAGCGATGCCGGCCGAAATCCTGCGCGACCATCGGATGAGCCAGTGCGAAGCGCTGGTGATCGGCGAAGGCGAAACACGCGTCGCGGCCCTGCTCAACGACCACGGACGACGGACCGAGCTGCCCGGGGTGATGTGGCTCGACCCGATCATGCACACCCCGGTCACGGGCGGGATGGGGGCGAAGAACGGGCACTACCTCGCACCGGACATCAACGGCTTGCCGTTCGTCGACCGCGGCTACCTGGCGCAGGACCCGCACCACGACGCCGGCCGGCTCGAGGCGAACATGGTCGGCGCCCGCGGCTGCCCCTACGACTGCTCGTTCTGCGGCGCCGCCGTCTCGGCGAACCTCGATATCACCATCCGCACACGGGAGCCGCACAACATCCTCAGCGAAATGGACGAGCTTCGCGGCGCGGGTGTGAGCGCCTTCCGGTTCGTCGACGACCTGTTTCTCGGCGTCCCTCGCGTCATCAAGACGATGATGACGGCGTTCACCGCCGCCCAGGTCGGTGACTGGGCCCGGTGGGACGCCACGGGGCGAATCAACGTGCTGAACCGGACGAGCGACGCCATGCTCGACATCCTCGTCGCGAACGGGCTGCGCGAGGTCGCGCTCGGCGTCGAGTCTGGCAACGCACGGGTGCTCGAGCGGATCGACAAGCGCATCACCCCGGACATGGCGCGGTCGGTGGTGCGCCGGCTCGCCGAGCGGGGGATCAACGTAAAGGGGTATTTCATCGTCGGGTTTCCGACGGAGACGTGCGCCGAGATCGACGACACCGTGCGGCTCGTGCATGACCTGTGGGACATCACCGACGGCCTGCCCGGCCGGTTCCGTGCGTCGGCCTTCGAGTACCGCCCGTACCCGGGTACGCCCGACTGGGTTGAGCTGATGAAGTCCGGCCGATACACCGCCGAGCAGCTGCTCAACTACAGTGCCGTGGACCTCACCTCCGGCGGTGTCGACGAGTCGATGCGCGAGCGCGACGAGTTCAATTTCTCCGTCAACATCCAGTTGAGCGAGGCACCGATCGACTACGTCCGGCGCAGCCTGGTCACGCTTACCCGCGCGCAGTTCGACCGGAAGGCGGCCGCGTGAGGCGATGGAACCGCGGGGCGTTCGTCACCATCGACGGCCCGGCCGGCGTCGGCAAGACCACCACCACCCGCCTGCTGCGCGAGTACCTCGGCCGACGCGGGTATCAGGTGCACGCTACGACTCAGCCGTCGCACGGCGTGCTCGGCGAGACGGCTCGGCGCAACACCGACACATATCGCGGACACACGCTCGCCTGCCTGGTCGCCGCCGACCGATATCACCACCTCGAGCAGGAGGTGCGGCCGCACCTCGCCGCGGGGGCCATCGTCGTCTGCGACCGCTACGTCGCCTCGTCCTACGTGCTGCAATGCATGGACGGCGTACCGCTGCCATTCGTCGAGGCGATCAACGCGGCGGCCGACGTGCCCGACCTCGCCGTCATCTTGCAAGCACCGCCGGAGGTGACGGCGGCCCGAGTCGCCGCCCGGGGCGCGCACGACCGGTTCCACACCGGGGAGGACAGCAGCCGGCGCGAGTGCGAGCTGTACGAGAAGGCTGCGGAGCGGCTAGCGCGGTGGCGGTATCCCGTGCTCGCCGTGGACACCGCCGGTGCCTCACCGGCGGCGGTCGCGAGCTACCTCACGGATCGAATCGCCGAGTTGGTGGAGGGTCCCGCCGCCGAGGTGGCCACGGCGTAGCCTGCCTGCGAGCCCGCCGGCGCGGGCGGGCTCGCAGGTTCAGCGCCCGCCACCCGTGAGGATCTCGCCGGATGCCCAACGGCCAGCACACCATCATTGACGTGCACGTTCTGCTCGTTCGCGGCGATGATCTACTGCTCATCCAGCGCCGCGGACCGTATGGCGATGGTAAGTGGCACCTCCCATCCGGCAAGCTCGACGCCAACGAGTCCCTGCCTGCCGGTGCGGCGCGCGAGGGTGGCGAAGAAGTAGGCGTGCTCATCGACCCGGCCGACCTGCGTTACGTGCACACGTTGCACGTCGCGGGATCCGGCCCAGTGCCGCGGCTCGGCGTGTTCTTCGAGGCTCGCCGTTGGTCCGGGGAGCCGTACAACCGCGAGCCCGACAAGTGCTCGGCCGTCGAATGGTTCCCGCTCGACAACCTGCCCGACGACGTGATCCCGTACCCGCTCGCCGGCATCCGCGGCTATCTCGACGGTGTCCCGTTCGGCCTGCTCGGCTGGGTCAACCACCCGCATTCCGTACTTGCTTGATCGGCTTCGCTAGCCGGTCGACGTTCACTGCCTGCGGAACCTGCCCGAAGTTCGTGAGATCCCGCTGCATCTGTTCGGGCTGGCCTCAGCAGACAGCGGCGCGGCAGAGACGCGCGAGGTGTTTGGCCGGTTACTGTCGGTGCAATAACCTCCGGCGGACAGGACGGTGACGAGGCGATGCGGCGACGACAGGTACTCGCAGGGCTGGTCGGCTTCTCGATCGCCGGCGCGCTGCCCGGCACCGCCCGCGCGGCCACCGGCGAGGAGTCGCTGGAAGCGCTATTGCTGGCGAAGTCGCAGCTGCCGGCCGCACCCGTGCCGCTGGCAACCCTGCAGCAGGCCCTGGCCCAGGCACAGGCGGCCTTCGAACGCTGCGAGTACAGCGAGCTCACCGGCGCGCTTCCCCGGCTGATTGCCGCCGCCCACGCCAGCCGCGACGCCGCCTCGGGCCAGCTACGGGACCGGATGTCGGCGACGCTGGCGCGGGCCTACCTGCTCGGCTCCGAGCTGGCGACCAAGGGGCACCGCGACACCGTCGCACGGGTCGCCGCCGACCGGTCCCACACCGCGGCCGAAGCCAGCGGGGACCTGCTGACGATCGCGGCGAGCTCGCGAGCCATGGCCATCGCGATGCGCCGCGACGCCCTCGGCGCGACCGAGCGTCTCGACCGCGAAGCCGGGCTGAACGGCGCGATCACCATGCTCACCAAGACCGCGCTCGACCTCGGCGCCGACCACGGCGATCCGCAGGCGCCGGTGCTGGCGACCTACGGGTCGTTGCTGTGCACCGCGAGCTACTCCGCCGCCCAGAACGGCAACACCGCTCAAGCCATCGGGCTCATCGAGGAAGCCGAAAACGCTGCACGGCGGCTACCCGGCACCGCAGGCGGGACCGGCAACGCCCAGTTCAGCACGACGACGGTCGCGGTCTACCGGATCGGCGTGCACACCGCCCTCGGTGACTTCGCTCGAGCTCTGAGCTATTTCGAGTCGGTGGACCCGGCCCGGCTGCCGACTGCCGAACGTCGGGCGCGTGCCTACGTCGACGGCGCGCGGGCATGGAAGGACCATGGCAACCTCGACCATGCTGCTGACGCCCTGACCGCAGCGTTCACCTGCGCACCTCAGGAACTCCAGCGGCCCTCGGTCAGAGGCTTGATCATCACTATGCGCGACGCTCCGGGCCGGACTCCCGCCGCCTTTCCGGTGCTGGCCGCTCACGCCGGTATCTGACCCAGCTGTGCCGACGGACTGGTAGCAAGCTCGCCCCGGAGGAGGACGACGTGCGCCGACGCAGCTTCTTAAAGGCCGGTGGCGTTGCCATCGGCGCCGCTGTCACCGGCGCCCCGGCCGCGGAGGCCGCGACGTCCACGTCCGCAGTGGGGCCGGACCCAGCCGTCGTGCTCACCGCCCGGCTGTCCGACGTCCTCATCGGCGCCCGGGCCGCGACAGGTCCGGCGTTGCCGACTGCCGGTCTGACCCGCGTACTCGCGGGGGCGCGTGCAGCGTTCGGCAGGTCTGACTTCCTGGCGCTGGCCGACCAGCTGCCGGCGTTGGTCCGCGCCGCCGAGGCTGTCCAGGACGCCAGCGCTACGGCCCAGGTGTACACGCTGGTCACCCGCGCGCTGGTCAAGCTCCGTCCTGCGGGACTGGAGTGGATCAGCGCCGACCGCGCCGTTCGGGCCGCGGAGGCAGCAGGTCAGCCGCTCATTCTCGCCGAAGCCGAGCGCATGCTCTCCGGAGTGTGCCGCCGCGCCGGGGACCACGATCGGGCCGGCGCCCTCGTTGTACAGGCAGCGGAGCGACTGACGCTCGATGGTCGGGACCCGCGCCATCTTTTGCTGCACGCCAGCTTGCTGTGCACCGGCGGATACTCCGCAGCCCGAGCGGGCGACGGCGCCCGAGCCCGAGACCTGCTGACGGAGGCCGCGGCGACCGCGAATCGGCTCGACGGTGTCGGGTCCGCGCGGGCGCGGGCGAACCTGTTGAGCCATCGCGTCTCAGTGGAGCAAGTGCTGGGTGAGCCGGGGGCTGCGCTGCAGCATGCTCGTGCGGCCCAGGGGGTGCGGTTCCCTGACGTCGAGCGGGAGGGGCGCTACTTGGTCGACTTGGCCGCGGTCCAGCTGCAGCTCGGTCAACACGGACCGGCGTACAGCACGTTGCTGGCCGCCGAACGCCGCGCGCCAGGCGAGGTGCACACGCGGGCAGCCGTCCGCACCATCGTCGATGCGCTGCTGGACCAGAATCGAGCAGCTGTGCCGGGAATCCGCGATCTCGCCGCCCGGGTCCATGTACCGGCCTAACCCCAGAGCCGGGCTGTCTGATCGAGTGTACCCGCTTCCGGTCCAGGCAGTGAGCCTGATCGAGCTGAACCAGGATCAGAAGCGGTACGAGTGGCGGGAGCTTGCGCGCGTGCCGCTGACCGCTGCGGGCACGGAGTAAATTAGTTGTTCCTGCGGTCTTGCCCGTGAGCGACCTAGACGACGTCGCCGACGCTGTGAGCGCGGGTATCGCGGCCATCGACACTGCCCGGCAGACGGCGCTACACGCGGCGCAGGGCTTCGCCGACACAGCCGCCACCGTGGCCCAGCAGACTGTCGGAAGCGCTATTGCCGACCTGCCGGGCGTGTACCTCCTGGCGGGGGCCGAGGTCGAGCGACAGGCGCAGGCCATCGGGGCGACCGCCGAAGGGCTCCGCAGGTATCTGGACCGCATCGGCAAGGGACAGAGCCCGACCGGAGCACAGGGCAACCCCCATACCCAGGGCAGACCGGACGGCGGCCGGCCTGGAGTGCACACCACAACGCCCGCGAGCACGGCACCCACCCCCGTGCCGGAAGCGCGAGTAGCCGCACTTAGACGAGCACTCCCGCCGCCCGTTCAGCCGCGAGACGGCACGAAAACACACGGCCAGTGGGTCGCCGGATCGGGCAACGGCCCCGCCGGACACATCAAGAGCGGGCGAGACGAAATGGAAACCGCCGCCGTCGAGTTCTTCACGAGCCAGGGTGCGCGCCGAATGCCGAACACCACTGCTGACGTTGAAGTGAAGCTCGCCGTTCACATGAGCAACAACGGCATCAAGCACGCGACAGTTGCCGTCAACAACCAGGTGTGCCAAGGGCCGTTCGGATGCGACACGCTGTTACCTAAAATCCTGCCCGAGGGCAGCACGCTCACGGTGTACGGAACCATGCCGGACGGCCAGCCGACCGGTTCGACCTACTTAGGCAGGCGGAAGACTTCATGATCGAAGCTTGGTACGAGCGCGACGCAGGCGCGACCAGGGTCACTACCCCGGCGGAACTTGACCGCGTTCTGGACGCCGTGGCCGCCACGGACGGGCCGACCCTCGCCGAGCTATTCACCGACGGAGACCCGGAAAAATCTTGGCTTGAAGTGGGCTTGCACGGGGACTGGGCGAGCCTGCGCTACGTCGGCGACGACGCGCCGAACGGGGCGTATTCGAAAGGCGGCACGTTCGCACCTTCGATCGACGGGGAGGTTCTGTACTACTACATGAACAACCCCCGGGAGTACCCGGCGGATGCCGAGATCCCCGTAGAGGTGGCTAGGAAGGCCGCTCACGAGTTCCTGGCGTCGGGCGGCGCTCGTCCCTCTCAGGTGGCCTGGACGGAGCAAGACGGTCCCCTCTGACAGCTATTCGGGGTAGCCCGGCGGGACGGTGCGGTTGCTCCCGGCTGCGTCGGTGCTCGCCGTCAAGTGGGCAAGATAGTCACGAGGTACGGTCCACGGCCCGTCCGGTGAGCGTCCGGGCTGGTCTCTTGCGCGTTGGGCACCATGACGGTGACCGAGATGCACAGCAGGAGGATCTTCCCGTGGCTAGAATCGAAGCTGTCTTCTTCGATGTGGGTGAAGTGCTGGTCGACGAAACCCGTGAATACGGGACGTGGGCTGACTGGCTCGGCGTCCCGCGTCACACGTTCTCCGCAGTCTTTGGCGCCGTGATTGCTCAAGGTAAGGACTACCGAGAGACCTTCCAGGTTTTCAAGCCTGGGTTCGATCTGGCAGTGGAGCGAGAGCGACGTGCCGCCGCCGGGCAGCCTGAAAGCTTCGCTGAGGAGAACCTTTACAGCGACGTACGGCCGTGCCTACGCCAGCTGAAGGACTCCGGTATTCGAGTCGGCCTGGGTGGAAACCAAACCGCACGAGCAGAGGAGATCCTCAAAGAGCTGGCACTACCTGTCGACGTAATCGGTACCTCCGACGGTTGGGGCGTGGAGAAGCCGTCATCCGGATTCTTCGATCGGGTTATCGAAGAGGCCGGAGTCGCAGCCAGTTCGGTCTTGTACGTCGGCGATCGGCTGGACAACGACGTCCGTCCTGCGCAGGAGGCCGGCATTCTGACCGCGCGCGTCCGGCGTGGACCGTGGGGTCACATCCTCGACATGCCTGAGGTTGACCGGCATTGCCTCTTCCACCTGTCCGGATTGGCGGAGCTGCCCGCACGAGTCGCCGCCCACAACGCTGAGAACAGTTAATCAAGTTTCGCTGACCGGACTGTCAATCAAGGCCATGACTCGCTCGTCCAACTCGGCAACGAAAGGTGTGCCGGTGAGAGCTGCACGAACGGCGGGCACCCGCCGCAGCGCCGCGCCATACGGAAACTGACCGACTAGATCACATGCCTGCCGAACGGTGTCGAGGGCGCGGTCGCCATCTGCCAAGGTTGGCACGGAGGATTCGCCAGGGCGTTGACCCGGACTCCACTCGGCCGAGATGGCCTGCTCGGTGCTCTGCTCGCCAGTGTCGGTCGCCAGGATTGGCCGGGGCGACCAATGAGTGCGCGCTGGGCGGCGGAGTAGCGGTCCGGCGACATCGGTGTCATGCATCCTCAAACGCCCCGTCGACGGCGACCGGAAAGCCGGACGCCATGCCCTCCGGCCCTTGAACCTGTCCGCCGACCACGTCGGCTTGACGGCGCGATAGTTACGACCGGCATACTGAAGATCGCTGTCTGTCACCGATTGCTGACACCGCACAAGCCTGGGAGGCACGTATCTCTTGAACGTAGAAAACACCACGCGAGCACAGGAACTCCGCAACAACCTGGTCGACAAGCTCATCGACGGACGCATAGCGCGGGGTCTGACGCTGCCCGCCGAGGCCGAACGGGCGCTGCGAACCGTGCCGCGTGAACTGTTCATCCCCGGCGTCTCGCTGGAGGAGGCGTACGGGAACACCGCGGTGGTCACCAAGCGGCGCGAGGACGGCGTGAACATCAGCTCGGTGTCCGCGCCGCACCTCATCGCAGACATGCTTGGGCAAGCCACCGGCCGCCATATCCTCGAGATCGGCAGTGGCGGGTACAACGCGGCGCTGCTGCGCGAGATTGCCGGGCCGGACGGGTCGGTCACCACCGTGGACATCGACCCGGACGTCACCGACCGGGCACGGGAATGCCTGGACGCGGCGGGCTACCACGATGTCACGGTCGTGTGCGCCGACGCCGAGTTCGAGATCGAGCCCGGCCGCCGCTACGACCTGATCACCGTGACCGTCGGGGCGTGGGACATTCCGCCGGCCTGGTTCAGCCAGCTGACCGACGACGGAACCCTCGTCGTCCCGCTGCGCACGCTGGGCATGACCCGCTCCTGGACGCTGCAGCGCACCGGGGACCACCTGGTCAGCCGCAGCAATCTCTCGTGCGGATTCGTGCCGATGCGGGGCGCCGGTGCCAGCAAAGGTCGGGAAGTCCCGCTTGGAGACGGCGTCAACCTGTGGCTCACCGACGAGCGCCAGGACGTCGACGGCGCCCTCGTGCAGGGCGTGTTCTCCTCACCGCGTCACCACGCACGCTCAGGCGTGATCGTCACCTGCGGCCGGCACTCGTCCGATCTCGACCTGTGGCTGGCCAGCCACCTGTCCGGATTCGCTGTGATGATTGCCCAGACCAGCGCCGTCGAGAGCGGTCTGGTCGATCCGTCCTGGCAATACGGGACTCCCGCCGCGGTGCACGAGGCGACGCTGGCCTACCGGGGCAGACTCCGCAAGGTCGCCGACGCAGAATTCGAGTACGTCGCCTACGCCCACGGGCCGGACGGTGCGCGAGCGGCCGAGGAGATGGCCGAGCAGATGCGGGCTTGGGATCGGGCCGGGCGCCCGGCTCCGATTCTGCACGTCTTCCCGATCGGCACGCCCGACACCGAGCTGCCGGAAGGACTGGTGCTCGACAAGCGCCACAGCCGCGTGGTGTTCACGTGGCCGACTCAGTAGCGATCCTCTCGGGAACACGTCCCTGTCAACGATATCGCGGCAGGGAAGCAAGGAAATCCCTCTGGAGAAAGGACATTCGGATGGACCCCTCGGAGTTTGCCAGGGTTCGCCGCTGCGGTGAGGGGCGCCTCCGCCGAATTGGCGACCTAGGTGAAGCAGCGGATCGCCGAGCCGGCGCTGGCGTGCGAGTCGGTGCGGCGGGCGCGGCGGCTGGTCGAGACGGTCGCCCGGTATCTGCTGCGCTGGACTAGCCCAGCGACGCCGTTCGGCTTGTTCGCCGGCGTGGCGCCCCTGGACATCCGTGCCCGCGCGTCGGTCAGCTGGAGCGGCACGCATCGGACGGTGTTGCGGCCGGACGGTGCGTTTGTGGACGAGCAGGTCAAGCGCATCGAACGGCCGGAGGTGCTGCGGACCGTCGACGTGGTCACCAACAGCATCGGATTCGCCCGCGGCTGTTCGTGGATCTTGCCGGGCGCCGGCGCCGAAGACGGTGCAGCTACCGACGATCACCTGTGGGACATTGAGATCGACCTAACCCGGCCGGTGCGCCTGGCCGTGGAGACCGCTCGGCGACCGATTCCGTTCATCGACTTGGCGGTAGTTCGCCAGGCCCTGCACGACTTCGTGGCGTCGGACGGCGCCCGGCCCGATGGACTGACCTGTCAGACTTTGTGACCGGCCTGCTTCGGCGCGGGTAGCCGCACCGACGGGGACCGCACCCGGCCGAGAAAGCGGACCAGCGCGAATGTCCGCGGATTTCGGCTCGACGAGCCCGCACGCGTCACTGGCCATGACTTTCCCAGTTCCCTTGTGGCAGCGCGGATGCGGGTCTCGCCTACCGCGCGCTGTCGTCCGCGGTTGCGTTGGTCACGTGTCCAGGAGGCAGGTAGTCGTCGGCGCGACGCCGTCGTCTGGACACGGCAGGCGTGTTGGCAGGTCAACGTCTGCTGGGCCCTTTGCTGCCGTAAGAGGTTCGCGTCATGCGGGAAGTTCGTGGCGAAGTTCGGTGGCGACGGCGCGGCAGTGGCGCCAGTTGGCGAGGTGGTCGTCGACCTGGGTGGTCTCGCGCTTGTTGAGCGCTCCGCGGGTCCACGCGCCGAGCCTTTCGATCGACAGTCGGCACGCGTCTGAGCGTCGGGCGTCTTCGGCGACGTGCGCCTGGAGGTACGCCTGCCGCAGACCTTCCCGGGCCCGGTACGCCAAGGCGGAAACCGCGTTCGGTGACATGTGCATGCCTGCCGCGACCGACGCCGTCGTCAGTCCCCGGATTTCGGTGCGCCACAGTACTTCCTGCCAGCGGCAGGGCAGGCGAGCGAAGGCAAGTGCGGCCAGGGTGCGCTCGAGGCGGGCTACAGGGGTGTCCTGGAACGGTTGGGTGATCACGTGGGGAACGTCGCCGTCGATCGCGGTGGCCTCGACGCTGTCGGTGAGCACGAGCCTGCGGGCGCGGCGGGTTTCGGTGTAGGCGATGTGCCGCAGCGCCGTGAACAGGTAGGCGCGGAACGAGCGGGTGGGGCCGCCGCCGCCGTAGATGATCTTGAGGGTCTTCGCGAACGCCTCGGCGACCAGGTCGTCAGCCTCCAGGCTGGATGTGGTCAGCTGGCGGGCGTGGGCCCGGGCGGCGGTGTGATGGCGCTCGAACAGCACGCCGTAGTCCTCGGTGTGGCCGGCGCGGACGCGCGCGAGCAGCTCGGCGTCGTCGAGTTTCGCGACAGGGCGGCACCGGAAGGGAGCGCGGAATCCGGGACGGTTCTGCTGGGTCGGAGCTTCGGCTGAGGCATCGGCGGTCAATACGGCGCTGGACACGGCTGACTCCCCTGTGGCGTGGTAAAAGACATGACTGCGCGGATCCGTCCGGGCGAACACCCAGAGTTAGTACTAGTACTTTGAGGATGACATGCCTCTACCTGCGGCGCAATAGTCCTAGTACAATTGAGGCTTGCGAAAGGGGCGGTACGGGTGGCCGAGACGCCGGCATACACGGCGATCGCGCAGGAGCTGCGCAACGGCATCGTCGACGGCACGTACCCGCCCGGGAGCACGCTGCCCACCCTGACTGACCTCACCCAGCGCTACGGGGTGTCGAAGCAGACGGTGCAGAACGCCATTCGGGTACTGGCCGAGGAAGGCTTGGCCGAGCCGGTACGTCGACGCGGCACGGTCGTGCGGGCTGCGCCGGCGCGGGAGCTGATCGTGCGTGAGCGCAGAATCTTCCGTGACGAGCGCGGCTACTTCTTCGACCTGACGGCGCAGAGCTGGGACGCGGTCGAGAAGCCGACGGTGCGATCCGCGCTGCCGCCGACCGATCTCGCCGGCCTGCTGGAGACCGAGCACGGGCAGGCTGTCGTCGTCCGCGACCGGGTGATGGGCGATGCCCAGACGGGCGAGGCCCACCACGTGTCCCTCAGCTACTTGCCGCCGTGGCTGGTCGACGAGCTCCCCGTTCTCGGCGCCGCCGACACCGGCCCAGGCGGAATTTACGACCGAATGGAAGATCACGGTCTCGGCCCCCTGGCGTGGGAGGAGCGTCTCGGCGCACGCCCGCCCTCGGCGCGCGAGCGCGCACTGTGGACGCTGGCACCCGGCACGCCGGTGCTGCGGCTGCTGCGGATCACGCGCAGTGACGCGGGGCGGGTGTGTGAGGTCAACGAGATGGTGTTGCGTGCCGACCGCTACGAGATCGGCTATCCGCTGCAGCGCGCGACGACCGAGCCTCCCGGCCGCTGACCCCTTGGCAGTCGCGCCTGCGCGCAGCGACCACCTGCGCGGAACAGGACACGTCGCGCCGCCGGCGACCGGCTGATCACGGGCGTTGCCCCGAGAGGGTGATAAACGAACCCGGGCGCGCATTGAGGGGCCCTGGATCGTCTTGTTGGGTATGAACGTGTTCCGAATCCTCCCCGAACACCGCGAGCCGGAGGTCGGCGACCTTGAGGCGCGCCTGAGGGACCTGCGGGACGCGATGTTGCGGGCGTCGCGCGCGCGGCACGACCCGGCGGCGCAGAAGAATTTCTTGAAGACCTTGTTCGCCGACGCCGGGGTCTCGCCTTCCTGCTCACAGCGGTCGTCGAGGCCCGTGACGTGCCGAGCTAGGACGTCGGCAGGTCACGTCTACGGAGTTGTCGAGTGCCGACCGGAACACGGAGGTGTGGCAGCCCGTCTCCGCGATGGTCGGCTGTGGAGCCGCGACCGGGGTGTGGCTGGTCGGCGATCTGGCGCTGGTCGTGGAGACGGGAACGGCCCACGACGGGGATGGCGTCGTGGGCCGTTGGTCTGGCGGCGCTGGTCAGCTGGTGGGCTGGTGGACGATCATGCGGCTGGCGTCGACGGTGGACGGGATGATGCCGAGGTCGTGCAGGGTGTCCGGCACCCGTTGCAGGCGGCGGGCGTCGAGCTGCGCGCCGTAGCCGGGGAGTTCCATCAGCTTCGCGGTGGTTTCGCTGACTTTGGCGTACTTGACGATCAGGCGTTCGAGCAGACCGCGGTCGTCGCGGACGGCGGCGGTGCCCCGGATCAGTGCGCGTTGGAACGCGGCAATCGTCTTGGGGTTGGCCTGCGCCCACGTGGCGGTGGTGGCGTAGCCGGTGAGCGGGAAGTCCAGGGTGGAGCCGCTGCCGATGTCGACGATCGGGATGGCGCCGACCGTGTTGGCGGCGTCGGTGACGAACGGCTCGGGCATGTACGCGGCGTCGACTTTGCCCTGCTGCAGCGCGGCGGCCATGTTCGGCAGCGGCACCGGAACCCATGTGACCGTGGACCTGTCGAGGCCGCGGTCGCGCATCACCGACTGCGTCAGGACGTCGGAGGCGGCGTTCTTGCTGGTGTATGCGATCCGCTTGCCGGGCAGGTCTTCGACGTGTTTCACCGGCGAGGTGGGAACGGTGACGATCTTGTTGCTCTTCGGGGTGGCCGTGGTGGCGTCGGCGACCAGCCGGAAGTCGGCGCCGCCCTCGGACTGAGCTACGAACAGCAATGTCCAGGTGGTCAGGGCGATGTTGGCGTCGCCGGCGATGACCTTCGTCATGGTCTTGGCGCCGGAGTCCGCGATGTCGATCTTGACGTTGAGGCCCTCGGCGGCGAAGTAGCCGGCGTCCTGGGCGGCCCAGAGCGGGGCGAGGTCGACGGTGCTGATGATCGAGACTGTGAGTCCGGAGGTCTCCAGCTGGCTGCCCGCTACAGCGGTGGGCTTGTCCCCACCGAGAGCGCTGCAGCTGGAGGTCAGGGCCAGCGCGGCCGCCACGGCCGTGGTGAGGGCGGTACGTTTGGCGTTGCGCACGCGTGTGCTCCTTCGAGGGTGGCGGGGAGGGGGAGGCGGTGATCAGGCATGGGCGCGCGGCCTGGTGCTGAAGTCGGCGTGGAAGGCGTCGTCGTCGTCGACGACGACGAGCAGCCGGCCGGAGGCGTGGACGATCCAGTCCCCGGCACCGAGCGTCAGTTCGGGCTCGGGCTGGCGGGGTTGCCGGATGGTCGCGGTGTCGCCGTCGACGGCGATCGCGGTGGGTGTACGGAGGACGGCTTGGGCGTCGAGCTGTTCGACCCAGCCGCGGATGACCTCGAGCACGGCGGGGCTGGTGTTGCGGGCCGCTTCGACCAGCTGCCCGGCCTTGAGGCCGCCGTCCGCGCGGACGGTCCAGTAGAGGTCGATTTCGCTCATCAGGGGACCTCCGGCGAGGTCGAGGCGGCGCGGACGTCGCCGATGGTGGTTGCGGTGAGGGCCTGGCCGACGAGGGCAACGACGAGCGCGAACAAGCTCCAGGTCCAGGTGCCGGTGGCGGTTTCGAGCAGGCCGAGGCCGAGGGCGAGGACGCCGGCGAGGGCGTAGCCGATGCCCTGCACGACCGACGACAGCGCGGCGGTGGTGTCCGGGTCGCCCGCGGTGCGGCGGTTGAGGTCGACCAGGGCGAGCGCGAGCGCGCCGAGGCCGACGCCGAGCAGCCCGGTCCAGAGCCACGTGACGCTGGCGGGGCTGATCATCAGCCCGGTGACCCCGGCGATGCTGGATCCAGCGAACCCGACGGCGAGCGGAGTGTGCGGGACGCGGCGGGCGAGGAACGGGACCGCGAGGGACACCGGAACGCCCAGCACCATGACCGCGGCGAAGTGGTGCCCGGCCGCAGCCGGGGTGAGACCGGCGGCGTGCAGGATCGTCGGCAGCCGACCCATCAACAGGAACGTCACCGCCGACAACAATCCGAAGTGGACAGTCAGGGTGGCGATGGTGCCGCGCGGGGTCAGCGCCCGAGGGCTGACGCGCACCGCCGGGACGGCCCCGGCTGGGACGGACAGGTGGCGACTGCTGCCCTGCCAGGCGAGGAGACCGACCGCCGCGAGCAGCGCCCAGCAACCAAGCCCGAGCTGCCACGCCACCCCGGTCGGCGTCAGCAGCGCCCCGACCGCGGACCCGGCGCCGAGGCAGGCGGTGTAGCAGGCCGCGGAGCCGGGGGTGGCCGTGCTGACGATGACCGGCAACAGCGCGCCGAGGACCGCGATCGCCAGGCACGCCGCGGTGGTGCCGGCGACGATCGTGATGTCGCCGGGCAGGGTCCGTGCGATCAGCGAGACGGCGAGGACGCCGAGGGCGCTGGACACCACGGCGCGGATCCCGAACCGGGCCCGCAGCCGCCACGCCGTCACTCCTCCGAGTGCGAACGCCCAGGTCGGTAGCGCCACCAGCGTGGCGGCCAGGGCTGGGGACAGGCCGGCCGCGGTCTCGATGTGGCTCAGCAGCGTTCCCATGCTGGTGACGGCGGGCCTGAGGTTGAGCGCGAGGACGGCGACGGTGAGGCCGGCGGCGACCGGACTGACGATCGCGGCGCGGGGGACGTGAGCGGTGATCACGCCACACCGCCGGGGTCCTCCACCGGCAGGCTGGCCAGCCGTATCCGGGTCGGACACGGCACGGGCTTGGCGCACTCGCGGCACCAGTCACCCATCGGCGAGTGCGCGTTCCACTCGGCGGAGAAGGCGTCGATGAGGGACCGCAGGGCGCGGGGACCTTCGACAAGGAGGTCGACGAGGTCGCGTCCGTCGAGGACTGCGACGACACGACCGTGACCGATGAGGCGGACACCGGGCCGCACCTCGATGCCGGCGCGCGTGGAGTCCGTGGCTACAGCCAGCGGGCCGCGGCGCTCGACCCGGACGCTGAGGTCGAGCCAGTCACTCAGCAACGCGGGTGTAGCGGCAGGTGGTGAAGGTGTCACCTGATCGAATGTAGGTTATCTTCGACATTTTGTGCAAGATATTCGACAAAGTCGGGGATGATCGGCCGTCCCGGTAAGGTCCTCGGGCGATGAACCAGCGCGACGACGGCCCGCCCGATCACAAGCTCGAGCAACACCTCGCGGCGACCGGCTTGCGCCTGCGGGCTGCCCGCCGACGGGCGGATCTGACCCAGATCGAGCTTGCTGCGCTCAGCGGGGTGGATCGGGGCAACATCAGCAGGGCGGAGCACGGGGGCAACATTTCCCTGGAGACCCTGTGGCGCCTCGCCATCGCGCTGAACATGCACGCCGCTGATCTGCTGGATGACCGCCTGCGCAGCAACGGCTAACTCAACCGGGCGGCGGCAGGGTGCAGCGTGGTCGGCTGCTGTAGGCCGCGAACGGCCCGGCCATCGTCAGGGATTCGCCGAGGGCGGTGGCGTGGTGCGGGGATTCGGGCAGCAGGCGGGAGTCGGAGCGGCCCTTGAGCAGCGCGGCTGCGTTGGCGTCGGTCTCTCCGTGCCGGATGAACATCAGGCGGGCGGTCATGACCGGCTCCAATCCGCAGTGAGGATGACCTTGAGCCGGTCTGCGGCGGGCCGGTCGTAGAGCCGGTAGGCCGAGGCTGCGTCGGTGATCGCGAGGTGGTGGGTCAGCAGCAGACCCAGTTTGTCCACGTGACGGCGTGGGTGGTGAGCAGTCCGATCGGCCCGAGCCCCAGCAAGATCACGCGGCGCCCGGTGAGGTCGGCGCCGAGCTTGCCGGCGGCGTACAGGACGGTGGCGATCGTGGTTGCTGCCAGACGGTCGCGTCGAGACCAGGTTCGTAGAGGCCGAAATGTCGTCCGTGATCCTCGACGAGCTGCTATAGCTCGTTCTGGGTCGGGCCTCCGACACCAACCGCGGCGATAACGGTGAGCCCAAACCGGTTGAACGGGTAGGCAGTCAGGGTGAGCTTCTCCGGCCTTCTGACGGAGTGTGTTCCTTTGCCGGGCTCAGCGCAGACGAGCCACCAGTCCGAGCCAGGTTTCGGCCTCGGCGCGGTCGGCGTGGAGGGGCAGGACGCGGTCGAGTTGCAGCAGTTTGATCGGGCGGATCACCGCGCGCTGGGTCGCGATGATCGCGCAGGGGATCCCGCGGGCGTGGGCGTTGGTGGCGGCTTCGAGCAGGGCGGACAGGCCGCCGGAGGAGCAGAAGCCGACCCCTTCGAGGTCGATGATCAGCGCGGAGGGTCGTGACTTCAGCTCGACGTCCAGCCGGTCTCGCAGGCCCGGTGTGGTGGCCAGGTCGAGATCGCCGGAGACCGTCACCGTCGCAGCGTCCGCTGTGGTGGTCACGGTGATGTGTGTGCGTGCGCGGTGACCCGTCTCGATGTCGCGGTGGTCGCTGATGGTGACGATGCCGGGCATAGGTGACCTCTCGTCGATGCGGGAGACTTGCGCTCCGTGCCTCCCGCGCTGCCGGCTTGCCGGTGGGCAGGCCGAACCGGGTTCGGGGGCGGCTGGTGGTCTCAACCGCTGCGTCGCGAGCCTTGACGGTGCGCGCGACGCTGCGGCCCGGAGCGAGGTGCCGTCCGGGCCAACCTCATACTGCCCACCGGCTCGGGAACTCAATCAGTCCTGGCGTGCCGGTCGAAGGCCGAGCCCAGTACACGCCGCCGGACCTCGGCAAGGACCGTGTCGGTGGTGTCCGCATTCAGGTCATGGTGTTCGGTCCGGCTGCCGGCCGCGACCACGACGGTCGCGACGTCGTGAAGCTTGACGTTGGTGCGCTGGGAGACTTCACGCAGCGCCGCGAAGGCTGCTGCAGCCGAGCAGCCGCGCACCAGCATCACCATCCCTTTGGCCTGCTCGATGATCGGCTGGGTCTCCAGGGCGTCCCGCAATTGGCCGACCTCGTCGGCGGTGCTCTCCGGCGATCTCCACGTCACCTGCTTATTTCACAACATCCAACCCGTCGACGCACCACAGCGTAGCGAATATGGATCGATTTGCCGTGGTGTTCAGGGTCTGCGGAGGGCGGAACGTTGAGCAAGCGATACCCGGACTGCTCCACTAAGCGGCGGGTATGCGGCTCGTGGTGGCCGGGCGAGTTGAGAATCCAGCCCGTCTGTGCACTCCCTCCGCCCCTCGGCTCTGAATACGAGTCGGATCCCCGTGCGGCAGGGGGCTCGGTAACGACGAGGTGCTTGGCGACGCTGTAGTCAGCAGACGACGTCGGCGAGAACGGGGTGCACTGGATGAGCACGACGCACGCTGATGTCGCCGGGCGCGGCGCTGTCGGGGAACCGGCAGCGGGATTCACCGTCACCGGCCCGCTCGCCGCGGTCGTGACGCTGACCGCCCGCGGGCCCCTCGACGCGGCCGCGGTCGATCGTTTCACGACCGCGGCCGACGCCGCGTTGCAGCGCGCAGCTGGTGAGGCCGGCTGCGTGGTCGTCGACCTGACGGCGGTCACGTACCTGGCGATGGAGGCGCTCCGGCAGCTGGTCATCTTCGCCCGGGCGTGCCGGCTGGCCGACGTGCAGCTGCGGATGTTTGCCTCCCCGGTGGCCCGGAGGAAGATCGTACTGGCGGGGCTCGAGGAGTCGCTGCCGCTGGAGGGTGGGCGTGATGACGGCGGCCTGCTGCGATGACCGTCGTAGCCCAACACCGCCCCGACGGTGTGAGGCGGTCATCCCGGCGGGCCGCCGTCCGTCCCCGAGACCCCGTCCCGAGTACTGGAGACGTACCCAGTCCAGGAGGGTGCTCAATCGTTCCCGGCACGACTTTCGCCGGCAGGCGAGCTGGATTTGACCGTCACCGATCAGCTCGCCGGGCTGCTCCGACGAAGCGCGGCGGCGACCGCCGGCGTGCCGGTGACCGACCCGAGGGCCGCGGTGGCCCACGACGTCGGCGTGTTGCGCGCCGAGACCCGTCTGGACGGGGTCACCGTGTCCGGCCTCGTCTACGACGTCACTACTGGTCTCGTCCACCCCGCCGCCCGGCAGGAAGAACGGACTCGTGGATGATCTTCGGTGCTCCACGCCACGCGAGGTCAGGCTGCGGTGATGCCGACTCCTCCATGGCTGAGGCTCATCGCCACACCGCCCGGGCGCAGCTGGGGCCCGTCGGGCCACCACTCCTGCACCGGGCCCAAACCGGGATCGAGGACGTCGTAGCCGTCGAACAGCCGATGCAGCTCGGAGACGGTGCGGCACCGGACGCGCCGACCGGCATGGGCGTGCCATACCTGCTCGACCGACCGCGCCACGCCGCGGTCCTGGGCCGGCCGGACCCAGCCGCTGAGCGCCAGCACCGATCCGGGTGCCAGCAGGGTGCGGTATCCGGCCAGTGCCGCGCCGAGGCGGTGGTCGTCGAGTTCGTGTTGGACGCCGCGGGTCATCAGCACCGCGACCGGGCGGCGCGGATCCAAGACTGACCACAGCTGTTCGCTGTCGAGCAGCCGGTGCGGATCGAGGTGATCGCCGCACACGATGTGGGTGGCGTCGTTGTCCTCCAGCAGCGCCCGGCCGTAGCTGAGCAGCAGCGGGTGGGTGTTGGTGTAGACGACGGTGGCGTCGCGGTTGTGGCGTTGGGCGATCTGGTGGGTGTTCTCGCGGGCGTGGGGCAGGCCGGCGGCGAGATCGAGGAACTGGTCGATGCCGCTGGTGGCGAGGTGGCGCACGACCCGGACGTGCCAGGCGCGGGTGGCGCGCAGCAGCTCGGTGAAACCCGGCGCGGTCTGCTCCAGGGCGGCCAGTGCTTCGCGGTCGAGCTGGTAGTTGTCGGTGCCGCCGTGCGCGGCGTTGTGGATCCGCGCCGGAGAGGCGACCGGCAGCCGCCACGTCCGGGCGGTGAACAGGCCAGGCGGCGTTGCGAGTGTCATGCCGAGAACCTCCGGCATCTCGGAAAATGCAGTTCGCGCAGGCAGGCAGCCTAGCAACTTCGGTAACGTCTGTGACCACTTCACTGGTGACACGAAAGAATGGTTCACTGGGCCTCGGTTTTCACTGGCAGTGGTTTCGAGGGGCAGGTGAAGGGTGAGTGCCCGGATGCGTGCGGCCATCTGGGTGTAAAATCTGTTACCGAGCGTCGCACCGGTCGGTACCGTGACAGAAATGGGCTACCGCTCGGCGTCTCACTGCGACTGTGCGGAGCCGACCGTTACGGTGGGCGAGTAAAATTTCGGCGCAGGGTGCGCCGTCGACGTGGTCGACCGCAGCTTTGACGGTCGCGGCCAATGTGGTGTCGACATCCGGTTCGGCCTGCAGTGCAGGGGTGATTTCTCCGAGCGCCTCGGTCAAGTTCTTGTTCTTCGGTGAGTGCGGGACGCGATGGATCATCCTTCCCTTCTGTTCCGGTGACCTATGAGAGCCTTCGCGTCGAGCGGGCGATGAACCAATCGTCGGAATTCGCTGAGTACCCGGCGCAACACCGTGGATACAACGGGGTAAGTGGCACGGAGATTCAGGAACGCGACTTCGGTGTCGTGGCTCCGAAGCGGACGGGCACTCGAATGGGGCATATGCTCTGCGGTCAAAGGCTTGGCATGGCCACACGATGGTGGGTCGCATCCCAAGTCGCAGTCGGTTCATCAGTATCTTTTGATCGCACGGAGCGGAGAACACACCTCGCCGCCGCTTTGGCCATCAAGACTGCATATTTCGAGGAGAATTCATGCTGAAAAAGGTTGGTTTCGTCGTGGCCACGATGGCCGCGGGCGCGTTTCTGGCCGGCGGTGTCGCCGCCGCCGACACGCCCGACGGACACAGCCACCACTACGGTCACCACCACGGTGGCTACGACTACAGCGGCCAGGTCGGACTGCTGAACCTCAACAACACCGACCTGCTGCACAACGTCAACGTCACCCCGGGCATCTGCGGCAACAACGTCAACGTGCTCGGTGTGCAGGTCCCGATCCAGCACTCGCTCAACGGCATCGGCGTGCCGATCCTCTCGCCGGGTGCCAACGAGGCCGACGGTGCGAACCCGTACAACTGCGCCTCGGGTGCCGTTGCCGACGGCGGAACGAGCCAGGGCAACTGAGTTTCCGCGCCGCGGCCGCCCGTTGTGTGTGCGGAAGCCGGCTCGCGGCGCGGACCCGGTGTCGCGAACGAGCGTCGTAGGGCGTGCCCGGAACAGGGAGCGAGCTGCACACTCCGGTTCCCCGTTCTGGGCACGCCGCGACCTCGTGTGACGCCGGCACGGGTGGGACCGGCCACGCACCTGGTGACGTGCGCCGGTCCCATCTCCTGTGAGACTGAATCGGTATATTCGCAGAAGATTCCTCCCATTCCCGGCCGGTAGCTCACATTCACCGCGGCAATCACCAGTTCCGCCACCGCACGTGCAGCGCGACACTGGACAACGCTGGCGTGCGGCGCCTGCCGCGCGCCGACGATCCGCTAGCCCTGTCAGCAAAAGCGCCGCGGGCGAAGTCCGCTCGTCGTCGGCAAAGCTCGTTTCACGCGCTCGGCGGCGAGGTGGGCGGACTCGCCCGCGGCTGCGCCGGGTTCGTTCGAGGCGTCGTCCATCCGAGCACCATCTCGCCTTCTGCCGTCGTTGCGGTAGCAGCCGGGAGCGAACGGCCGAACCCGATCATGACCTCGTCGAGCCTCTGCGAGCCGTCTCGCGGTACGAGTCTTCCGACCACTGCCGCGGGCAGCAGATGCCACGGGACCTCATGCCGGCTCACGCGACACTTGACGGCTCAAGAGTGCGCAGGACCGTAGCCGCGCAGCTTGACCACGAAGATCGGTAACCCGGTAAGAACCGGGTCAGCCCGACGGCGTCCAAGCACCATCCGCGAGGACTCGGTCAAACAGCGGCTGTCCGGCGACCGGCGGTGCACTGCACGCCCTGAGCGGGCGCATGGATCGGTGTTAGTGGGCCGTCGTCGACCAACGCGGAGTCCCGATCCGGCGAACCACTCGCGGTCAGCAGCGTGGCACGCCCAAGAGGCACCGATGGTGTCCGGCGAAGACGTGGCCGTACTCGACCGTGAATTCCCCACTCGTTCGGTGCTGTAACAGTGGATTCAGCGGACTCGACCCTATTGAGGCGTGATCTTTCGCCCAGCCTCCGGTTGAAAAAGCCGAGCGGAGGAGGACTTTCGTCTTCCCGGAGGTTGCCATGGCATCAGACGTGACAGTGTTCGATCTCGGCTGGCTGAGCAGAGCCACCACCGTCCGGGTCAACCTGGACGTCATGGCGAACGTCCGGCTGATGACGAAAGCCAACATCGACGCATACACGAAAAGAATCGCTTACCGCATGATCGGCGGAGTCGCGACAATACGGCCATTCGACATCACCATCCCAGTCGATGGGCATTGGTACGTCGCTGTCGACACCGAAGGCTTGACAGCGAGTCGCTTCCAAGCCGAGGTCACGATCGTCGCGTGAGCCACTCGCCTTGCGACCACCTGCAGCAATGCGCGTTTGGTGTGTCCGACACGGGAAGTGTCGGTTGGTCGAGGCCGCGGCCTCTGAGCCGCGCGGGTTATCGATGGGGTGATCACCGAGTTTGCGAGGGTGCGTTTCCCGGGCACGCGATGGCATCATGGACGTGCTCAGCGTCGAGTGTCCGGGTCTTCCGCCGACACCACCGAGAGGGCTGCCGCCGAGTGATCAAGATTTGTCAGGGCCGTGACGGGAACGGCGCCAGGCGCATCGTCTTCAGTTTGCCCGCCGACGAGCCGCCCGGTCGGGTCAGCGTCGTCGGCTCATTCAACAACTGGGCTCCTGGCCAGCACCACCTCGAACCCCGGACCACGGGGCGCCGCTCCGCCAGTGTGGAGGTCGCCGCCGGGGTGGCGGTCCAGTTTCGCTACCTCGGCGAGAACGGCCACTGGTTCGACGATCCCGATGATCCGGACGTGCTTGACCGGGTCAGCGACCCCGGCGCGACGCGGCCGTGACGGTGGAGTCCGTCTCGGTGCCGTAGCGTGCCGACCCCGGAGACGGTGAACGTCACCAACCAGATGACCGTGCCGCGCGGGCCGCTGCAGTCCAGCGCTGACGGATTCCGTCCAATGCCGGCGCGACGACCGAACGGCCACCGGGTCCGACCCGACGGTCGGCGGCACGCCGGTGACCCACACCGAGGAGATCGAGAAGCGCGAGCAGGACGTTCTCGGACGGGCCGCCGGGCACGTGACCAGCAGTGATCGAGGGCAACGGTAGTTCGTCGTCGCGACTTGGGAAGCGAGAGCCGATTGGTTCGGTCAGCGTAGTCGGGTCAGGAGCGACAGCCAGGCTTCGGCGTCGACGCGATCGCGGTGCAGCGGCAGCACGTGGTCCAGTTCCAGCATGCGGATCGGGCGCAGCACGGCGTGCTGACCGGTGATGATCGCGACTGGAACATCGGCGGCGTGGGCGGTGGTGACGAGATCGAGCAACACCGACAGCCCGTCGGCTGAGCAGAATCCGACATCAGCGAAGTCGATGAGCAACGATGCGGGACGCTGGCGCAGGGCTTGGTGCAGCTGGTCATGCAGCTCGGCGGTCACAGTCAGATCGACATCGCCGCTGACCGCGATGGTGGTGTGGTCCGACGTCGGTACCGTCCGGATGTGGGTGCGCTGGCCAAGAGTGAGGGCGCATGCGCCCGTGCAGTTGGCAACGGAGTAGAACATGGTGTCCCTCCTCGTCCAACGGGTGGAAGGCCGAGGTATCGCGTCGGCTGTCTCACCACCGCCGGCCTGCCGAAGGCAGGCGTGGCCACGGGTTTCGGCGGCTGCTGCGTTGAATCGCGCGAGGCTCGCACTCCGTGACTGCAAGCAGGCCGCCAGAGACGTCATCGCTGGTTGTCCGCCTACCGCATCGCGGCGCGGCACCGGACATGATGGGAAGTGCCCAACTGCAGCACCACTCAATCGGGGGCGCGACACGCCACCAAGAGGACAGAGGCATCCATCGCGCCGCGGAACACCCCAAATGCGATCGCCATAACGACCTCGCAAGGTGCCTGGCCGCAAAGGAAGGGGCTCGGCCACCGAGGGGGGAGGGGATGGCCGAGCCACCGGATACCCTAGCCGACAACCGATGCGGGAACGACGCTCGTCCGGTGGCTTCGCTCGGACGGCGGCACGCGCCTGCCACAATCCACCCCAGCTTGTCGTTGCCGAACGTCCGCACGAGCCCGGGTACGCATCAGTCATCGGTTGCGCATCGATAGATCGGAACTCGACGTCGCGCAACGGTGCGGTCACCGGGCGAGTATGCCGGAGTCCGATTGGAGGTCGGTCCCGCCGGCCCTCTCTTCTGGAGCCGGCGAGACCTCGGCCGGGAACATCCCGCTGGAGTTCCCGGCCGTGTCCTGCCATTACCCGGCAGCTGAAGAGCCAAACACGACTTTTCGATCTCTGCGGGCGGGGCTGTAGGGTTCTGCTGACCCCGTTGAAAGGCCAGCGGTTGTCTTCCCCCAACACCGCTGGCGAGGCCGTCCCGGGCGCTCGCCGTCCAGGGACGGAGGCGCCCGCTGTGGCAGCCGACAACGACGACCTCGCCCACCGGCTCGACGAGCTCGGCGCCACCATCGCCGAACTGTCCGGACTTTTCGACCACACGCCGGACACCGACGACGTCCTGACCACCGTGTGCGCCGAGGCGGTACGGCTGGTGCCCGACGCCGACATGGCCAGCATCACCACCCTCACCGACGGCCGTGCGACCACCGCGGCCAGCACCGACGAGCGAGCCGTCCTGCTGGACCGCACCCAGTACAGCACCGGGGAAGGGCCCTGCCTCGACGCCGCCCGGATCGAGGACGTCGTGCGCGTCACCATCGCCGAAGCCGGCGGACGCTGGCCCGACTTCGTTCGAGAAGCCAAAGAACATGGCGTCGGCAGCTTCCTGGCCGCACCGCTGCAGGTCGAGGACGGCGCACGCGGCGCGCTGAACCTGTTCGGGTTCGGAACGCACGGCTATCAGCAGTTCGACGCGACCACCTTGCGCCTGTACATCTTGAGCGTCGAGTCGGCCCTGCGGACCGACCGCCGCTACCGGCAGGCCCACACCCTCGCCGAGAACCTGCATGCCGCGATGCGCCACCGCAGCGTGATCGAGCAAGCCAAGGGCATGCTCATGCTCATCCACAAGATTGACGAGAAGGCCGCGATGCAACGGCTGATCACCCAGTCGCAGAACACCAACGTCAAACTCCGTGACGTCGCCGCCGACTTCGTGCACCGGGTCATCACCGAGCAATCCTCGAGGCTGCAGCCTGGAACCTGATCGCCCACGCGGAGGCGAAACGGCAGGGCAAGGCTGCCCCGCCGTTCTTCGCGGACGAGGTCGCTGCACGTCCCGGCTTGCGCATCGCACTGGCGTGAGATTGCATTTCTCCGTGGCGGAAGGACGACGGTGACGGAGATCGACGACGCGGACTGGCTCCCGGCCGAAGTGGACCGGGCCACGCCCTCGGTCGCGCGGATCTATGACTACCTGCTCGGCGGCGCGCACAACCTGGCCGCCGACCGCACCGTGGCCGAGCGGCTCAGCGCCATCCAGCCACAGGTCGCACAGGTCGCTCGACGCAACCGCGCGTTCCTGCGCCGCGCGGTGCGGTTCATGCTCGAGGCCGGCGTCCGCCAGTTCCTCGACCTCGGCTCCGGCATCCCGACCGTCGGCAACGTCCACGAAGTCGCCCAAGACATCGACCCGGAGGCCCGTGTCGTCTACGTCGACTACGAACTGGTCGCGGTCACCCACAGCCAGTTGCTGCTGGCCGACAACCCGCATGCCGACGTGGTGCAAGCCGACGTCACCCAACCCCACGACGTGCTGGGCTCCGAGCCGGTCTGTTCGCTGCTGGACCTGTCCCAGCCGGTCGGGCTGCTCGCGGTCGCCCTGGGGCACTACCTGCCCCCGGCTGCGGACGTCCCAGCCGTGTTCGCCACCTACCGCGACGCGCTCGCCCCCGGCAGCCACCTGGCTATCACGCACCTGACCAACGACTTCGCCGTGCTCGCCGACCCGCGGGTCGCTGAAACCATGCGTTCCACCCAAGACCACATCTTTCCTCGCACCCGCACCGAAGTCCTGGCGCTGTTCGACGGATTCGACCTGGTCGAACCGGGGCTCACGACGAGCGCGAACTGGCGCCCGGACCGGGTGAGCGCCGTGGTCGATCCGCACGACGACGGCCTGTACGCCGGCGTCGGCGTCCTCACCTGACGCGCAACCCTGTCGATCAGGCGCGTGGTGCTGCGCGGTCGCCGGTTGGTGGCGCGGCCCCTGCGTTCGCGCTCCTAGGTCGGATGGCTGTCGGTGTAGGAGCGGCTCCATTGCACGGCGGCGTGCCACGCGGCGATGAGTGCTTCGTCGTCGGCGTAGTCCGGGGCCGTTCCCAGCGGTATCCAGGTTTGCTCGACGACGTCGTCGTTTTCGACACGTTCGATGGTGATGCCGGGGTAGCTGAGCGCGTCTCGCGGGTTGCACGCGGCATCGGAGATCGTGCGGTGCTCCAGGCGTAGCCGTACCTGTCGTTCGCTGGTCATCGTCCACACTTCCCGTCGGGTTCGACGATGGTGTCGCGTGCCTGCCCTGTTCTTTCCCAGCGTGCGCGGTCGCTGCTGCCGGTGCAGCACTCGTTCGGGTGGTGTTACGCAGTTCGCCGGATGAGCTCACGTGTGGTGGGGAGACTCGGGGGCGGAGAAGCAGGGGGTGTGGGTGTGGTGTTGGAGCCGACTCCGGAGATGGGGACCTGGTCGGTGGAGGTGTTCCTCGACAGCGCATGTTTCCGCAGCGTGGCACCAGCCGACTGTGTCCACCGTGGCGGGACCGCTCCTGCTGGTGGAGCAGCGGCGAACGATGCCGAGCTGCCGGTGGTTGATCCGGAGCGGGCGCCGGGTGGTGTCACGATCCCGGTCGCGGATGTGGCGTCGGTCGTCGCGGCGTTGGATCAGGTGCTGGGCGAGCCGCTGTATTTCGACCACGTCCAGCACGGCGATCTGGATCTGGGGTGCTGGCGTGAACCGGTGGTGGAGCATGGTTGGCTTCACGTACCGGGCCCGGCGTGCACGCCAGCTGCCGGTGGATCGAGGCGAGCTACAGCCACCTCGCCGAGTTGCGGTATCACCTCGCGGATTTCATGAACCGCAGCTGCCCCGACGAGCGCAGCTAGCCGCGGCCCAGAGGGCCCGGTGGCCGGGTGGCTATGCCGGTTTGACCAGTGGGGCGCGTTTCTCGGGCAGGGGGAGCAGGAGGTCGCCGTGGTCGCCGACGCGGTCGAGGACGTCGTCGGCGGTGAACACCAGCTGGCTGGCGTGCCGGCACGTTTCCACTTCGTCCCACCTCAGCGGAGTCGACACGGTGGGGTGGTCGCGGCCGCGCAACGAGTATGGGGCGACGGTGGTTTTGGCGGGGTTGTTCTGCGACCAGTCGATGAACACGCGGTTGGTGCGCTGGGTCTTCGCCATCACGGCGGTGACCGAGTCGGGTGTTTCCCGGGCGAGGCGTTGCGCGAGCTTCTTGGCGTAGGCAGACGGCGCGGCGGGATCGTCGGTGTCGATCGCGGCGTAAAGCTGCATACCCTTCGAGCCAGAAGTTTTCGCGAACGGAGTCAGCCCGTCGTCGCACAGGACCTCGCGCAGCCGCTCGGCAACCCGGCAGCAGTGCACGATCGACGTGCCGGGGCCGGGATCGAGGTCGAACACCAGCAGATCCGGTGGCAGCCGGTGACCGTCGGCATCGACGCGCCATTGCGGGACGTGCAGTTCGAGGGCGGCCATGTTCGCCGCCCACACCAGGGCGGCGAGTTCGTCGAGCAGGGCGTACTCGATCTCGCCGTCGCCGCGGCCGGAGCGGCTGCCGGTACTGGGCAGCCGGACCGTGGGCAGCCAGTCGGGGGCGCCGTTGGGGACGTTCTTCTCGAAGAACTGCTGCCCGCCGACACCGTCGGGAAACCGGATGAACGTCACCGGCCGGCCCGCCAGCTGCGGCAGCAGAATCTCGGCGATGCGGGAGTAGTAGTTGATCACCTCGCCCTTGGTGAACCCGTCCGGGTAGAGCGGCTTGTCCAGATTGGACAAGGTGAGGCGCCGTTTCCCTGCCTGCACGGGAATCTTCTTCCCGATCGGCGGCGTCGGCGCAGCCGACGCTTTCGCGGCCGAGGCGGTGGACGAGCGCTTCCGCGCGGCGTTCGTCCGGCTGGTGGTAGGAGCCGGTGTGGCCTCGGCGGCGACGCGTTCGCGGACGCGCGGGGCGCGCACCTCGTCGGGTGCACGGTCGTCGCGCAGGCCACGCCAGGCGGTGTGGCGCAGCCGTCCGGCGCCGCGGGTGAACTGGCGATAGACGACCTCGCCGACCAGCTCGGGCCTGACCCAGTGGGCGCGGGCGGTGTCCTCCCGCGGCGGTGTGGCCGCGAACGGGTGCTTGCGCTGCTCGAGCTGTTCAAGCTGAGCCAGCAGGCGGGCGCGCTCGGCTTCGCTGAAGCCGGTGCCGACGTCACCGATGTAGACCAGGTCGCCGGTATCGGGGTCGTGGCCACCGAGCAGCAGCCCACCGAGGTTGCCTGACAGCCGGTTCTGCCCCGGCCGCCACCCGCAGATGATCACCTCGGTGGTCTGGATCAAGGCGTGCTTGCACCAGTAGTCCGGGCGCTTGCCCGGCACGTACGGGGCGCTCAAGCGCTTGGCGACGAGCCCTTCATGTCCGGTGGCGGCGACATGGTCGAGCAGATCCCGAGGGGTGCGGCGATCGGCGGCCAGATCGGTGAAGGTGAACTGCCGGACGACCGAGATCCGGTACGGGTCGGGCATCTCCAGGCCGGCCAGCAAGCCGCGTCGTTCTTCGTAGGGCTGACGCAGCAGCGATGTGCTGCCGAGTTGTAGCAGGTCGAAGGCGAGGAACCGGATCGGAACGTCGTCAAAGGGCTGGTCGCGCCGCGGAGAGCTGCGGTGGGTCTGGTAGCGGCCGCGGCGTTCCTGCAGCAGCCCGAAGTCGATCTGCCCGGCGTCGTTGTAGACGACGATCTCGCCGTCGAGCACCGCGGCCTGGCCGTCGAGTGCGGGGGCGAGGATGCCGGCGAGGTCGGCGAACTCGTGTGTGAAGTCGATCCCGTTGCGGCTGGTGAGCAAGGTGGTGCCGTCCGGGGCGATCTGCATGCACGCCCGGTAGCCGTCCAGCTTGTACTCGTATGCCCACTCGGCACCAGCTCGTAGCTGGCCGCCGTCGGGCTTGGCCAGCATCGGCGTGACCCAGTCGGGCACGTCAGAGGAGGCACGCGCAGCCATGGCCGGCCTCCCGAGGTCGAGGGATCGTCGCCTGGCTCGACGGTAACCCGACTGGCCCAATTGTGCCGTGTTTGCGCTGGTCAACACCCTGATCGGTGACAGTAGGTATGAGGTTGAGCGCTCTACGCTGCAGCTCGCTGCCCGTCGCCGACGGTCCTGGCTGATCGCCGAAAAGAAACAGCTCCTCCACGATGTCGAACGCTGTCGCTCGTTGAGGGCGAACTTGGATTGACAGCCCGAACCTGCCGGCCGTCCACAACCGCGAGGGCCGGTGTGGACAACCCTGTGGATAGGTTGCCTTGCTCGCTGACCTGGTCGCCCAATGCATGGTCTTCGGTCGAGCCGGGCGGCCAGGTCGTCCAGTTAATTTGCCGACGACGCATCCCGAACCCGAGGCGCGGTGCGGCGGCCAATCAGATCGACACGCACGAAACGATGCGGAACCGAAGTGTGGCATCGAGCGAAAAATTTCGCCCAATGCCACACCCCGTCGGCGATCCAGCTCCTCAGGGGTGCCGACTGCGACAACCACGAAGTTTCCAGGCTCTTGGTCGCCGAGTCCAGGGATCGGCGGGCACCCCTGAAGATCGTGTTGCACTGCAACAACAGGAGCCTATCCCACCGACATAGCTTGACCGGCGGCAAGCGCTCGCGCGTTTGGGGAGATGCCTGTGCTATGGACCGCACTTGCTAGAACGGGGATCATGCTGGCCTGGTGACCACAACCCGCAGGTCAGGTTAAGAAAGAGGTAACGGCGGCGAGCGAGCCGTAGGCCAGTGGCCGTCGCTGCGGATGACAGTCCGACCGCCGAGTTGCTGACGCCGATGGCACTCTGGACGCCATCTGCTCGTCCACGGGGCCGCCCGTCTTCGACGGCCTACACGTCACGCCGCTCGCGCTCGGGCGACCCACTCGTGGATGGTGTCGGCGAGCAGGTCGGGAACGTCGTACATGGCGAGGTGCCCGGCGCCCGGG